>JAUNSO010000030.1 GCA_030539165.1 bacterium
TCGGTTCTTCTTCGATAACCGGTTCTGACTGCGGTTCCGATACAGATTTCAGCAGTTGCTCCAGATATTCTTCACTTGTACTCACAGGTCTGGTTCCTCCGTATACATTTCCAAAAAGGGGTCGGGAATATATCCCGACCTCAATATGAATCTATATTTACAGTTCTAATAATCATATCATTAATGAAGCACTAAATGATCAATCTCTTTTACCAGATTTCCGATCTCCGGCTTTGACAGCTGGGCATCTGCACCAAGAGCTTCACCCTTACGTTTCATCTCTTCATTTACCAGAGATGAGAATATGATAACAGGTACCGTTTTAGTGGCATCATTTCCCTTGATCAGCTTTGTCAGTCTGTGTCCATCCATCAGAGGCATCTCTATATCAGTGATCACACACTGTACATGCTTTGAAAGTGTGCCTTCTTTTTCGCACATCTGTATGTAATCCCATGCTTCCTGTCCATTTTCCTTCTTGGTCAGATTCACATAACCGGCTTTTGTCAATGAATCACCAATCAGTTTATTTAAAAGAGCTGAATCCTCAGCAATCACAATCGCCACATCACTTCTGGTTCTCTCACCGAGAGCATCGATTTCCGTTACCTTCAACCCTGTCTCAGGGCTGATATCCGTCACGATTTTTTCGAAGTCCAATATAATGACCAGTCTGTCATTCAGCTTTACAATACCGGTGGAGATTCCATCTTCTGCGGAATTAACCGTAGCGCCCGGCTTTATAATATCTGTCCACGATACACGATGAATTCCGATTACCTGATCTACATGAAAAGCTACATCCAGCTTATTAAAATTCGTTATGATAAACAATCCCTCCGGCTTGCTCTCACCCTTCTGCAGGCAATTATATAAACTGATTGCCGTGATCATAATATCACGCGGCATAAAGATTCCTTCTACACTCGGATGTGCATTCGGTACCGGTGTGACAGGCTGATACGGAATGATTTCACGAATCTTTGCTACATTAATGCCATAGGAATTCTCCCCCAGTCTGAATTCCAGTATCTCTAATTCGTTTGTCCCGTTTTCCAATAAAATTTTAGTATCCATAAGCTCACCTTCCCCTTTTGATTAGCAGTACACAGTTATTATAACATATACTCCGTTAAAAAAACAGATTATTTGCAAAAAATACACCAATATTTCAATTATTGTAACTGATATGTCAAATCGCCATCATCACTTACAAGAAGCAGTTCTATCTGACTGATTTGATCTGTCACACTTTCCTCAATTTCAAATACAACGACGGTATCCTGCGTCTCCTCACCCTCCAGAGTTCCACTGTATACAGACAGATCATTTAAAAGAATCGTTGTCTGTGAATTAATGCGAAGATCCTGATTAATCAACGCACGAAACAGCGGTGCATTTGTGACAACATCACATTCAGCCGCTTCTGTACCCGGATTTGTCAGGTCAAAATGCAGAATCAGCAAATCATATCCCTGTCTGGCCTGTATGGAAAATGCAAGCTCATCCTCTTCCTGTTCCGGATAAATATCACATGTTTCATATCCGGTATAGGTCACAAGAAAATCAGGTATTCCAAGTGCCGCAGCCAGCTCGGGTGCCTCTGCTGTCATACCTGCAACCAGATCTGAGTTGTCTGTTCCCGTATCGCTTCCTGTGGTATCAGTCACTGCCGCATCTGCTTCCGGTGCCGGTGTCTCCACAACAATCGGGTCACTCGTGATCTCCATCAATCCATTGTTATGCTGTTGATCGTACTTTAATAATAATCCCGCTGCATACTCGGCAACGAGTACACTTTCCTCTTCTGACAGCTGTACCTCAGGTATCAGTCCGCAGCCGCCTAAAAGTGTCACACATAATATCAGGGACAGTACAGCATGTACTTTCTTCATAAGTATCCTCCGTCGCATTGATAGCTACATTTTAACACCTCAACACCATATCCGCAAGATAACGATCTGCTTTTGACAACTATTTTCCATCCAGTTCAAACCAGAAAGCGACACCATTATCGTAATTTTGAACTCCATACTTCTGGTTAATGGAATCCATAACTGCTTTTACAATTGACAGGCCAATACCGCTGCCGCCGTATTCACGTGTTCTGGCTTTATCGACCTTATAAAATTTCGTCCACAGCTGAGGAATCGCATCCTCTGCAATCGGATCGCCTGTATTAAATACCGTGATTCTGACAGTTCCGCCATTTCTCTCTATTTTTACCTCAATCAGCTTTTGACCGGCAGCATAATGAATGGCATTAGACAGATAGTTTCGGAAAACCTGCTCTGTCTTAAACTCATCTGACCATACATAAACCGGCTGATCCTCATCAAATACGACCCTGATATCATCCTGTTTTAATAATATATCTACAGACTGAATACAATTTTTGATCAATTCAGTCACATCAAAGCGTTCCATCACGATACTGTCATTTCCGGATTCGATCTGATTCAGCTCGAGCAGGTTCTTGACGAGCGTATTCATCTTATTGGCTTCATCCATAATGACATCACAATAAAAGTCCTTGCTTTCCTCATCATCATGAATGCTCTCCTTCAGTCCCTCTGCATAGCCTTGTATCAATGCAATCGGCGTTTTGAGTTCATGAGATACATTAGACAGAAATTCCTTACGCATCTCGTCAATTTCAGTTTTTTTCTGCAAATCGCTCTGCAGCTCATTATTAGCGGTTTTCAGTTCTGATATTGTTTCCTCCAGTGTCGTTGACAGCTGGTTCATATGATCTCCCAGTAAGGCAATTTCATTTTTACCGGCTATTTTATATTTCGCATCAAAGTCCAGATGGGTCATCCGCTCAGATATACTGACCAGTTCCCAAATTGGCTTTGTAACCTTTCCTGATACATAGCTGATCACGAAGGCACTCAGAATAATGGCCGCAAGACCGATACACGCAAGAAAACGATTGGAGATGTCAGCGCTGTCCTGGATGCTGTCCATGGCAGACCGCATTATGATCAGGTTGCCGTTTTCCAGAGTCCCCCACAGCTCGATATACTCTGTATTCATCCTTGGATCCTGTGTAGTCTGGAGAATATAGTTGTCCCCCTGTTTCAGAACGCGTGCAACTGTATTCCCACCCAGCAGATAATCCAGCAGCCTCTCATTTAACAGCTTTGAGTCATGCATGGATGATTTCAGTTCCTGTGTCTCTGTATCCAATATCAGTACATCCAGACTGTTTCTGGAACAGATCTGGTCAAATACCAGATTAAAATCATCAGACTCAATCTCATTCTGTGTCAGCGAAGTATCTATATTACGATATGCATTCAGCAGTACATGCTCTTTATTCTGCAGATACACCTTCTCTAAAAAGGTATTATTAACAAACCAGCACAATAAAATTGTGCCGGTCATTAATCCAATAAATATCAATGCAAACTGCGTTTTAATAGAATGTTTCATTCTGATACCTCAAATTTGTAGCCCATTCCCCAGATGGTTTTGATAAAGTCTCCCTTTTGTCCCATCTTACTTCTTAATTTCTTCACGTGAGTGTCAATGGTTCTCGCATCGCCAAAATAATCATAATTCCATACATGATTCAATATTTTTTCTCTGGATAGCGCCAGGCCCTGATTTTCCAGAAAATAAGAAAGCAACTCAAATTCCTTAAAACTCAGATCTATGGATTCGTTGTCTATCGTCACGGAATGAGCCGCTTTATTAATGACAATGCCGCCTGCTTCCATGATATCATCCTCTGCGACCGCATTAGACCTTCTCAGGATTGCTTCCACTCTGGCTACCAGAATCTTGGGGCTGAACGGCTTTGAGATATACTCGTCCACACCCAGTTCAAAGCCCTGCAGCTCGTCCCGTTCATCTCCCTTTGCTGTCAGCATGATAATAGGAACCTTGGAATTTTCACGTATTTCCTTGCACACCTGCCATCCGTCAAGCTTTGGCATCATAACATCTAATATGATCAGTGCAATGTTTTTGGTCTCATAAAAGAGATCCAGAGCTTCGCTGCCGTCAGCAGCCTCTATCACATCAAAATTCTTTTTGACCAGGAAATCCCTGACCAGCTTTCTCATCCTGCTTTCATCATCTACGACTAATATTTTATACTTTTCCATCAGAGTCACCTGCTTTCATCGGATTTGATACAAGTATATAATATAATTATGATAAATCTGTGAAATAAAGTGTTAATTTTCCGGAGTGATCTGAAGCTTGGCTTCTTTTTCTCTCACTGCAGCCTCTCGTTCTGTCAGCTCCTGTTCCCACTCAGAATACTGATTTTCCAATGCCGTCTTATAGTTAACAATATTGGGATTCTTGGCATTGAGTGCAACAGTGAACATGAAAATAATCGCAATGGCCAAGGCAATACACACCCACACAGAGGTAATATACTGCTTATGATAAGTTTTCTTTTCTTTTGGCTGTACATATATTTTGTCCAGTTTAGACAGTTCTCCTGCCCTTTGTCCAAATATGATATACAAAGGAATATTCATGATCTTTGAATCGTCAATCTGTGCGTTGCCATATAGATACATCTGCATTCCACGTAAAAAATTCTGCCCGATTGGTGTCACAAATATCCTGTTGGCAATCATCTTATTATAAATCTCCAGTATTGATTCAGGCTCTTCGTAGTTCAGTTTATCGGATATATATTTGATTTTTTTGATCTCTTCACGGGCAATCTGGGCATCAGCTGCCGTTGCAAATACAAATCCGTCTACTTCTCTGTTATCATCAGCCATACTTTACCACCTCTCTCCCCTAACTATACTGTTAGGGGTTTCTCATCGCTTCGCAACGAGAGCTCTCCCCTAACTATACTGTTAGGGGCTTCTCATTGCTTCGCAACGAGAGCTCTCCCCTAACTATACTATAAAAGAGGCGACTTTAAAAGCCGCCTCTTTCAACTGATTGATATCTTAGAATTTAAATATACTCAAATTACTTTCCAGTGTATTGGCAATGTTCTGAAGTTCTCCAGATGTTCCCTGGATGTCACCTACCATATTGCTGAACTCTGCAGTAGAAGCAGAGGTTTCCTCTGTGCCTGCTGCATTTTCTTCTGCAATGGCTGTCAGGTTTTGTACGACATCTACGACCGTTATCCTTGCCGCATCCAGACTCTTGGTCTTATCTGCAATGATATTGACACTGTCTATAGAGTGGTCGATACCATCCTTCACCAGTGAGAAGATCTGCTCTGTCTTTTCTACATTCTCACTCTGGCGCTGCATGATCTCTCTGACCTCATCCATCGTCTCAACGGCTTTATTAGAATCCTGAATCAACAGTGTGATGATCTGCTCGATCTGTCTTGCTGATTCGTTAGACTGCTCAGCCAGCTTCTGGATCTGTGCTGCAACAACTGCAAATCCACGACCCTGTTCTCCTGCTCTTGCTGCCTCAATAGATGCATTCAGAGAAAGAAGATTTGTTTCTTCTGCGATTGCTGTGATCAGATTGGTTGCTTCCCTGATCTTCATTGCCGACTCATTTGTCGTATTCGTCTGTTCATAAATGACATCAATTGCTGTTCTTGCCTTTTGATTGATTCCATTCAGCTCGCTCAGCGTCTTCGTAGCTTCGTTGCTGGAGTTCTGCATCTCTGATGCATTGTTATACAGCTCTTCTACCTCTACCTTTGTCTCCTCTACCATATTGCCCATCAGGATGACATTTTCGGTAGCCTTCTGCGTCTCATCTGCCTGAGATGTTGCACCATCTGCGATCTCATGTATTGCCTGCTCTACCTGTCCTACAGAATCCGCTGCACTGCTGGATGTTCCGTTCAGGTCACTTGATGCAGTATAGAGTACAGAGCTCTGACTCTTGATGCCGCTCATGATCTTGATTAGTTCATCCTTCAACTTCGTTATGTACCGTGCTACGTCGCCGACCTCATCCTTCCGTGTCAGCAGCTTCTCGTCCATAGACACTGTCAGATTGCCCTTTGATACCTCTTCTACTACAGCGATGCTCTTCTTCAGGCTGTTGACGATATTGTTTGCCATCAGGATTGCAAACAGTCCGCATACTACCATCAGCACTGCAATTGCAATAAACAGCATATTGGTAACTTTACTAATCTCATTTTCTACATTAACCTGACTCTTTCCTGCAAAAACCATACCACATGGAGTCGTTGTTCCTTCCTGATACATCGGAACATAATATACATAGAAATCTGAGCCTGCTACATTGACACGATCAGCCTTGTAATCCTTGCCGCCTTGCAGTACCTCTGCTACTACTTTTTCTGTAGCCTGTGTACCGATTGCCCGCTTGCCATCTGCAACTACAGATGTCATATAACGTGTGTCGCCAAAAAATACTGTAACTTCGATTCCTGTATTGTTTTTGATCTCATCAGCCATATCTGTCGACTGTGAAATATTCAGATCGCCCTTCCAGAGTTCATTGTTTTCATCCACATGATACTCTCCCGGTACATCCAGTTCCATAGCACTTCTGACTGATAATACTGTAGAATGAAGACCGGTATACACCTCTTCTTCCATTTTGTTTGTGACCTGCCATTTGGTTACTACAAATGAGATAATACCCATCAGCAATACAGGCACCAATGCCAGAATCATGATCTTTGACTTTAACTTCATACTATCGCCCCTTTTCTGTGTTTATTCCGTCTAGCATTTATACTGGAAATGACTTGATTCGACATCATCTCTAATATTAATTACTATTTTAACATTTTATACAAATATTCTCAATATAAATATACATTTACAATTATTTTACGTAATTTTCTAATATTTTGTTAACATTTCTGTAATAATCTGTTTTTATTACCTCTCATGAATCCCCACTTCCATGATTGCTCTGGATAAAATTCTCTCGATTGAACCGATTGGCGGCGGTATCACCATCACATCATAAATCGGAAATTCCAGAGCCGCTTTTAAGTTTCTCATATCTCCTTCCCTGCAAATCGCTACCAATGGAATCCCACCACCTTTGGACTTCTGTAACAAAAATTGCTGAAAAAATTCCATTTCCGGTGGAATATCCTTTTGCATATCGATGCAAGCCGTAACAATACGTGAATGATATTGTTTAAATGCCTGTTCTAATTGATTCACATTTTCAATTCTGATAAATCCTGCGCCCTCACCATAAGACAATGCAATCGTCGAATAGACCTGCTCGTCCTCACTGCAGATCAAGATAACAGGTTTATCATCGTCCGTGATTGGCGGTATTGACTCTCCATATACAACAGTCTTTCCCTTACCTGTATTTTTTGCATCATACAATGCTTTATCGGCTCTTGAGAACAAAGTGTTTAGAGTATCTTTTTTTTCTGAAAAAGCCAGTCCTACGCTGATGCTTGTATTGATATTAAACTGCTTGACACTGCTGAACATAATGTTCTTGATAATCTCTGCTGCTTTATTCTTCGCTGTATCCTGACTCTGGATCTTTGTTGCCAATACTACAAACTCATCACCGCCAAATCTACCGATCAGATCCGTCTTTCTGAAAGCGTTCGTCAGTTCATCTGCCACGCATCGGATGATCTGATCCCCGATCAGATGCCCATGTACATCATTGACTTTTTTAAAATCATCTATATCAATCACAAACAAAGCCTGCTGCTCATTCGGAAATGTCTCAATGATGCGATTTGACAGATCACTGAAAGCAACCTTATTCAGTAATGAGGTCGCTGCATCCAGTTCCGGTTTTTGCTTATACTTTTGTTCGATAATGTCAAATATAGATGTCCGGCAGCTGATCTCCATGATATGCATGACTCTCGTCATGACGATTTCCCGAACAAAAGGCTTTGTAATATAATCATATGCTCCCGCCCGAAATGCTTCCAGCTGGTCAGATGTTTCGTCACTTGTCGTAATCATGATCTGGGGAATGACTTTTAACACCTGATCCTGTTTACAGTGTCGTAAAAATTCCATTCCGCTCATGCCGGGCATGAAGTTATCTGTCAAGATCAGCTTCACGCGATTGGCATTTCTTTTCAGATATGCAAGTCCTTCCTCAGCGCTTCCACACATATGAACATGGTACAGTTCCTGAAAGATGTACTGCAGGATTTCCCTGCTCATCTCATCATCATCAATGACAAGTATCGTCATATTAAACTTTGGTACGATTCCATTATTATCAATGGATGTCGTTTCTTTGACCACAGTCGTATGGTAGACATATCTCGCCTCGTACTCCTCCAGTGACATGGCTTCGGAGAAAAAGTGTCCTTGAACGCTGTCACAGCCTGCTCCCTGCAGGAAATCTTTTTGCCTTCTTGTCTCCACTCCCTCAGCGATTACCGACATTCCGAGCCAGTTTGCCATCTTAATGACAGATACCAGTATGATCTCATCATTTTCCGTTCTGTCTTTGATCGGCAGATATTTCATATCCAGCTTCAATGCGTCGATCTGGATTCTTTTTAACGTATTCAAGGAGGAGTAACCGCTTCCGAAGTCATCCATAATGACACTGAACCCGATATCATGAAGAGACTTTATAACATTTTCAACATGCTCCGGCGCGTGCAGATAGGCATTTTCCGTAATCTCAAGCTGTAAAAAGGACGGTGATATTCCATACTTAGAAATCAGGCCTACGAGGAAGCTGACAAGCTGGCCATTCATAAGAGAGGCTGTAGATACATTCACAGAAATTGCATATGGCAGCTTTCCTGCCTGAAACCAGTCATGGATGATTTGGCAGGTCTTTTCCCAGACAAAGTAGTCCAGTTCAGACAGCAGATTATCTTTTTCCATGTCTGCTATGAATTGCTCCGGACAAATGATTTGTGTTTTATTTCTCTGCCACCGTACCAACGCCTCTGCCCCGCATACCTCCTCTGTTGCCAAATTGTATTTGGGCTGCAGCCATACAGTAAACTGTTCTTCGGCCAAAGCATTTTCCAGTTCTTCCTTTGAAAATTGTCCGCTGCTGTCTGTCCCGATGTCCTTCTTCATTCGCATTCCTCGATTCTGATGTCGTATCATTTGCAAGATTATGTATTTATTATACCAAAATAAGGAATTGTTGTAAAGATTCAATATTGTTCTTCTGTTTTTTGTTATTTTAACGTTTTCTTAGCAATCGTCTGATTTAAGCATCCCGTTTTTTGCATTTGTTATGTAATATTTACGCAGCAAAAAAGAGATCCTTTAAGATCTCTTTTGTCCTTAGATGGACCTGGCGGGAGTTGAACCCGCGTCCGAAAGCCCTTTCATTAAGAATTCTCCCATCACAGTCATTCATTTGACATTCCCTCTGTGCAGCGCCGGATGACAGGCTCTGTACTTCAGTAGCTTCATAAGTTCTTTTATCCCCTCAAAGCTTTGGAGACAAAGTGCCTCGCTCATTTGATGCCGGATTCTCAGATCGCGAGTTATCTAAGGCCGACAAGCGGCAGACTAGGCTGCTGCTAACGAATATCTATCGTTTGCGTTTAATTTTAAGTTTCGGTTGTTTTATGTGATACCGAATCACAGATGGCTATCCTAATTTCCAAACCCCCGTCGAAACCGGTACAAGCCCGAAGCATGCACGTATAGTCTATGTGCAATGTGGTACACGGTTTACAAACGATTTGTACTGATATTAGTATACATGATAATCACTTGAAAAACAATAAACCATTGGTTAAATATTTATGATTTAATAAAGATTTTTCACCTTAAAGTCCTTTTCCGCTTCTCTTCTCTGATCCTTCTTTGCGATATCCTGTCTCTTATCATAGAGCTTCTTGCCCTTTGCAAGTCCGATCTCTACCTTTACCAGACGTCCCTTCAGATAGACCTGCAGGGGAGCAATCGTATATCCCTGCTGCGCGATCTTGCCCATGAGCTTATTGATCTCGCTCTTATGAAGCAGCAGCTTTCTCGTACGCAGCGGATCCTTGTTGAAAATATTGCCCTTTTCATAAGGACTGATATGCATACCGTAGATATAGACCTCTCCACGGTCAATCCTGACATACGCTTCCTTGATGCTGCATTTGCCAGTACGCAGAGACTTTACCTCCGTACCGCTCAGTGCGATGCCTGCCTCATACTTATCCTCTATAAAATAATCAAAATATGCTTTTTTATTATTTGCAATCAGTTTGATGCTGTCCTTGCCCATGTTTATGCCTCCTCGGCAATGATGAAATCAATCGTCCTGTTATCTTTATCGGTTCCGTTCACGGTAACCTGAAGTTTTTCACCCAGTTTATAAGTCTTGTGTGTTGCCTCTCCTACCATTTCATACGTATTCTCGTTGTATCTGTAGTAATCGCCTGTCAGTCTGGAAACATGCACCAGTCCCTCGATGGTATTCGGAAGCTCTACATAGATGCCCCATGATGTAATCCCTGATATAACACCCTCATAGGTCTCACCGATACGACTTTCCATATACTCTACCTTTTTCAGCTTCTCTGTCTCCCGTTCTGCCTCATCTGCCCTGCGCTCCATCTCGCTGGAGTGTTTTGCAACCTCCGGAAGTATCTTTTCATAATGCTCGATACGTTTTTCCTTTAGTCTGCCTCGCAGGTTTTCTTTGATGATTCTGTGGATCTGCAGATCCGGATACCGCCTGATCGGCGAAGTAAAGTGACAATAATACTTGCATGCCAGTCCGAAATGTCCTGTTCCGACTGTTGCATACTTTGCTCTCTTCATGGAACGCAGAGTCAGTCTGCTGATCAGAGCCTCCTCTGGTGTATCCTCTATATTCGTCAGCAGCTTCTGCAGCTCCTTCGGATGGATCTCCTCATCCTTGATCTTGATCCCGTATCCGAAGTTTCGTATAAAGACCGCGAGTTTCTGTATCTTTTCCGGATCCGGATTCTCATGGCATCTGTAGACAAACGGCAGTTCCAGCCAGTAGTAATCCTGTGCTACCGTCTCATTGGCAATCAGCATGAATTCCTCGATCATCCTTGTCGCAACATTGCGCTCATATGGCTTGATTTCCACCGGATGTCCCTCTTGATCCAGGATCATCTTCGTCTCGGGAAAGTCAAAGTCAATCGATCCTCTTTTTTTTCGCTTTTCGCGAAGGATCGCTGCCAGTTGCTCCATTTCCTCAAACATCGGAACCAGAGGTTCATACTCTTTGATCTGTTCCTCATCATGAAGTGCTAAAACAGCATTAACAGCAGTATAGCTCATTCGACGATCGACCTTGATGACGGTCTCTGCAATTTTATGATCAATGACCTTTCCTGATGCATCAAGCGTCATGATACAGCTCAGTGCCAGTCTGTTTTCTCCTGCATTCAGCGAGCAGATTCCGTTTGACAGCTTATGCGGCAGCATCGGAATCACACGGTCGACCAGATAGACGCTTGTCCCTCGTTCCAGTGCCTCTTTGTCCAATGCACTCTTTTCCTGAACATAATTGGTGACATCTGCAATGTGCACTCCTAAGTGATATACATTTCCTTCTTTTGTAACACTGACAGCATCATCCAGATCCTTGGCATCTTCTCCATCAATCGTGACCATACATACATCTCTCAGATCCAGTCGTCCCTCCATATCAGCCTCTGAGACTTCATTGGAGACGTTTTCGACCTGATGCATGATCTTGTCCGAAAACTCCACCGGCAGATCATAATTTTTTACAATTGACATGATATCAACACCGGGATCATTTTCATGTCCGATGATCTCAATGATTTTGCCCTCAGGACTCTTGCGTTTGGAACCATAGTCTGTGATTTCCACGACTACCTTATGTCCGTCTACAGCCCCCATAGATGCCTCTGCCGGTACAAAGATATCCTCTAGAAATTTCTGATTATCCGGAATGACAAAGCCATAATTCTGCTTTGTTTTCTCATATTTTCCTACAAGCTTATTCGTTGCACGCTCTACGACCTTGAGGATGGTTGCTTCCTGGCGTTTTCCATGCCTTCCCGTGATCAGAGCTGCCTCTACTGTGTCGCCATGCATGGCTCCGTGTACTTCTTTTTCGGAAACATACAGATCCTGTTCTCTTCCTTCTACTTCAATAAATCCAAAGCCGTGCTGTGTAGATGCAAAGATGCCGGTAATATTCTTTGACTCCGCAATAGAATACTTTCCCTTTTTTGAAATCTGGATCTTCTCCTGCTCCAGCAGCGCATCCAATACTTCTTTTAATGCTTCTCTGTCCTTTTTCTTAACCTGCAGCATAATTGCAAGTTCTTTTTCCTTCATAGGGACATATAATTCATTTCCCATAAAATCCAATATTAACTTTTCTTTTTCTGTTTTTTTATTACTCAATTTTTCTCCCATATCATTCATAATCCTGTTGAACTAAAAAACACTCTTGTTTATCCAAGAGTGTTTGTCGCCTTCTAAAATCTATTCAGGTTCAGTACGATTGCCAATACCATAAAGCCGATTGCAAGGTATCTGGTAATCTTGACAAGTGCGCCCTCCATGGAACGTCCCTTGTTCTTGCCCCAGTAAGTCTCAGCGGCTCCGCTGATGGCTCCCAGTCCTGCCGATTTACCTTCTTGAAGAAGTACGATTGCGGATAATGCAATCGATACAATGATAAACACTATTGTTAAAATGAGTCTTAAAGTTCCCACTTTTACACCTCCTAATTCTGTCTCACGCGAAGTTTAGTGTAACATACTTATAATTGATTTTCAACCTTTTTATTGCGTATATTTAACATTTTTTGTTTTGATACCTTATTGCGCCACCTGAAGAAAACTCGTGACTGCATATAATGTCTGTCCATCATACGATATTCTCGACCAGCCGTTGCTGCCGATTCCGGTTCTCGTTACAGTATCTCCATGCTTGATCAGCGCATACACCTGTCCTGTCTCTGTGCTTGGGTAGGTTCGCAGATTTGTCTCTTCCTTTGCCGTCACGAGCTCATTCACAGGAGAATACAGGGAATCGGCTGTCTTATCTGTTGTTGCTGCCGGTGCCGCTGCATCGTTTGTGGCGGCTGCAGGGACAGTATTGGCCGCATAGTTTGGATCATTCGTCAGATAGCTGTTGACTGCATACAGTTTCTGTCCGTTATAGATCACGCGTGCCCATCCGTTATTGCCTATGCCGGTTCGATTGGCTGTATCTCCGTATACAAGCTTTGCTACAATCGTAGAGCTGTCAGCCGAGCTCGGTACAGACCGCAGATTGGTCTCGCTCTTTGCTGTTACTGTATCATTCACTTCGGTAAATGTGATCCCGACCTCCGGATCAGCCGCCACCATCTCATAGGGTGTCGAATCCTTTGCCTCTGCCTCCTGTGTATAACCAAAGTATGCCACATTGACATCTACACCTTTTTTAATGCCGGATATCGCACCCGCATTTGTATACTGCCACATAGCATAAGATCCCGTATAATCCGGAGCAGAGGTTGCCGGAAACGGAGGATCCGGATACTGTGATACCCAGATTTTATATTTCGAGCTGAGCGTTGTCGTATTCCAGTCCGTATCATCACGCAGTTCATTTCGGGCAGCATAGAACATCGGTGTATATCCCTTTGCAGCTACATAATCCAGAAACTTAACTGCACAGTTGCTTCTCGTATTCTTATCCAGACCATATTGTCTGGAATCTGCAGATTTGAATCCTTCACAATTATAGACAACGGGATATGTGATCTTGTACTGTGCTATATAGTTCGTGACCCACGCTGCTTCCTCCTGTGCCTCCTGCTCATTAACAGCAGTAGAGAAAAAATATGCTCCCAGCTTGAGTCCGGCAGCCTGTGCCTGCTGCAGATTATACTTGGCACATGGGTCTTCATATATGATTCCCGTCTTCTGCGTCCTGTACCCGACGCGGATGATTGCAAACTGAACACCTGATGCCGCTACCGATGGCCAGTCTATCGTTCCCTGATACTTTGCCACATCGATTCCGATGCTCATATCACTGGTTTCAAACTGGCTGCTTTTCAGAGCATCCGTTACATTGACCGATTCGCCATCCTCTGTCTGTGCTCCCGGGTCTTCTGTGTCATTCATGTCAGCCACATCCGCCGCTATGATCTCGACCGGCTCAGCCTCGACTGCCACCTCAGGAGTCGGTTCCGGTGTTGCGGTTGCGGTCGGCACTGCAATCACAGGTGTCTCCTCTGTACCTTGTTCGGCAGTCCCTTTTTTACCGGTAATATTCAGGACAATGGCAATGCCGACTGCAATGATTGCAACCGGCAGGCCTATGCTGATTCCCAGCATGATTCTTTTCTTTCTTTTTCGTCTGGATCTCTTACTCATTTCCTAAATTCCTGTCTTATCGTTTGTTTCTAAATCTATATCCTATTCAAATATCTTAATCTGTCTGCTCTTCATTTCCTCAACCTTATGCTCCAGTCGGTCAAGTGCTGCGATCATCTGTGCTGATGCCTGCTCTGTCTTTCTATACAGTTCTGCTGCTTTGCTGCTGTCGTTTGCCTTGATTGCCCGGATGATCTCATCGCCGGAACTATGTACCTGATGATGCAGTCCGTCTATGTTCATCCACTCGTCACGCAGCATAGGGTGATTCACATTGAGTGCATGATAAAAATGACCGAATGCGCACTTTTTTGAATTGGTCTGCAGGGCATCAAGACTCATGGTATCCACCATATTCTTCAGCTTTGCCGTCCATGCCTTATGTGCCTTCTGAGCCTTTTCCAGCACTTCCTTCAGTTCATCATTGCTCATGGCGTTATTGCCTGTATTCAGACCTTCAAACATATTCGAAACAATGCCTGACATATCTTCATCAATCTTTGCAATTCCCTGAGCATACTCAGAGCTCTTGGATGCATCTTCATATACTTCCTGTGTCATTTCGCTCAGTTTCTGAGAATCATTTGCCGACTCTTCCAGAGCTGCATTGACATCAACAGCAGCTTTACTCAGTTCCTGCATGGTTTCGTTGATGATTGCAATATTCTGAGCCACATCGCTCATGATTTCTATATTTTCTGATACTGTAACGGCTACCCCATCGATTTTGTCACTCATCTGACTGGTAGATTCCAGTGTCCGTACTACGCTCTCCTTGCCTTCCTCTGCTGCTACATGTATATCCTTCACAAATACGCGCATGCCTTCCAGGTTTTGTTTGGTATTATCAGCCAGATTACGTACCTCATCTGCCACAACCGAGAATCCTCTTCCCTGTTCTCCTGCTCTTGCCGCCTCTATTGCCGCATTCAGTGCGAGCAGATTTGTCTGATTGGCAATGCTTTGCACGCTTTCTACGATCTTCTCCACCTCAGTCGCCAGATCTGCCAGCTGTACGATCTTGTCATTCATAATCTGTGTATCTGTAACCACATCTTCCTTCAGCTTGCTTGCCTCTGTCAGAAGCTTCTTGCTTGCATCGTTTTTTTCGGTAATGGTTTCCGACTGTTCTGTCAGATTTTCAAGAGCACTGGTCGTTTCCTCGAGACTGTCCTTGACTGTCGTCAGGGTAGCGGACGTCTCCTCTACAAGTGCAAGATTAGCCTCACTGACGTTTGCCATCTGCTGTGCATATTCCTTCAGCTTTCCGGATATATGTGTCATTCCAACATCAAAGCTGCTGATAGAGCTGACAACATCCAACAGTTCTCTTGCAGAATCCGCAAGCATCTTTTCATTTTTCTCCAGTCGTATCAGATTATCTGATGCCTCCTGATACCCAACCTTTTGATCCTTTTTGCCGAATGCCATACAGATACCTCCTCTATTATGTACAGTTTTCCCCGATTCCTTTACCGGAATAATTGTTATAAATGCATTATACACTTTATAGATAGAAATCTCAATCAAGAAAGTGAAATTAAAATAAATTGACTTTTTATTGAAGAAGTCCATGTTTTATGGTATTTTATTTATTATGAGTTTATATTTATTTAATAATTGCAGCAATTTAAGAGAGAGAGGATACTTTATGTTTAACTTGGACAGTTTTTTCGAGTCAATGAATCAGATTCTTGGGATCATTGATGACAAGGTATGGGGCATTCCGCTGATTGTACTGATTATGGTTGTCGGCATCTTCCTTACAATCCGTTTGAAAGGCTTACAGATTACCAAGCTTCCACGTGCAGTCCGCTATATCATAGCAAATGATAACAGTGGTGAGCACGGAGAGGTATCCAGCATCGGAGCTCTGTGCACGGCGCTGTCAGCCACCATCGGTACAGGTAATATTGTCGGTGTTGCGACTGCAATTGTAGCCGGTGGTCCCGGTGCCCTGTTCTGGATGTGGCTTGCAGCTCTGCTTGGAACAGCAACCAAATTCGCAGAATGTATGCTTGCCGTAAAATACAGAGAAGTAGCCGAGGACGGACATATCATCGGCGGTCCCTTCTACTATATTGAAAAGGGAATGGGCAAGAACTGGAAGTGGCTCGGTAAATTATTTGCTGCCTTTGGAGTCATTGCAGGACTGCTTGGAATCGGTACTTTTACTCAGGTAAATGGTATTACAAGCGCTGTGAATAACTTCTTCGACCCGGCAAATGCATGGACTGTCACCATCTTCGGTCATCCATATTCCTGGACTGTTGTCATTGCCGGACTGATTCTTACATTTTGCATCGGTCTTGTAGTCATCGGCGGTATCAAGAGAATTTCCAAGGTAGCTGAGGTGGTTGTTCCTTTTATGGCGATTCTTTATGTTGCTGCTGCTTTGATTATTCTGATTTGTAACTATGCAAAGATTCCTGCTGCAATCGCTGAGGTCGTGGAAAGTGCATTTGGATTACGTGCCGCTGCCGGTGGTGCTCTCGGTGCAGTTCTTGTTGCTATGCAGAAGGGTGTTGCACGTGGTATCTTCTCTAATGAAGCCGGTCTCGGAAGTGCTCCGATTGCTGCCGCAGCTGCCAAATCAGATGAAGCTGTCCGTCAGGGACTGATTTCCATGATGGGAACCATCATTGATACAGTGATCATCTGTACCATGACAGGTCTTTCCATTGTCATTACCGGTACATGGAACGTCGGACTGGAGGGTGTTGCTGTTACGACCAAGGCTTTTGAACGCGGACTTCCGTTCTCATCCTCTGTTGCTGCTTTTATCCTGATGATCTGCCTTGTATTCTTCGCATTTACTACTATTCTCGGCTGGGACTACTACAGTGAGAAATGTCTGGAATATCTGACAAACGGTAATACAGGCGCTGTCAAAGGTTATCGCTGGTTATACATACTGGCAGTCTTCATCGGGCCATTCATGACTGTATCTGCTGTATGGACCATCGCAGATATCTTCAACGGACTGATGGCAATCCCTAACCTGATTGCATTGCTGGCTCTGAATGGAGTCGTTGTGGCTGAGACCAAGTCCTATTTCTCAAGATTTCCAAATGGTCCTTCTAAAAACAAATAAGCTTATAAAATGTGTATCGTCAGGTGCACCTATCAAGAAAGCCTCGGAATATAAATTCCGGGGCTTTCTTTTACTTCAGTCATTCTTTCTTCTATGCAAACTGCATCAGATACAGCTGTCTGTATCGCCCGTCCTGTTCCAGAAGAGACTGATGGGTTCCTTCCTCTGCCACTTCTCCTTTTTCTAACACGATAATTCTGTCACAATTCTCAATGGTTGATATTCTGTGAGCAATGATGATACTCGTTCTTCCCTCCAGAAGATGATTCAGTGCTTCCTGCACCTCCTGTTCCGATTTGGAATCCAGAGCAGAAGTCGCTTCATCCAGCAGAATAATCGGCGCATTTTTCACGAATGCTCTTGCAATGGCAATTCTCTGTTTCTGTCCTCCGGAAAGCTTTGAGCCACGCTCTCCTATCTCCGTATACATGCCATCCGGCAGGGATTCGATAAATTCTGTCAGGAATGCATCCGCCAGTGCCTGTTTGATTTCCGCCTCTGTCGCATCCGGCCTTCCCATTCTGACATTCTCATAAATGGTTGTATCAAATAAATAACAGTCCTGCGGCACATAGGAAAAGAAGGAGCGCATCGTATGGACACTATACTGTTCACTATCATGACCAAAAATACGAATGATACCACTTTTCTTAACAGCAAATTCCAGCATCAGCTTATATAACGTCGTCTTTCCGCCTCCGCTGCCGCCGACAACAGCCAGCTTTTCACCTTTCTTAATCTGCAGAGAAAAATCCTTGAAAATGTCCTGTCCCTCATCATAGGTAAAGGACAGATGCTCTAATTCAATTGCATGTTCCGTCTGGTCATCCGGCTGCACAAGATCCTCACGTTCCGGCTCAGGCCTGGCATCCAGAAAGGCAAAAAGTCTGTCTGCTCCTACAATGTATCTCTGCAGGCCTGCATATTTCTGACCCAGTTCTCCGATTTCCGCATTCATCCCCATCTGCAGGGATGCAATAAAAATCACATCCGGTATCTCTGCCATTCCCTGATAGACAAGAAATAAACCGATTGCCGTTACTCCGGCAAAGGTCAGGAATCCCTGTATATCTGTAAAAAGACTCAGAATAGATTTACGTCTGATTAAGGATACATTAAGCCTGTAGATATCTGCTGTTTTCTCTTCATATTGTTCCTGCAGCAGCTGATCCAGTCCATACATTCTGGAAACCATGGCTCCTGACAGTGAGTTAACAATCCCCTGTGCTGCCTCACCGGTTGCCTGCTTCACCTGATACTCCTTCTTCTGCAGCGGTTTTGTATAGAGGTGTATCAACGTCATTCCGATGAAGCCAAACAGCAGCGAAAGAATACCCAGTATAGGATTGACCACAATCACAATCACCCCGATTGCCACAATCATAAATACAATAGAAAATGGATTATGCTGACCGACACCCGGATAGGCTACGAGCTGTATTGCGGAATCAAAGTCCGAAGTCAGTCTGCTGACAAGCTCTCCGGAATACATCTGCTCGATATAGGAAACAGGCAGACGCTGTGCCTTATCAAACATATCCTTTCGAATCACGCCTGAAATCCGGGAATAGGTAGTATAGATTGTCCCGAATGCCCATGGAAACACGATGAAGCCAATCAGATCTATGACTGCGATTCTGATAATGGTAGCAGACAGCGACTGAAAAGAGCCTGCAACACATACTGCTGTAAATGCTCGGATGATATAGGCATCCATAAAAGAAAAGAATAACGGAGACAGGCTTCCTACCAAAAAGCCTGCATAGAACCGAAACCGGTACTTTGTGCAGTAATTCCACATACGAAAAACAAGTCCTGCTGACCTTCGTAAAGAATAGGCTTTCTCTTTTTTCTCGTTATGCATAAGCCACATCCTCCTTTACCTGATTCTCGTACAGCATTTGATAGATTCCATTGCTTTTCATTAATTCTTCGTGTGTTCCCTGCTCTGCAATCCTTCCTTCACTCAGGCAGATGATACGATCCACATTATGAATTGCCGACAGACGGTGAGCAATCATAATTGTCGTCCTTCCTGCTGTCAGCTTCGCCAGTGCCTCCTGAACCTGATATTCGGACTCCGTATCAAGTGCCGACGTCGGTTCATCCAGAAGTACGAGCTCTGCATTCTTTAGTAAAGCTCTTGCAATGCAGACACGCTGCCTCTGTCCACCGGATAACAGCATGCCGCGTTCTCCGATTGGAGCATATGCATCCAGCTGTCCAAGTCCGACTGCCTCCAATACGGCAATCGCCTCCTGCTCTGAGGCATTCCTTCTTCCCATTAATACATTACTCAGAATCGTTCCCGGAAAAAGAAAAGCATCCTGTCCGACGTAAGCAATCTTCTCTCTGAGTACGCCGGTACTCCAGGTTCTTCTTTCATTTCCGAATAAAATAATATTGCCCTTAGTCTGTTCATAAAAGCCTGCAAGCAGCTTCATAATCGTTGATTTACCAGAACCGGATGTACCGACCAGAGCCACCTGCTCTCCGGGGTTGATCCGAAAATCCACTCCATGTAAAATCTCTGTCTGCTCCTGGTATCCAAAACAGATCTGCTCAAATATCACCGGTATCTTAGAGTTTCCTTCTGTCAGGCTTCCGCCCTGCGGTTCTGTCTCCACATCCCAGATTTCAAAGATACGGTCTGCAATTCCTATTGTATTATAGATATCTCTGACCTGCCATGATAATCCTCCGACTGCATTAAATGCTCCTGATGCAATCATGATATAGGCTACCAGTGAACCAAGCGTCATCTGCCCCATCAGGGTATAATATGTGCCAATCGCTGTAATGCATAATGTCGGTGCAAGATTCATCAGAATCTGCAGTGGAAATAAAATAAATTCCATTCGAAAGGATTTAACGTTGGCCGTCACGGATTCATCAACAGCCTCACCATATTTCTTCGAAATTTCTCTTTCCATTCCAAATGCCTTTGAAATAGAAAGTCCACTCAGAAAATCCATAAAGACTGCACTGACCTTTCCCTCGGCAACGGAACGTTTATTTCCCAGATTGGCAATCGGTTTTCCTGACTGAAACTGAAAATATCCTACAATCGGAATGATGCAGAAGCTGATGAGTGACAGCTTCCAGTTCACTACAAAACAAATCACCATACAGACTACAAATCTGATCAATTCTGATAATTCCCACGTTAAGAACTGATTGACAGCCTCCACCATAGCATTCAGGTCGCCGTTCACACGTGACAGTATATCACCCAGCTTATGATTATCCAGCCATCTCATACTTGCCCTGCTGATATGCTCATAGGTATAGGAACGCATCCTTCTGATGCATGTTTCGCTCAGATGATTGACCCTGTAATTCACCTGATAGGTCACAACCAGCTTCAGCAGCTGGATGACACATAAAATGACCGTCAGTCTGAAAAACAACTCCATCTGTCTGTCACTCACTGCGTCTAACATATCTCCTGTACATAGTGATATACCGGATTGCAACACCATCGAAATGACAAGAAATAATACCGCGGCTATAAACCCCGGTATTGATTCTTTGTTAATATTTAAAAACCTGCTCAGAACCTTCTGATACGGCTTCTCTTTTTTCTTTTTCATAATCTCCACCCTGCTGTATTTTACTGACTGCTTTTCTTTTCCTCGTTTGTCTGGCGAAGCATCTGCTCCTGAAAGAGCCTCAGATTCTGGTTGAACTGTACTGCACTTCTCTGTGCGCTGACAAACATGACGAAATTAACTGTAACATAAACGACAGCAATTGACAATACCAGAGTGATACATAGCTTGGGCTCATAAAAATTTCCGACCGCTGCATTGATACCAAATACCATTGCCTCAATCATCAGCAAATGAAGAATTTTACGAAAAATGGTCTGCGGGATGGTCAGCTCCTTCTTAGATACTGTGATCAGACTTGCAAGTGCCGACAGCAGTCCGAATAATGGTGGTGAAAAGAATGCCCCAAAGGAAAGCTGTGTGTCCGGCATGAAAATAACGCCTAAAACCCCTTCCAGAATTGTCACACAGGCAGTGACGATCAAAAATGTCATTAATAATTCAATCCATAAATCCTTACCTTTCATGTGACTTACCTCCCATCACAATCTTCTTCAGATTCTGTGCATACTGTCTGGAAATCATCAGCTTCTCGCCATTTTTCATATTCGCAAGGAACCGGCCATTGAGTGCAGGGCTGATACCGTCAAGCTGCATGAGATTCAAAACGACTGACTTGGAACATCGGACAAAGTGATACGATTCGTATGCCTGTTCAATCTCATAGAGCCGCAGCTTCAGTTCGTAGACATTTTCTGTCGTATAGGCAAAGGATTTCTCATCTACAGCTTCAAAATAGCAGACGTCTTCGAGGCGAAACCTTTTCAGCTGATCTCCTGACATGCCCGACAGTTCTGTGCCCTTGGTCAGTGCGTAGGTATAGATGTCCCTGACTTCATTTGTCACCTCTACGCACTCTATGATGACCTGTTCTGCTTCTTTGTCTGTGATTTTTTTCACATATGCCTTCATGCAGAGCTTCCTTTCCTATAAATACTCCTCCTGCAGATTCAGTTCTCCGGAATCCTTCAGATAGTAGTTAAAATATTCAAGTATGATTGCATTGATTGTTTCTGTAGCAACTCTTGCGTTTACGGTTGCATGACCGGAGCTTGCAGTACCCTGACACATCAGGCTTGCTAGTGCTGGTGATACCATTGCCAGATCCGTGAAGTTCAGATGACTGATTCCATTAATGATGACCTCATGAAAATCCTTAGCATTCTCTCCGGTATGGAAATTGATATAGGTAACACCATTTGTTTCCGGAAGTGCTGCCGCCTGGTCATAGACTTCTCTCGAATTCATATCAAGGAGTGGAATCGGATATACCTCATCATTATAGACATATGCCCCATCCTTGAAATCAAGATACTCGCCAAACATAGAGCCTTCCATGTCTATGACTGCATCTATATCATTTCGCGTCCTTCCAAGCTCTACTGCAGTTGCGCCGCCCAGAGAATGACCAAACAGACCGATCTTCTCAGGATCCACCATAGCAAACGGTTCTTCACCACTCTCTGCCTTCGCTAGGATGGTATCCAGTACGAAATTCTCGTCTCCCGTTCTGATCTTCATCCATTCACGGCTGTTGTTAAATACATGACTTTCGCCCTCAGGAGTGTCATCTCCGTTATCGTCATAGACCTGACTCATAAACTTTTGATCCACAATCGTTACTTTACCGTTTGTATCCATGACATAAGCTGCCTGATAGGGATGTGCGATGCTGACCGCTACATATCCGTTTGATGCCAGCTCTGTACAGGTTGAAGTATTACTGTCTGCCGTTCCAAAAGAACCGTGTGAAAATACAACTAACGGATAAGTTCCTTCTTCCTTAGGATACCATACTTTGATTGTAACTGCACGCTTTTCACCTGTGTTTACATAGGTCTCCTCACGGCTTTCATCCACCCATGTATAATCAGCTACTGCTACCTCATGTGAGCCTGTCACGACCGGCTCCTTGTACTGGGGCAGCAGGATTGCCAGAAATAATGCAAATGTATATAACAGACAGTTTCCGATGCATTTTGCAATCTGCTTTCCTGTCTGATAAGGCTGATCCTTTTTCTTTCTCCAGATCAGATAGCCGATACCTGCCTGCAGGATTAGTATAAACAGGAACAATCCGTATCGAAACATCCCCTGCAATACTCCGCAAAGCAATAATAAAATCAGCAGAACCACACTGCCTGCTCTGACAATCATCTTCTCCGGATCATGTCTGTCTTTTTTCACAAAAGACCAAATCATGAAAAATAATTCTACTGCAATTGCAACACCTAATAATAAAACTCCCATCTTTCTTTCCTCCGTTTGACGAGCACTATTTTTATATGTATTTCATGCCCTTTCCTTGATAAAGCCACCTTAGCACTCATTCTCCCTAAAGCCAATACTTTCGAGGATGAGTTGCATTTTAAACGGATGTGTTGCATTTTCAAGGAAAGTCGGAGCAGAATTGAGAGAAAGCAACCCTAAAGTATATGAAATCATAATATAAGCTTGCAGAAATAGCATTGCACGAAGAAATTTAAGAAGTTTTGGACAAGAAGCTTGCTCAAAAACATATACAATTCCAAAACGGCACATTATAGTCGTAGGTTAGCTTGCTTTTGGACAAGACAGCCTGCATCATATTGATTCAGATTCCAAAGAAATGAGGGACTCTTGTTTCTTTGGAATTTATACTGAAATTGTAGGGGTTCTATTGTCCAATATAGGATGGCGCAACCTTTTGTATATGCTATTTTGGAATGGCATGTACTCTTAGAACATGCTTATTGTCCAAAATCGGCATTCAATCGAAGGTCGAAGTGGTGAAAGTAGGTGAAAAATAAGAGAAAGTCGGAGCAGAATTGAGAGAAAGCAAGTGAAAAGCCTGCATGATATGCGAGTGCTTTGCAGCTACTTCATATGATGCAGGCTTTTTTGATCTGTGGTTATGAAAGAGGTTTGAACTATGGGGATGCATCTATGACTTCCGGTGATCCGGCTGGTTCGGAAGTCGGTGGGATAGTCTGAGTTACAGATTTGGGCGGTTCGACGTTGTCCTGATCTGTTTTATCTTCATACACATCGGATTCTCCTCTTCCATCACCTGTAGGTTTATCCCATGTTTCATGATGTAGAGAGAATTTTTCAAGAGGGGTTTTTAGGTTATATCCGTTGACATCAGTCAGCCGGAGTTCTTGTGTGATTTGTCCATCTTGTGTTATCAAAACATCAAAATTGCCCATAATATCTTTCACATTAAAAGATAACTCTACTATAGCAGGATCAGCTTCCCTTAATCCTTCTTTTAGCTTTGGATTAGCTGCCATTTCTTCTCCCACGAACGAAGGCACGTACGAAGATTCTGACACTCGCCGTAGAAGATTCAAATCAACAACAACTGGCTCTCCTTCTTGATTGACTTGAGTTCCATTAATGGTAATAACTTCGCCTTTTTTTCCGGTGCCCATTACCACACTGCCGCCTGCTTCTATGATTTGTTGTTCCTGTGAAATAATAACCCATCTTGCATTGCTCTGAAATTTCTTTTTTTCTGTAGAATAATTGTCCATTAACTGAAATATATCCCATTCTTTTGACGGTACAGAGCCAATCACACGCTTGTAAGTATCCGCCTTACACTGCACACATTCACCGTTCTGATTTCCAAGGATGTAATGCGTACGGCATCTGATTGTTACCGTGTTCTCAGCTGCAGTTGTTACATTGGTGGATACATACACCGGCAGGTTTGCTGCATTATTTGATGCATTCACTAGTGGGGTCGCTACATTAATGGATGCATATACCGACAGGCTCATGGCAATCATCATAACTGTCAATATAGCCATGCACATGCATAACTTGATTCTTTTCTGTTTCATCTTCATCACTCTCCTCCATCATCAGGTTTTACAAAAAAATCCCTGATCAAAATCTGTTACTGCAGCTTATTTTTTCCAGTCCTAAGATTTTGCAACAGACTTCCCAATCAAAGTCCGTTACAGTATCTTCTAATATCATTTTATCTTAGTATCAGATTTTGTATACTGTCCGAAAGTATGATTTTTAATATCATGAAATATTCTGTATCCAGTCTGCCAGACGTATCTCCTTAGACTCCTTCATTGCCTCGGCAAGCTGACCGCGTCTGCAGATATTATATTTTCTGAATATGTTGGTGATATGACTCTTGACTGTGCGCTCTGAAATAAACAGCTTTTCTGAGATCTCTGCATTGGACATACCGCAGATCAGCAGACTTGCAACCTCCTGTTCCCGTTTGGTCAGTCCGATGACATCATCATTTAAGATTTCCTTCTGAAACGGGATCAGCTTCTTCAAATATCCTGTACCGAGAGTTCGTATGTACTGTTCACCCTCCGGAGCATAGTTTCTGACCGTTTCATACAGCAGCCGGTCAAATGTCTGTACATACTCTGCCACTATGAGCCACAAGCCATCCGGCGCGATCTTCTCCACCACTCTGATCATTGCCTGCTGTCCCAGTTCAAACAAGCCCATCTTCAGGTAAGAGCATACGCGTAATATATCGAGATAGACATCCGTGATCACATCGTTAAAACCATAAACCTTCTGTGCAGCATCTGCTTCCTGTAGAGAACGAATGCTGTCACCGCTATAGGTGAGATACTGAATCTGTGTAAACAGCGCGTTTTCAAAGGTGGATCCAAGAATCTTCTTTTCAATATTCTGAAAGCCCCAAGGTGTCGCTATAAAGCCAAAGTCTCCGTTCCTGACCCACTCCGGTACACTGTGCAGAAAACCGATCGCCAGATCCTGTCTGCTGCTGATCTGCCTTGCAAGCTCGGCACAAGCACGTTCCTTCTCCGTAATACCTGCCGCCATCTTATTGATGTACCCGGAAGCATGCTCCCACAAAGCACGATCCTGCAAATGTCTTGCAATCCCTGTCAACGTATCTGCCGCACACAGTGCGACCATCCCCTCTTTTGCAGCCAGTGCCGCTGTAAATGCCTCTGCTGCGAGTTTCCTTGCCACTGTCATGTCACCTCTGTAGAATGCAAGCTGCGCCTGATAGCATACATAAGCACTGCTTTTCACGCCTGTCAGCTTGTAATAAAGTGTACAGATTTCCTGTACCTTTTCTGCATTTTCCTCTGCATGTCCCGGCTTTATGTTACATAATGCATATACATTGAAATAATCATGAAATGGATACGGAATATATGCCAGACGTGATTTCTGCCCGTGGAGAAGCCTCACTGCCTCCTGATAGACAGCACACAGCCGATTCACATCCCGCACGTACTCAATGGATGTGATCAGCAGATATTCTGCCCGCAGAGCATCATTATCCGGTACCTTTTCTATTTTTGTCTTTACCCGTTCTATATCCCTAAGGTATGCCGGCAAATCTCCCCACTGTATCTGCGTATAGGCATGATCTAACAGCTTTATCATTTCCATATGGATTTTCCCCTTCGGCTTTGATATCAGATAATTTTAATCTTATGCTTTTCATTGTTCCTCACATCCATTTGTAGTTAACAGCAGACCAACTTTCAGTGTATTCTTCGTTTTCTACTGCCGCTGAAAACGGCTTTGCAAGAAACGTATTTACTATTTCTAGTACTGTACTGAAATCATCAGTTTTAATACCAGTCTTGTGGGTAAAGGCTTTCCATTTTTTTTGCATAGCTGAATCATCTGAAAAGCTCATAATCTGCTCGAATTGTTCAACTGTGAAACTACGTCCCCGGTTTTCAAAAGTCATTTTAAAAGCTTTGGTCAAGACCCCACCGTCAAAATTGAACTTATTTGCAAGGTAATAGATATCGTAATAATCTTTCATTCGGCTCGAAAATTCCATTAGACTGAGAATTGCATCAAGTTTCTCAGCAATAGTCGTTTCAAGAGAATATGTATTTACTGTCGGTGTAGAAAAATCATCAAGCTGCGTTGGAATTTTTCGTTTTTCCTGCTTCGGCACGATAACATCACCGACTCCGAAATCAATACTAAATGGTGTTTTGGTATTTTTGATATATGCTACAAGTGAAGCGCCGATACCTGCATACTTCTTTTGAACAGCAATTGGTGCAACGTCCTTAATTTCAAATGTTATAAAATCATTTTTCGTTGGAGCGGCAATAATCTCCTCTAACACCTCTTTTAACTTTTCAGGAGTATTGGATACTTTCTGAATAAGAAAATCCACATCCACTGTTACTCTGCTGTCAAAGTTGGTAACTGAATAAATAAACAATCCGCCTTTTAATACAAGATTTTCTGTATACTTTGATTTTTCCAGGCGTCGCAGAAACTCCTCTTGGCAAAAAAGCTGCAAACAAAGCTGATAACTTCTACCACTTTCTTTTGCTTTGTTTTTTAGTCTTGCAAGTATGGATGCAGCCATATCAGCCATTAAGAAGTACCTCCATTACATTCATCAGTTTTGTGTAAACACGCATCTCCTTCGCGTATTTTGAAAGATTGCCCAAATTCTTATTATCATCTGCAACATAGGCATTAAGTGCCTTATTAAATAGCTCATTATCGAGCTTGGTACGATATTTAAAGCAATCGCAAATGGTACGCTCACGGTCATAAACAGAAAGTTTCACTTCATTAAAATTGCCTTCTGCTTTACCGATTTCAAATTGTGGATTTTGAATATAATATATTTTCATAGGCAGAGTATCAAATTTCAGTCTTGTTCTTGAAAATGTTCTCGGAACAGCGATAGACCATTGTCTTGGTGTAAAATCACTGTATCCATAATAAAAGAGCGCAGACTCAACACAAACAATGCCTTCTGGAAGAAGTGTCGCAAGTATTTGTTCTTCTTTTATATCTTCCTTTTTTGCAAGCTGATAATAACCATGTCGTATACGCATGATATATCCGTCATTGCACAAATTGGCTACATCAAAATTTGAAAGACCTGCGTAAACAAATTCGGAGGCTTTAGCAATACCACCTGCATTGAATATTATCTGTTCAGCAGTTTTCTTTTTGTCCATTCGCCCACCAACTTTCAAATTGCAATTATAAAAAACTGTGTTTCGAAAATATTTTAACACAAAAGAAAATAATCAGCAATAAACTTAATACATAAATTTCCATGCTGTTTTACTATAGAAATATCTTTTGTGTGGCAATATGATCTGCAAATGTCTGGTCATGTTCCACGATGAGCATGGTCGGCTGGTATTTTAGGATTAGCTGTTCAATCTGCATACGGGAGAAGACATCGATATAATTCAGTGGTTCATCCCAGATATAGAGATGTGCCTGCTGCAGCAGACTGCCGGCAATCAAGACCTTCTTTCTCTGTCCTTCGGAATAGTCCTCCATCGTTTTCTCGAACTGAACCCGCTCAAAGTCAAGCTGTCGCAGAATCGCCTTAAAGAGACTCTCTTCTACCCCACAGGCTCTGATATAATCCTCTAACGAGCCCTTTAGAAAAGACGTATCCTGATTGATGTAGGATATGAGCAGTCCGCTTGCCGCCTCCAGGCTTCCCTCTTTAACAAAGGATTCTTCTGCTTTGCTGCATTCAGTCTGCTTACCGACATGATTCAAAACAGTTACATTTTGATTCTGCAGGATAGACTTGATTAGCGTGGATTTTCCGCATCCGTTCGCTCCCTGCAAAATCATGCGGTCGCCTCGCTTTAACTGCATCGTCAGATTCTTGATTACATATGCTCCACTACTGCTGTCTTTGACATCATCTCTTACATCACATTGATCCTGATCGACATGATTTCCAAAAGTCGCATATCCACAGGAATAATCCCTGCAGGCAATGTAAATCTCTTTATGATGTGTGAGCGGCATAAGCTTCAACTCTACCGGGCTCTCCAGATCCTTGAGCAGTCCCTGCTTCTCCTGAATGGCGGCTTCCGAACGGCTTGCAAAGGTCTTGCTCCGCTTCTGCATTTTCTTACTGCGTGCGCCGATGTAAGCGCGTGTGTCCAGAAAGCGGTCATGCTCCTTCACAGGATCGAACCCGATCTTCGTTGCCTCAACCTTGTCTGCCCACATGGCATTTTTCTTAGCCGCTTCATCCAGCTTTGCTATCTCATGCTTCAGCTTCTCATTTTCCGCAAGTTCAAAAGCATCTTTTTTCTGCTTATTCTCCCACCATGTACTGAAATTGCCTTTTTCCACTGTAATGGTATTGCGGTTTAAAACGAGCACATGATCCACACACTGGTCTAAGAACCATCTGTCGTGTGATACCAGAATAAAGCCCTTCTTTGACTTCAGATATTCCACCAGCAGCTTTCTGGTCGGCATATCCAGATGATTCGTTGGTTCATCAATCAGCAGAAATGCCTGTTCCCCTGAAAACAGCAGAGCCAGCATGACCTTCGTCCGCTCACCGTGGCTGAGTGTATGATATGGGCGATACAGAAGCTCTGCATCCGTATGCAGCAAATCAAGCTCCCTGCAGATCTTCCAAAGCTCGTATTCCGGCTCCAGTCTCTCTATCACATCAATCGTGTTGTCTGTCATCCACGCTTCCTCTACCGGATACGGAAAATACTCAAATACCGTTGATGTTGTAATGCTTCCCCGGTATTCGTACTTTCCAAGCAGCAGATTTAGGAACGTCGTTTTGCCCTTCCCGTTTCTTCCGATTAAGCCTAGCTTCCAGTCGGTATCAATCGAAAACGATACATTTTCAAAAATATTATCAAAGCTGCCTTCATAACAAAAGGTCAGCCCGGATACATTCACCTGTGCCATTTAAAATCTCCATTCATTCATAGTAGGGGCTAGGAGTATTGTAATCAAATCCATGAGATGCAAGCTGCTTTGTAATGTTATTGCTCATTTTTCTTGTCATCACCTTCGCTATCAGAGCCGGCATTTTCATTGCAGCGTCATAATAAAGCGTTGCCGGAGAATCTTCTTGACGGCGGATATGCTCTGTGAAGGTCTCAAATGCCGGAACAATCTTCTTCGCGCACATATGCTTTTCCAACTCCTGACCATTGAGCATCGGACCGATTCCAATCACGAAGCCCCCTGCGTAATGCATAGGACACTGCTCTGCAAAAAGCTCCAGCTGATGCAGTCCTGATTCATGTGTATGTACATAGGGCATTCCACCATTGATGATGCCATATAGCTTCTGTCCATGACAGTTCCCCGGCTGCTTCTGCAGCGTTTCCAATAGCAGGGTCACGCGTGCAGGATAAGAATTCACATAGCACGGACCTGCAATCACAATCGCTTCTGCCTGATTGACTGCATCTATGATATCCTGTAAGTCTGTCTTTGCATCAAACAATTCCTTTATATCTCCGCCAAGCTTCTTGTGTATACGTCTGCACAGCATCGTACTGGTTCCTTGTTTTCTTGGGCTGGCATTAATGATTAATACTTTACTCATGACAAATCACCTCCAGTAATTCGTTGACACTTTTCTCCGGCTCTAGGATAAAGGATTGTCCCTGGATATTCATAATCCGAATATTTTCTGCTACAAGATTGTGAAAATATTTCTGTTCCTTCTCACTGCATTCTTCCTTGACCCCGACCACATACTGATATCGGATATCACTTCTCATTCCCTTCACCATTTCACCACGTACCGCATGGTAATGTGTATCACCTATGACACAGGTGCGGTCTATGACAGCCTTGACTGCTGAAGAGTAGGAGCCGAAGGTAACCGGTGTTACGGCAATCATGGTCTCACTCTTCACAAGAACTCTCAGAATGGGTTCCATATCATCCTTCTGGCAACATTTCCCGTATTCCTTCGTGCTGCAGTAGCCACAGCTGTAACAGGTACGAATATCCAGTCCCGCTGTTGAAATATATGCCGTTTCTTTTCCCTTTTCTTTTAATTTTGTCTCTAGCTCTCTTCCAAGCTCTTCACATGTCTCATCCACTATGATTGCAATCATTTTTCTTTCTCCTCTTTCTCTATTTGGTGCAGATACTCTCCTGCAAATTGAAGCTTTGTGGGGTTAAAGTCTTTTTGTTCTGAATAAATATAATAGCAGCAGTCACGATTGGATAATACAATGCAGGCACCCCGTCCACGATAATTGTATTCTGTTTGTACGGACTCCCTCGTTTTATGAGGAAAGCTAAGCTTCAGATCAGGCATTTTTAAAATAAAGGCATCCTGATTGAGAATCAGGTCTCCCTCACCGAGGGATACAAAACCTTTTGCATTTGGCAGTGCTTCAACACGGACTTTATATGGTATCTCAAATGAATCCTGTTCGATCCGCTGCCGTATTTCCTGTTCTGTCTGTGCTCTCTCCCACTCATACCAATCAGGGATTGTCACCTCGTCTGTATTAGACCATATACCTTCTTCTGATTCCACATAATTCTTCGGGTCACAGCCTGTTTGATCTTCCTGTGCACATTTCCGGTTCAGCACACCGTACTCATTCAAATTCCATGATGCATCGCAGATACGGCATCTTAGAGAGCTTCCAATGCTTTCGGTCTCAAAGGATTTACCGCATACAGGACATTGATACAATACTTTATGTAAACCTTCCGCCCTATTTGGTTCAGAAATTCTGATTTTTTGTTCAAGCTGCCATGCATATTCGTCATACTGCAGCTTTTCCTCGATTGTTTTCTGTATCTCATCTGCCGCAGCAGACTCCAGCTGCTCCTTCGTATAGATGCATTCCAGTGTAGCTTCCATCCTCGTCTTTCTGGTATGCTCTTCATCCCAGAACGGATTCGCCAGATAGCTTCCGTGGACAGACAGCATGACAACAGGAACCTGCATCATCTTTGCAAGCTTTCCGAGGTTTCCCGGTAATGCTGCCGTTGTTCCTACATTCGCATGTCTGGATTCTGGGAATATCACAACAGACTGTCCCTGCTCCAGTGCATATTTGATATTTCTGACCACTGTATAGTCCGATACATATCTTCTCTTTCCGATGCATCCGATTCCACGATACAGTCCCTCACCAAATGCTGCAAAGCCCTCCATATCTGATACATAATTGGCCTGATGCGGAAATAAAGCAAGTGGCGCTATATAGTAATCCGAAAAGCCCTGATGTGTCGAAATCACAAGATACGGCGGCTTGATTTGCTTCCTGTTTCGCTGCTTCATGTCCTGTTGCTTCATGTTTCTATGTATAATCTTCAATCCGAATTTTCTGGTCATGACAAAGGACATTCCCCAGATAAGAGGCATCAAAAAAGGAGATTGCTTCACGGGTTTCCTGCTCATATCAAAGGGTGTCATATCTCTTTTCTTATTTGTCAGCATGTCTTCTCCTTTAAAATGAGAAACAGGGCAGTGTTACCTGCCCCGATGCTTCTCTTTTCTTTTCTGCTGTTTCAGCTCGAATTGCAATTCTTTCTCGGCTTCACGCTGTTCGCGTGATTTCGTTTTTCGTTCCAGTTTACCTTCCTCCTGCATCAGTTTCAGAGCCTGCTGCGACTTCGTGCCAATCCCCGTGCTTTCCAGCTGCTTCTTCGCATCCCTTTGAAGACGTTTTGGATTGATGTGCTCTTTCACTTCCTTGACGGAATCAACCGGCGGACTGAATCTCAGCCTGTTAAAATTCTTCATTAGGAACTCCTGTACTTCATAATCCTTTGGTTCCGCTCCAAACGTGACCTTGCAGGCAGTTAATTTACCAGCGGATTCCTTTTCAAAGACTCCAATCCAGAACGGATCATCGAACAGAACAGACAGTTTAATCATCATCTTATCCATGATGGTTCCCCCTTTGTATTTTAATGTAACAAAGAAGGGACAACCAAGGAGGCAGGTTACTGATATCCGTATCTCTACGAATACTCCCGGACTACCTACCGGGACGTGTTTTTATCTTTGCAAAAACATTGTATGATATTCTTCCGGTTCTTTCAACCTGACAAATGTAATGAATATAGCCATCGCATGAAATCATATCATATATTGATTTTTCAACCATTATTTTCTATTTTTTTCATATTTATCTTCAAAATAACTACAATGGTAATTCCTGCGAGTCCGATCAGCATCACATACAGTATCCAAATGTTTGTGTCGCCGGTTGCCGGTGCTGCCGCTGCTGCCTGATTGCTGACAGCAATCGTAAACTGCTCTGCAGTCCCCTCTACCTGTGTCCCATGTGCATCCACACCTACAATCTCAACTGTCAGGCTCTTGCCCAGCATATCTTCTGTAATCGGTATGTCATGTTTGAATTCAAGGGTAGAATAATTATCCCAGTCTCCGCTCTTGCGATTCAGATTCACTTCCTTTTTCAGTGTCTCATCTATCCCGTCCCCTGTGATGTGATACTGTAACGTGCTGATCTTATTATTCAGCTTATAGCTGTTGTCTCCGTTATCGACTATATCAGCCGCATCAATCTGGATTGGGGTTGCCACTCCGTAGACTGCAATTGTTTCTCCGACATTTGCATCAATACCGTCTGATACGTTCAAATCATATGCTGTCGCCTGTGGGTCATCCTGTATGTACACATTGTCTTCTGTATCAGTGATAAATGTCTCTGCCCTGTAAAGCTGCAGCTTATCCCCGGCATCAAATGGCACAATTTCACTGCCTGTCTTTGCCGCATCCGGCAGTACAGGCTCGCCATATTCATAATAATAGCACTGTATCCGGTCAGGATCTTCTATTGCTTTGATTGTCTGCATGGTTGCGACCTCTACAGAATAGGTTGCACTGCTTTCCTTCACATTGTATATCACAAAGTGTACCTTGCCCTGTAAATATTCAGAAGCATCCGCTGCTCTCCATTCCGGCAGGATTTCACAGAAAATATCGCCCTTGGACCAATATCCGGGGAACAGATCTGTATAGACTTTATAGTTATTTTGCTCCGCAAATGCAGTCAGCCTGTCCCGATGAGCCGCCGGCGAGAATCTGGACAGAATCTTGTCTGCGTCTGCGCCGATGGTAATCTGCTTCTCTGCTGTACCAGTCACATCCGAGTCATCCTTCTTTGCATCTGTATTGTCTGTCACCGTCACACTGATGGTATATGCTCCGTCCTTTAACAGCTCATAGGGATTGCCTGATGCATCCACAAAAGCGGTCTGCTCGGATATCTCGCCTTCGCCGCCCGATAGTAATGCTGCAAATTCATGATCATTATAGTATAATTTGATATCCCCGTTATGGAAGGACTTCTCATCTTTTCCATCCCAGAGCAGCTCCGGCATGCCCGCATCCAGAAGTTCATTGATATCGTCCCCGTAATAGGACAGACCGGGATAATCAATGTAAGCATTCGTATTGTTCATGATTGTAGTCGATACAGTTCTGACCACAGTACCGGAGGCATCCTTGAGTTCCACCCTGACCTCGTCACCATCCTGAAGCTCCGCTCCTGCATCGAATGTTCCAAGTACATAGAAGCTCCTGCCCGTGACGATATTGGTCTCCTTGTCTGACGGAGCTGTGATCTTGATCCCCACATCCTTTGCAAATACAGTTGCTGCCATCATGGTCATACATATCGTGCTGATGAATAGCGCACCAATCCACTTACATTTTCTCATACCATTCCTCCTTATGCGTGAGCTTTCAATCTGATACAGTTACCTTTTTCCTGTATACTTTTCACTGTTCCTGATACATGCATTCTAACTGTCCATGTACAAACAGTCTCTGCGTTGACGCACCCTCTCCTGTACAGGTTACAAGTACAACTGAGCACGCTTCATATCCTGTCTCTGCATTGAGCAGATGCTTCATCTCATCTGCCGCTGCTTCCACCGATGATTTGTCAAGTGCAGCGTTTCGGTACTGTTGGTACTCTTCCTTCGTCTTGCATTTCCAAAAGCTTTTAGAGTTTGGTGTATCCTGATAACAGGAGTATATCCTGTATTGATAGATTCCTTCCTTTGTATACAAATAAAAATATGGCGCTTTCTGAGTGAAATCATCCATATAGAGCAGTTTCTTTAAGGATCCAAACATACTGCCGTCCTTCATGTTATGTCCATAGATGAACGTGTTGTAATCTGACAGGTTCGGATCCTGCTCACTGTCCATGAAAATACAGCCAGACGCATTTTTCTGATCTTCAAAGGTATGCGTAAGATAATATTCATTGTCTTCACCCTGTACGACCGGGTAGCTGAGGTCAATTACCTCTATGTACAGCCAGGCAACGAGATCACTGTTGATCTTTGCAAGTTCGCAAAAGTCCGGATTCAAAGCTGGAAAATCCTTTCTGTCTGGATTCAGGACTGGGAAATCCTTTTCGTCTGGATTCAGTGCCGAGAGATTCTTTTCGTCTGGATTTACAGGTTTCGCCTGATATTCATTGCGTTCTTCACTTAAATATCCGGTCAACTGTTCCTGTCCATCATTCGTATCAGAACTCAGGCTTGTATGATTACTGGTGTTTCTGTCTTCTTGCTCTGCTTCCGATTTGTTTGTCGTATATGTCTGTAGTTTCTTGTATTCTACCCTTGCATTTCTGTATTCTGCGAGACTTCTGACTAACAAAACAGATGCACCTGCGAGGATACAGATTGCAATGCATAAAACCACCTTATGTACAGCCGGTATCCTCTTATATAAATCAATCCATTTCATCAGTTTCCATCTCTTTTTAAGTGTATTTCTTTCATTATACTGTATTTTATTGGAATTTGCAATAGTTTCATTAAATTTCTCTTTATTC
>JAUNSO010000120.1 GCA_030539165.1 bacterium
AAAACTACACCAATTTGCAATAGTTCATGACAATAAATCATTTATGATTTATTGTATCTGATAGTTTTGCACTTATGACACTTTTGCAGAAAACCCAGTAAAATCAATACTTTCAGGCACTTTTACACCCTATTTTTCCTCACAAACCTGGAAGATGTAAAATTTTAAATAATAAGACTTCTCCGCCGCCCACAGGATTGGGTGATCGGGAGCCTGTGTACGAAATTCCACCTGACGCAGGCGCTTGTGTGCCTGATTTGCTGCCTGATGGATGGTCTGAGTAAAGAGTTCATAATCCATAAAGTGTGAACAGGAGCAGGTGGCGAGATAGCCACCATCCTTCACTAACTTCATACCTCGCATATTAATCTCTCGATAGCCCTTTGTTGCATTTTTAATCGTAGCGCGTGACTTGGTAAATGCGGGTGGGTCTAAGACGACTACATCATACTGCTGCTTCTCCTGTTCCAGCCTCGGAAGCAGGTCAAATACATCCTCGCAGAGAAATTCCACGCGATCCGATAAACCATTCAGTTCTGTATTTTCTCTGGCTCTGTCAATCGCCACCTGTGATGCATCCACACCGGTCACTTGCTTCGCTCCGGCAATTCCGGCATTGAGTGCAAAAGAACCCGTATGGGTGAAGCAATCCAACACCTTAGCATCCTTGCATAGCCTCTGAATCGCCAGACGATTATATTTCTGATCTAAGAAAAATCCGGTCTTCTGCCCTTCTGCTACATCAACCAGATACTTCACACCATTTTCCGTAATATGGACTACCGGATCAAACGGTTCTCCGATAAAGCCCTTAAACCGCTCCATGCCCTCCTGTTCCCTGACCTTTGCGTCACTACGTTCATAGATTCCCCGAACCAGAATCCCATCCTGCGCAAGAATATCTGTCAGAATCCGCAGCAGCTCCGGCTTCAGCCGGTCAATACCGAGTGCCAGTGATTCTACCACAAGCACATCCTCAAATTTATCAATGACAATACCCGGTAGGCAATCCGCCTCACCAAAGACAATGCGGCAGCTTCCGGTATCGACTGTCTTCTTCCGATAATCCCATGCATTCTGCAGACGCATCCTTAAAAAGCCTTCATCAATTTCCTGCTCTGCATTTCTTGTCAGCATCCGAACTGTAATCTTTGACCTGCGATTGATAAATCCCCTGCCTAACGGATAGCTGTCAAAATCTCTGACCATGACAATCTCTCCATCAGTCACGCTGCCCATAATACTCTCAATCTCATTATCATAAATCCACGGGCCGCCTGCCTTTAACGCCCGTCCTTCCCCCTTTTTCAGGGTCACGATTGCTTCACTCATCCCATCAAACCTCAACGTCTATTATTGTATTTATACTTCTGATGTCTATAGACTCATTATATTGGATTTCATGCAATAAAACAATATGACGTTGCTTCACTTTCACTCTCAAGCTTTGTTCGGCTTTTCCTTTTTTGAAGGAAATTTTTATTTTTCAAGTGACCTCCGCCCATGTAGATGGTCGTTCTGGAATTTATGCTGTTTTGCCGCGCTCCTGTTGTCCAATTGTTCCATTGATCTATTTGATGAGGGGAAATCACCCCATACCACAGTCACTTTAACATGTCCTATAGGTAAACCAATTGAAAAAAGCCATATTCGTCACTGATCTTGCGACAAATATGGCTTCAAGCCATTCTCTTGTGGTTGTGTATATTATGTTTAATAAAATAGCGTTTGTCCTATTCGGATTTCGTCCGGGTTTGCAAGGTTGTTCTTTTCAATCAGGGACTCCCTGCTGATTCCAAGC
>JAUNSO010000121.1 GCA_030539165.1 bacterium
GCGGACTGCACGGCAAGGATTTATCCAAGGCTGATGTGTCCGTCAATATTTATGCTTTCCTAAAAGCACAGAAAACGGGACAGCCTGTTCAGCTGCTCTGTGCCATTGGTGACAGCGAGGTGGACGGTATCCCGTATGCGGACATTGTGGTACAGGCACGAGAATACATTGATTCCATCGGCGGCTTTGAGAAGTTTGCTGAATGGGGTCTGTTCTAAGGAGGTGTCGGATTATGGGAATAACTACACACTCAGATATGGCAATCCAATATGTAGAAAGCGAACTGAAATTACTTGGTATATTGGAGTATCGCTTTTGTATAGAAAACGATTGCTATGTGTGCGACAAAAATGGAACTGTGTATTCTGTTTGCACAAGACAGTATTCAAAGGCTGGAAGATTCATTGAAAAATATAGGATTCAGAAGTTGCAAGGCTCAAAAGATCGTTACGGATATCTCACTTACAGAATGGCAGTTGATGGGGTAAAGAAACATATAAAAGCACATCGTCTTGTTTTGAATGCTTGGACGGAGCCACATGATAATTATTGTGTTAATCATAAAGATGGGAATAAGATGAACAATTCACTTGATAATCTCGAATGGTGTACGGTAGCAGAAAATAATGCCCATGCCATCAGAATGGGATTATTTGATCCTCATGGAGTCAGAAAGTTTCCGTATTCTGTTCCACTCACTGATTGGATGAGCATTTATATTCTGCACAAGCATTGTGGATGTTCATATTCTCAGCTTGGAAGGGCGAATGGCTGTTCAAGAGAGTCCATTAGAAACATCATTAAACGAATAGATTCAGTTATGCCGAAGGAGGTAGTTTATGGATAAGACAACGCAATACTATCTGGCAGAAGTGAAAGACCTGATTCCCTATGCAAGGAATGCAAGAACTCATGATGAAAAACAAGTTGCACAGATTGCCGCCAGTATAAAGGAGTTTGGATTTCTCTCTCCGATTATCATTTCAAAGGACAATACGATTCTGTGCGGACATGGCAGATTTTATGCTGCTCAAAAACTCGGACTTGAAAAGATACCTTGTATCAAAGAGGAATACTTAACAGAAACACAGAGAAAAGCATACATTCTTGCTGATAATAAACTGGCTATGAATGCTGGCTGGGATAACGAAATGCTTGCCATTGAGTTATCTGAATTGCAGGCAGAATCCTTTGATGTTGGTCTGACCGGATTTGATGAAAAGGACATCGCTGAACTTTTCGCAGGAGAAGACGGCGATGCACAGGATGATGATTTCGATGTGGATGAGGAGCTTCAGAAGCCGCCTGTTTCCAAGAGCGGTGATGTGTGGCTGCTTGGAAATCATCGTTTGATCTGCGGGGACAGCACCAAGGAAGAAACCTATACAGTCCTCATGGATGGCAAAAAAGCAAACCTTGTGGTGACAGACCCTCCGTATAATGTGAACTATGAAGGCAGTGCCGGGAAGATTCAGAATGACAACATGGAGAATGACAAGTTTTATCAGTTCCTGTTTGATGCGTTCTTAAACATGGAAAAGGCAATGGCAGACGATGCCAGCATTTATGTGTTCCATGCGGATACCGAGGGGTTGAATTTCAGAAAGGCATTCTCGGATGCAGGATTTTACTTGTCCGGGACGTGTATCTGGAAAAAACAGAGCCTTGTGCTTGGCAGGAGTCCATACCAGTGGCAGCATGAACCGTGTCTTTACGGCTGGAAGAAGAAAGGCAAGCATCAGTGGTACTCCGACAGAAAGCAGACCACCATCTGGGAGTTTGATAAGCCGAAGAAGAA
>JAUNSO010000031.1:0-31121 GCA_030539165.1 bacterium
TTCCTTGGCTTCTTGGTTCCTTGGCTTCCTGATGTTTAAATTGGACAACAACATCAAGCTATGCTGATTAAAATTCCAATTGCAAGCATTATACACTCATCAAGCCGCCTGTTTGGACAATCCGCACCCGCTAACAAGCTTTAAATTCCAAAATTGATATCAATCATGTTTTCTTTGGAATTCTATATGCGATCGAGCAAGATAATTGTCCAATTCCAGTCAAGACAGCCTAAAATTACATCAATTTTGGAATGTATACATGCAATTCTCATATTTATTGTCCAAAACAAGAAAAGACAAGCTTGTAAAATAAAAAAGGTGCCATAGATATGGCACTTTTGAAGCAGACGACGGGAGTCGAACCCGCCTGTCAAGCTTGGGAAGCTTGCATTCTACCGATGAACTACGTCTGCGTGAAACACTAAACAAGTTTATTTTACATCAATTGATGTTCACTTGCAATCCTAATTTGGCTGTAATTAATTGATATCAAACATCCCCTTATCCCTGAAATTTCCCGATAAAGTCACTGACACGCTGGTTTTCGATTGCGAAGATTTCATCCGGGGTTCCCTCTGCCTGAATTCTGCCATCTTCCATGAAGATAATACGGTCAGATAATTCGCGGGCAAACTGCATCTCATGGGTGACTATGATCATTGTCATCTTCTGCTGTGCCAGAGATTTGATGACCTTGAGCACCTCGCCGGTCAGCTCCGGATCAAGTGCTGAGGTCGGCTCATCAAAAAACAGAATCTTGGGCTGCAGTGCCAGTGCACGGGCTATCGAAACTCTCTGCTGCTGCCCACCGGAAAGCTGATATGGATAGGCATCCGCCTTATCGGAAAGTCCCAGCTGATCCAACAGATCAAGTGCACGCTTTCTGGCCTCTTCCTTATCAACACCCAGTACAGATACCGGAGCATCCATGACATTCTTTAATACAGAGAAATGTGGAAACAGGTTGAAATTCTGAAAAACAAGCCCGAAATACTCACGGATTCTCTTCAAGTCAGCATGATTTGCATAAATACTGTGTCCGTCTTCATCATTCCACGCCGCTTTTTCTCCCAGATAAGTCAACTCACCGGACTCCATCTTTTCCAGCATGGTAGCACATCGCAGCAAAGTAGACTTGCCTGACCCCGAAGGGCCGATGATGGATACCACTTCTCCCTCCGCTACCGATAGCGAGATGTCTGTGATGACCTCCAGGTCATCGAAGCATTTCTTCATATTTTTAATTTCCAGTAAATTCATATCGTTCTCCTGTCCTTATCTATAATAACTCAGCTTCTTCTCAGCCTGTTCCATCCCGAATGCCACGAGAAAGTTGAAAATGTAATAGAAAATACCTGCAATGACAAACGGCATCATCGTTGTCTGTGCTGATGCAATCGCTTTGGCGCTTGTAAACATTTCCGATACTGCAATGACAAATGCAAGCGAAGTATCCTTGACTAATGTAATGACCTCATTGGTGACCGGCGGAAGGATGCGCTTCACCACCTGTGGGAATATGATCTTGAAAAAGGTCTGACGTTTATTATAGCCCAGCACCTTTGCCGCCTCATACTGACCTACCGGCATGGACTCAATACCGCTGCGATAGATTTCCGCAAAGTAAGCTGCATAATTCAGTACAAATCCGATGATGACCGCAACAAAGCGATAGGCGGTCGTGATTCTGATTCCAAACAGGTAGAACGGGCCAAAGTATACAACCATCAGCTGCAGCATCAGCGGTGTACCACGCATAATCGATATATACACCTTTGTGATATTCTGAACTGCCTTATTCTTAGCCATCCGGCCAAAAGCAATCAGCAGTCCGAGCGGAAGTGAAAATAACAGGGTCAATACAAAAATCTCTGTAGATGTAATCATTCCGCTTAATAATTCAACCAGCATTGTAAAGATGCTCATTCCATTGTCCTCCAACTGTAATCTACTCGTATTGTGATACGATTGCCAGAATTTCCTTGGCGTATTTCGGATATTTCTTTACGAGATCCTCGATTTCTTCTTTTGCAGACTCCATATTAAAATGATTGAAGTCGATTCTTTTACGAAGCCTCTGCCTCTGTATGATCAAAGAATGCCTGATTTCCACCATTTCCTTCGGATTTGTCAGCGCCTGTGCCTGATGGATCCACTGTGTCGGATCCTTGACTCTGTACTGATGCAGGATACGGACAAGTTCACGACTGGATTCATCCATCTTCTGCAGCATTTTCTCAGAGTGCTCTCTCGCATCACGTTCTTCCTGATATTTCTCCCACATATATTCAAGCTCATATGCATTATTGACATGATATTTAGAGTAATTATAGTCCAGTACATTTGTTACATTGACATATTTGATTTTGACCCTGTTCTGTAGCACAATGGCTCTGTTCAGCTGTTTCTCCGTCTTGATCTGTGCTGTTGCCGTGCTCCTGTATCGTGTAAAAGCCGCCGTCAGGGCAATGGCAGCCACTCCCATGACAGCCAGATAACCGGCTCTGACCTCCATATCCAGCATGTACTGCAGGATAGCCAGCATACAAAATGCTAATATCACTGCAAACACTGTGATGATCGCCCATGACTTTGAGTTTGCATTGGCTGTACGCAGATCCCTTCTGGCAAAGGACAGTGAAGCCTTCTCTCCCTCCAGAAGATGCAGATCCTTTTTGACCGCCATCTGGTACTCTTCATCCTTTTTGATCTTTCCGATGGCATCCTCTATCTCATCCTCAAGCACCTCTAATCGCCTGAACTGTTCATCCGTGATCTTGATCGCCGGACGTTTGTACCCCGCATTTTCTTTCTCTACCAGTCCAATCTTCTTCGCTGCCTGAACGATTTCATCCCGCTCAGCCTGAGGCAGTGCATCAATCTCTTCTATATCTGTCAGCTGATTGGTAATCCGCTGATACTCCTGCTTTGCCAGATCCACCTCTGCTGAGGCATCTACCATCTGCTCACAACAGGCACGGATATAACGCTCTCGCTCTTTGTAGTCATTCACATCCAGATCTGCCCGTCGTAATGTATCCCTCTGCAAGACCTCTTCGATGGAATCCTGTTCCAGCTCAAAGTCATATTCGAAGTCGTACTCTTCTTTTTTATGAAACAGCTTTTGCAAAAATTTAATCATATGTTCATCATGCCTTTTCGATAATCCGACTTCCACGCGCTGAGTACCTGTTCAATTGTATCATAAAACTCATTCACTTTGCCGGCGGTTTTCAGCTGTATGATCTTCTCCAGATCCTTTGCATACTCTGTATCCGGTTGCTGTGACATCACTTCATTCATGATGTTCTCAAGATTTTCCGCTATATCCTGATCAACCCCCTTGAGTACAAGTGTGTTCATATAGGCAGCCTGTTCCTTGACAATTCTCATGGTAGCCAGATACTGCCTGTAGCTTTCCTCATTATGATCAGTATCATATGCCCGCCTGTAATACTCACCGGCTTTTTCAAACAGGAACAATCTCGAATATGCCGTCGCTGCATTATGCAGAATACTGCTGTACAGCTGCGGATCCTCTTCCGGTTTCATACCCTGCAAAATATAATGATACTCATCTATGGCCAGTGACAGCTTGTTCGTCTGCAGCAGGCTGTCTCCGCGTGCCTTGCGCTTCTGTGCAAATCCGAGACTGGCATTTTCCTCAAGAATGACACGGATAGACTCGATTTCTTCCTCTGTACAGTAGTGTATTTCCCGTAAAATGGTCGTGACGAACTCACTGAGTTCCTTTTCATTTTCCAGCATCTCACCAAGCTTTGCCCCCAGCTTGCGCAGACCAAGTTCTCTCTCAATCCACTGACAGAGCTTGACATCCATGATGTCGCGATCCAGAATATAGGAATTCTCACATAAATAAAAGCACAGCTCCTCTGAGGAATATATGTTCATTCCCAGACCCAAGATGTAATATGGAGTTTTTGCCGGTTCACCGGTACATAATATCAATCCTGTCATATCTTCTGTGCTCCTGTGACTATATCTCTATCTCCTGATCCCATACTTTGCCGGAAGACGGATACATCTCCCCAAAGCCCATATCATAGATCCGAATCAGTGCCTGATGTTCTGATTTGAATGATATCTTTAGCGTAATTCTGGTTGCCTTTGCCGGGCGTATCGGCAGCCCCGGCAGCTCGATCTCAACCGTCCGTACATCTTTTCCGTCTAAGGGTGTCACGATCACCGGCACCACCGGTTCTGCTGCCAGTATAAAATCATATCTGGCAACTGCTTCATACCAGTTCACACCCGCATCAACGAGCGCCACATAGGTCTCTTCTCCTGCGCTCATGACCTTGACTCCAAAGTTCGATTTCAGCTTATCCTTACCAAGAAAAATATGAGTCGCACTGTAGCTTCCCGGTACTATTTTTTCCATGGCGCTGTATGCAGCACCCTTTGTATACAGGTTCTTTCCCTGAAACACCCTGCGTCCCATGCACAGATATTTCAGTGTTTTCTTCAGATAATCGCCCTCAAAGCCATCTCCGATCAAGTATACGCTCGAAATCACATATCTGTCTATACATTCCTTCATAGTCTGCAGCATCTTCTCATCCATTCGGATATTGCGCTCGCTCTCGCTTATGTCCGGATACATTGCCTCGGGACTTATAAAATCAGGAAAATGATTTTCGTCCATAAATGCCACAACCGGCTGTGTCCGTTCATTCATATGCATCCCGTATACGCCCAGTCCGCGGTATGCATAGTCAAATACCATAACTCTCTGCTTCCAGAGTTCCTCCGGCTGACTGAGTGTGTAAAAATAAATACTCTCTGCATAGCTTTGAAAGTGTATTTTTTCGACCGGAACGGGCAGTTCAGGTGCTACCTTCTCAAGAACATGCAGAGTCGTCTCATCCAGATTGTCTGCCGTGATCATCAGTGCTTCCACATCCTCCACCGACATCACTGTACTCAGTAAATGCAATGTCCTCTTCATAAATAAGGCAAGCAATGCAGTCGGATCATACTCTTCACTCTCGATCTGAATCATTTCACCTTTTCTGCTCTGTTCCAGCAGACGCTCAACCCTGATGCCTGCATCGTGCGCCAGAACCTTCTCTGCCTCATCCCCAAAGAACCACTGGTTCACCTCACTCTTTTTACAAAGCACAGTCGGAATATCATAATTCTGTTCTCCGGCTATCGTTGAAAATGTTTCAGGATTCAGATCCTTTAAGCTGCAATAGCTCATCTGCACACATACATCATTTAAATCATATCCGATTGCATATTTTGTATCAAATGCCATAACAGCCTCCTGTACCTATCTTAAAGTAAATATCCTGTTCACCACATAATCTGTCTGTACGTATTTCTCCATCAGCTTCATAAGAGAATCCTCATCCTGCAGCGTCTGCGCAACTACCATGTCATTGAGCAGCTCGAACCGGTTTTCCTCATTATCAGCAATTACATCTGAGATGCTGACCGAATTGCTCTCAGTAAGCTTTTCTTTATCACCGTTCATTTCGGTAATGTAGTACTGCAGATTTTCTCCGAAGAATAAGATAAATTCTTTCGTATAGATGCCGCCGTACATATTGCGCATATCTTCTTTTTTATACAGGTCTCCGTTTTCCTCCTGTCCCTCTAATACATAATGCAGGACCACACGGGACTGAGGATTTGCCTTGTATTCAATGATGGTTTTGTCCGCGTACATAAACAGTTCCGGAACGATGTCAATAAAGTCCATAAAAAACTTAAAGTACATGTTTTTATGGATAAATTCCTTAATAAAGACAGCAATCATCTGATTGATTTCTGCATCTCTGGCATGTTCCTCTGTGTAGTACTTTAAGAGTGCCAGCCGACAGGCATCATTCAGATTCTCACCTCTGCGATAATTATGCAGCAGGTGTTCAAAGGTCTTATCTTCTATCATTCTGTCGCGTACAAAATAATCATATGCATTAAAGGACAGGTATGCGAGTTCCACTGCAGTATTGGAGCCTGCCTTCAGATACGCATCAAAGATTTCTTCTTTTTCACCTACCGTCGTTCCTGTATACAGCATCTGAATGATCAGCCGTTCCTCCAGATAATAGGCATCTATATCGAACATGACCGCTGCTTTCCAGACGTTTCGCATTTCCTTGGTCAGTCCGCGGAAATTCGTGGTCAGATAGGTTAAAGTGACAATGTCATATTTATTTGCCTTAAATGCCTGATAACAGAGAGCCAGCAGTTTTTCATCAGCTGCATCCTCCTGATGCAGGATCCGGTTGCTGCACAGCTTTACGCAGGTCTTGGATGAAATCTGCTCCATACCATAGGTATCCACAATGTGATAGCCCTCATCATACATGCCTCTACGCACCAGATACTCTACTAACTCTGCCCTGTCCTTACTGTTCAGTGCAGCACTGTCTATCGCGAGCAGCAGCTCGTCCAGATTGACCATATCATCATGATCGTAGTAATAATGCAGCAGCATGACTCTGATTTCCCGTTTATAATCCTCCTGTACCAGCGGTGACTCTACCAGCACTCTGCAAAACTCAGCATTGTGATCATCAATCACGACATAATGCCGCTTTCCTTCACACAGATACAGGCAGAAGCCGATATTTCCTGTCACAAAGTCATGTACGGCATAAATAAATGTTTCCTCTTCCATCAGCTTGGTATCGCTGTTTTCCGGCAGTACGGTACGGTTTCCGTCACCATCCTGCAGAAACATTTCATAATCCCTGCCGTAGACCTGCGGATAGGCAAGTCCATCATTGATCGGATAGGAATACTCCTCTGTCAGCTGACTGTATACCACAATGATTTCCTTGAAGACAGGGTTGTCCACAGCCACCTCTCTGGTAAAGATCATCTTTGCCAGATGTGGTGCCATATCAGCAGATACGTTGTCAGATTTTAATATCTTCGAGTAAATATATGCCAGATCCCTGCTCATATGCTCCTGCAGGATCTGTTCTTTTACAAACTGCTGCATCAGACGCTCATAGCTTCTGACCATTTCAGGAATCTCATTTTCATGGTGCAGCATATTGGCATAAAGATATGCTGTCCTGACATAATCCAGATTATTGTTATATGTAAAATACATCATGACAGGTCTTGGCAGCAGATCCTCATAGCTGAGAGGAATCGAAAGCATAAAATACTCATACAGTCTGGTAATGCGCATCTCCGCCTCTACACCGCGCTTGAACCATTTAAAATACTTGACATTGGTACAATTGCCCTTGATCAGCAACGAGCAGACCGCACCTGTCAGTTCATCATTCTGTTGCGTCTTATATGCCTCTGTTAAGATATAGAGCAATGTCTCTGAAAAGTTCTTCTGACGGTTTGTCAGATAAATGACCTGCTTCAGCAGCTCGCGATCCATCTGCTTGTTTCTGACTGCCCATAACAGAATCTGCATTTCAAATTCCGTCAGCTTCGTCAGTCCGGCAGGATTCATCACGAAATCATGATAAGCCTCCGCATAGATCACAGGACTGGTGCAGCCGCCCTCGTACTGACGTTCAATCATTGCCAGCCGCTTGGCAGGATGATCAGCCAGTTCCTCATCCAGATACAGCAATGTCCACAGGATTCTCCAGCTGGTTCTGTTCATTTTATAGATTTCTTTTATCTCTTCGGCGATTCGGTTTACATAACTTTCTTCTCTGTTCAACAATGTTGATAAATACAGATAATAACAATAGACATCTGCGTTCTGGTGCTTGATATCCATATCATTTTCTACATGCTCCAAAATCCACTGTGCTTCATTTTCCCGCTCGTCTACCATCAGCAGCTGAGCCTGAAACAGTCTCGGTACTGGATTTTTTCCATCCAGTGTGATCATACGCTCCACGATCTTCATGGACTCTCTCACCCATGAGCCGAGCGGCATCTGACGGATCCGGAATGCAATATAGTTCTTCATCAGCTTCCATTGCAGCTTATGCAGCTCCTTTGCCGTTGTTTTCGCCGCATTGGTATGTTCCTCCGGTTCTGCAATCACAACAATGTCAAATGACTGATTATAATTAGATAAGGTCAGCCTGCCGTAATTCTTGCCGGCATGCAGCTCTTCCGGATGAATAAACACAGGAAGGTCGCATGTATTTCCAAGGAAATCATCATCGCTGAGATGTTCCTTTTCGATCTTCAGAAACAGAGAATCACTTGTGATCTGTAGGTTTACATAACCCCATCCAATCTTCTGTATCGATATGGATGCACCTATGGTTTCTCGAATATCTTTAAATTCATAGAGCGTTTGTTCTGCCGTATAGATAATGGACTGTTTTTTATTGACTGCTACCAGAAACTCATCTACATTTTGTTCTGAGCCAAAGGTTTTAGAAAGTCCCTTGTACTTTTTCAGCCAGGCTCTTTCATTTCCCTCGAATATTTTAATAAAGTCTTTGGAGTAGAACAGATTGACAGCCTCTTCCCAGTCACTCTGTGCGAGATTTGCAAAGTGGAACAGATTTCTGATGATTCCCTGAGTTCCGGACACGGGATGATGATCAATGCTGATCACGAAAGGCAGATAATACTCGCCGCTGTCAGATACGATATAGATATCGCCCTTCTGAACATCTCCCTCAGACAGGCCGACTGCTGAATACTCATACATGATCTCCGTATCTGCATCCTCAAATTCCTTTGTGACCAGATGCATACGTGCATCTGAGGAATACAGATAGCCCTTGATCAGGACACCGTCAACATTGGTAATATGAAAGGAGCCCCTGTAAATTTCGTCCGCATGAAGACTGGTTTCAATTTTGGATTCTGAAATAGTCAATTTTCTGTTTTCGTATTCAAAGAAGCCGTTGACTAATTGATCAACTATCTCTCTCAAATCCCTCACCACTCTTTGCAAAAGTCTAGTTGCTTTTTTGTCAGATTACACTATAATGAAGTGTATCAAGAACGCAAAGCATGTTGTTATCGGCGCGTATAATGTCTGACGACATTATACCATATCTACACATTGTTTCGCAACGAATTAACTGGTAATATTAGCAGAAAAGAGGATTTTATCATGCTGCAGCATCAGGATCATTTTCATGGAAGTGATTTAGAAAAAATAGAGAAAATATACGGGATTCATAAGGAAGAAATCGTCAGTTTCAGTGCCAATGTCAATCCGCTTGGGCTCTCCGGGAAGCTGCGGGCATCACTGGCAGAGCACCTCGATGCGATCACATCCTATCCCGACAGAGAATATACAGAGCTGCGTAAGGTCATCGCTGCTTACTGTGATACTGAGTATGACCGTATCATCGTCGGCAATGGTTCTACAGAGCTGATTTCACTCTTTATCCAGATTGAACATCCATCCAAAGCTATGATCATCGGCCCCACCTATTCGGAGTATGAACGTGAGGTTTCACTCGGTGGCGGAACCAGCCTCTACTTTCCGCTCAAGGAAAGTGCCGATTTTCAGTTTAATCTGGAGAGACTGGAAACCCAGCTGAATGAAAGCATCGATCTGCTGATCATCTGCAATCCAAATAACCCGACATCCTCCGCGATCACGCGAAAGGAAATGCGTGCCATCCTGGACATCTGTAAACAGCATGATATCTTTGTCATGGTCGATGAGACATATGTGGAATTTGCTGAAAAATATGATGAAATCAATGCAGTATCACTGACTAATTATTATAATAATATCGTCATCCTGCGCGGTATCTCCAAGTTTTTCGCTGCCCCGGGGCTTCGTCTTGGCTATGCCATCACAGGCAATCAGGATCTGATCAAGGCAGTCAATACAAAACAAAATCCGTGGACAATCAATTCCCTGGCTGAGATTGCAGGTAAATTGATGTTCACGGATGATGCTTATATCAGGCAGACCAAGGAGCTGATTAGCAGGGAACGTGCCCGTATCGTAACAGCGCTGCGGAAGATAGATGGTCTGAAGGTGTATGAACCGACTGCTAATTTTGTGCTGGTTCGCATTCTGCGTGATGATGTAACTGCTGATACCATGTTCGATGCTGCCATCCGTCAGAAAATGATGATTCGCAACTGCTCCACCTTCCCGTTTCTAGATAATAAATATATTCGTTTCTGTTTTATGAATCCTGAGGATAATGACCGGCTGGTTAACTGCATTCGAGAAGTGATGAGTCAATAAACATCCGTATTATGTCAACCAATAGTTTTGTTTATGCTAGCGATAGCTGCGTACAGTATCGACAAGGTCACAAAACTCCTCTTTGTACTCATCGCCTTCGATATCAGCCTGATCCAGTAACTTCTGAATCTTTCGGAAGCTTGCATCCTCCTGATAATCACTGTTCTTTAATATCATACCGAACTCTGCAACTGCGCTTGCAAAGAGCCAGTTGTCGCTGTTACGGTTCGTATACTCTGTACCATCTACCGGATGTTCCATCAGCTTGCTTTTCGAACCGTCCGGTTCTTTGTAACGAACGCTGACCGTCAGCCATTCTTCATCTGTATCATATTTTGCAGAATCAGTATCTTCTTTTTCATATTCATAGTCTTCATCCTGATACTTCAGGTTAATACTGCCCTTTCGTGTACGACTGTCTGATACGTCATCAGTGGTAATCATCTCATATAGTGCAGTCACGCTATGTCCTGCCCCTACCTCTCCGGCATCCTTCTTGTCATCTGCGAAATCCTCTGCCGCCATGATCCTGTTGTCATAACCAATCAGACGATACTCTTTCACAATCGCTGGATTGAACTCTACCTGGAACTTTACATCCTTGGCAACTGTGACAAGCGTTGCACCCATTTCTTCTACCAGTACCTTCTTCGCTTCCTTAGAAGAATCTATGTAGTGATAGTTGCCGTTTCCCTTGTCTGCAAGAAGCTCCATCTTGTTATCCTTCAGATTCCCCGTGCCAAATCCTAATACGGAAAGGAATACGCCCGTTTTCTTCTCTTTTGTGATTAACTTCTCAAGTTCATCCTCGTTTGTCAGACCGACATTCAGGTCTCCGTCTGTTGCAAGAATCACCCTGTTGTTGCCGCCTTCAATAAAGTAATCTTCTGCTATTTCATAGGCTGTCATGATACCGGCACTGCCTGCTGTAGAACCACCTGCCTCCAGATTGTTAATCGCATCTATGATTCGGTCATAGTCATTTCCCCTGACCCCTTCCAGAATCACTGCATCGCTCCCGGCGTAGGTCACGATGGATACGCGGTCTTTTCCGGTCAGATTGACTGTCAGCATGGAAAATGCCTTCTGTAAGAGCGGCAGCTTATCATCTGAATACATGGAGCCTGATACATCCAGCAGAAATACGAGGTTCGACGGAGCCGCATCGGAGAAATCCATTTTTTCTGTCTGCATACCGACTAACATCAGCTTGGCATCCTCATTCCACGGACAGTCTCCGATTTCAGTTGTGATGGAAAATGGATCATTTCCTGTCGGTTCCTTGTAATCATAATCAAAATAATTGATCATCTCTTCAATACGGACAGCGTCTGTCGGAATGTCATACAGAGAATAGCCATCATGAATCATTCGGCGTATGTTACTGTAGGAAGCTGTATCCACGTCTGCTGAGAAGGTCGATAACGGCTCCTTTGCTACAGATTTGAAGCCTTCCTCCTGTGTGTAAGTGTATTCCTCATTGTTATGATACAGTATGTCATACTCGGCATAGTTTCTTTTCTGTGCTGACTGCTGTGTTTGGTTCTGTGCTGTATCACAGTAGGCATCTGCTGTGTATTCCTCTTCCATACCGGCTGTTGGAACCACATCACAGCTTCCTGTGTCATACGCCGCACTGTTGTCTGTCTGATCTTCTGCAGCGGGTGCCTCACATGCTGCTGGTGCCTCGCTCTCTCCTGCTGCTTCTTCATAGTATCCCTCTCCTGCAGGTGCAGCTGTTGCTTCTGTCATTTTCCTGCCACAGCCTGTCAGTGAGCCTGCTGCCATAATCGCGGATAATACGATTGCGGTTACCCCATATAGATTTTTCTTTTTCATAATAAATTCCTCCTTGGTCTGTTTCATTCTGCCGGAAAGTATCTCTCTTTCCTTTGTTAATAAACATACGCAAGGAGGAATTCACATTTATGGTACTTTTTGAAAAAATTTCATTTTTTATTTTTCAGTCTGTAAGCAGCATACTGATATGCGGTACTGCACTGGATAGCGGGTCAGGATTCACAAGGGTGACTGTCAGTTTATCTCCTGCCTCAATGCCCTGTGCCTGTTTCTCATCAACATATACATCAAAGGTCGCCGCCATTTCATACATGTCCGAGGCGTCTTCCAGAATCATAACCGTATATGTCACATATCCGTCGTCATCCTTTCCCCGTTCTGTATCGCATGCAATGATTTCAAGCTTAACATTCTCCGTGTATAACGCATCACTTCCATAATCATTACGCTCGGCTGATGCCTGATTTTTCTCAAGCTCCTGCATCTGCTCTTTTGACGCTGCCGTCATATCTGTGGCACCCGAAGGTTCTGCCGCATCTGCTGCCAGCATCTCTTCTGTCGCTTCTCCCGCTGATACCGCTTCATCTGCTGATGCGGCTTCTTCCATGAATGCATCTGTCGCCGGTGTCTCTTCCTCCACTGTTTCTGCTGCCGCCGTATCCTGTGCCGATGCCTCTTCCGCTGCCGCAGTCTCCATAGGAGCCTCGGCTGATGTGGCACTCTCGGCACCGCTGTGCTTCCCAAGAGACAATATCGTAGGAATCATAAATGTAATGCAAAGGCACGCTGCGATCAGGGCAGCTGTTCTGATTGTTCTAAAAGATAAGATCTTCTTACCACCAATCACCTTCTGTTCCTGTGATATCTCTTCTGTCTCTGCCTGGATATTCATATCAGAAGAATTCTTTTCCGGAAGTGCGGCTTCAATCCTGTCCCACAGATCAGGAATCTCTGTCTGCATTTCTGCTTTGTATGCCTGTTCCGCTGCTTCATTTTCCAGCAGTTCTGATTCTGTTACTTCCGGTTCATTGTTTGCCTGCTGATTGAATTTCTGCTCCTTCATCGCCGTACCTCCTTTCCATAGCTTTTTCGTAATTTTTCTATCGCCGTCCGGTATCGCCATGTGATCGTTCCCATTGGCTGCTGCAGGATCTTCGCTATTTCTGCAAATGTCAGGTCACCGAATATCTTCATGTTCAGCACCTCCTGCTCCGGTTCCTTGAGTGTCTGGATGGCCTCCTTCATCGTCAGATTGCCGACCACACTGTCCTCGACTGGCGTCGCCTGCATACCGAGTGTGCTGACTGCCGTCCCTGCGTCCACCACATCCTGGATGTCCTCGGTCGCCTGTTCATGGTGATTTTTTCTGATATAGTCAATCGCCATATTGTGCGCAATGGTTGCCAGATAGGCCTTGTGCTTTCCTCCAAACTGATACTGGTCAGCCACATTCCATAGCTTGATGAAGAACTCACTCGTCACATCCTCTGCACCTTCCTTATTCTTCAACACTGCATAGATGACTGAATAAATAAAGGCAATATAGGCTTCATAGATCTGTTTCAGTCCTTCCTTATCTCCCTGCTGTATCCGCCGGATACTTTGTTCAAATAATTCGTCGGTCACGCTTTTTCCTTCCCTCTCTAAATGTAATACGATTCGAGATGCATATTTTTATGGTAAAGAATCCCCGTAAAACGTTTCTATGGCAGAATCACTTTTCTATTATAGAAATAATACAGCCACGTGACAATCGCCGCGTGGCTGATAAATAATCTGTTTAGAAATCCAGTTCACATCCTATGCCTGAACGACATTTGCATTATATGCTTCTCCCTCCGACAGCAATGTGTATCCCTTGTCTGTCAGAATCTTCTCTGCTTTCTCATAATCTGCAATCTTGACAATCATGGAAGCATATTCGCTTGTAGAAAGTACATACATATATTCAATATTGATGTTCTTTAGCTCACTCAGCATTTTATGAAATGAACCGGTCTCGTGGGACAGCTTCACTGCCACTACCTTTGTAATCCGTGAAGAAAAATCTGCTGCCTTGAGTGCTGTCAGTGCCCGTTCCGGGTCTGAAACAATCAGTCTTAAGATGCCATAGTCTGATGTCTCTGCAAGGCTTAAGGATGTAATGTTGATGCCCTCGTCCTTTAATGTCTTTGTAACCTCTTCCAGTCTGCCTTCTCTATTCTCCATAAAGACTGATACCTGCTTAACTGCCATTGTAACATCCCCTTTCAATGATTTATTCTTATAGTTTACTACACTAAGTGACGTTTATCAATGACTCGTTTTGCTTTTCCTTCACTGCGTTCGATTGTCTTAGGCTCTACCAGCTTAACCTTGACTGCGAGACCAAGTGCCTGCTTCAAAACTGCTGCAATCTTCTTCGTCAGCTGATCCAAAGAAGCCATATCATCTGAGAAGTATTTCTCATCAACCTCTACGCGCACTTCCAATGTATCCTGATGATCCACTCTGTCTACAATAATCAGATAGTTCGGTGTTGTCTCACCGACCTCCAGCAGTGCTGTCTCAATCTGTGACGGGAATACATTGACTCCGCGGATGATCAGCATGTCGTCAGAACGTCCCTTGAATCTGGAGATACGTGCCAGTGTTCTGCCGCATTCGCATTTGCTGTAATCAATACTGGTCAAATCCTTGGTTCTGTAACGGATGAGTGGCAGGGCTTCCTTCGTAAGTGTCGTGAATACAAGCTCTCCGGTCTCTCCCTCTGCTACCGGCTGCAGTGTCTCAGGACTTACGATTTCCGGCAGGAAGTGATCCTCATATACATGCAGTCCCTTGTGATACTGACAGTCGCATGCCACGCCGGGTCCCATGACTTCGGAAAGTCCATAGATATCATATGCTTTGATATGCAGTCTCTCCTCGATCTGCAGACGCATATTCTCTGTCCACGGCTCGGCTCCACAGATAGCTGCCTTTAATTTAATGTTAGCAATCTCACCGGATTCTTCAAGTGTCTCTGCAATGTGCAGCAGGTAAGAAGGGGTACATGCAATGGCGGTAGCCTCGAAATCCTGCATCATTGTTGTCAACTTCTTCGTATTACCGGTTGACATTGGGATAACAGTTGCACCCAGATGCTCTGCACCGTAATGTGCACCAAGTCCTCCGGTGAATAGCCCGTAACCATAAGCGACCTGGATTCTGTCATCCTTTGTAATACCTGCCTGTGACATGGCTCTTGCCACACACTCACTCCAGATTTCAATATCTCTTCTTGTATAACCGACTACGGTTGCCTTGCCTGTCGTTCCTGAGGATGCATGCACTCTCACTACCTCTGACATCGGTACTGCGAACAGTCCGAACGGATAGTTATCCCTCAGATCTAATTTCGTTGTATACGGAAGCTTCGGCAAATCCTCGATTCCTCTGATATCTCCCGGCTCTAAGCCGACAGCCTGCATTTTCTTGCGATAGAACTCTACATTGTGGTATACCTTATCTACTGTTTTTACAAGTCTTGCACTCTGCAGTGCCTGCATTTCGTCTCTGCTCATGCATTCCTTCGTTTCATTCCATATCATACTGATGACCTCCTTTTTATATATACAAATTTACATAGATGCACGGATTGCTTCGTTGCTTTGCATCTTACATGGCATAGCCGGCCTCGAATGCCTTCTTATTGATTTCCACCGTCTTCGGTTTTACAGTCTTCTCGATGACGGTCAGCCAGTCTTCCTTCGAGAAGTCCATATGCTGTGCAGCAATGCCGAGGACGATGACATTAAAGACTCTTGGATTGCCAAGCTTCTTGGCTTCTGCCATTGCATCCACTGAAATCACCTTGTATTCCTTTGCAAGCTCTTCTAAAATATTCTGCGGATATTCTGCTGCTCCGATTACAACCGGCATCGGATCAATGCGCTGGTCATTTGCGATGATAACGCCATCCTTTTTCAGATAATGTGCATATCTGAGTGCTTCCAGTCTCTCAAAGGCAATCAGTACATCTGCACACCCCTCTTCTACGATTGGCTCTGCCACCTTGTCACCATATCTGACAAAGGTCACAACACTTCCGCCACGTTGTGCCATACCATGTACCTCTGACAGCTTGACATCATAGCCTGCATGTATGGTAATTCCACCAAGTATACGGCTGGTCAGCAGTGTTCCCTGTCCGCCTACACCTACAATCATAATATTTTTTGTTTCCATATTGTTATCCTCCTGTAGCTCTTTATGAGCATTGCATCTCTACTTTATGTTAACCATTCTGCTGATTTAAAAATTTCTGACTGATTCGTACGGATGTAATATCCATTCAACCCTAGACAATTGATTACGTCCTGTCGGATTTACCGTTTATCCAACAATTATACGGGAACATCCGTGATTGCACCGAATTTGCATAAGCCCTTGCAGAGTCCGCAGCCGTTACACATCGTATCGTCTACCTTCACTGTTCCGTCAGCCTGTTTCGTCAGTGCCGGGCAGCCCGGTTTCATGCACATACCGCATTTCTTACATTTCTCACTGTCTGCATAACACTTCTTCGTAATCGGAGGATTGCTCTTTAACAATACACACGGAGCCTTCGTAATAATAACGGAAACCTCATCCTTCGCTGTTTCTTCTTTTAACAGCTTCTCAAGCCCTGCTGTATCAAAGGCATCTATTTCTGTGACATTTTTGATACCCATTGCCTGACATAGTTTCATGATGTTGATAGCATATACCGTATCGCCCTGCAGAGTCTTGCCGGTCGCTGCGTGATCCTGATGACCTGTCATACCGGTCGTGGAATTGTCTAAAATCATGACGGTTCCTGTACCCTGGTTGTATACCATATTCATCAGAGAGTTGATACCTGTATGCATAAAGGTAGAATCGCCAATGACTGCAACCCAGTTCTTGATGTAATCCTTACCCTTTGCCTTCTCCATTCCGTGAAGTGTGGAAATGCTGGCGCCCATACATACGGTGGTGTCCACAACGCTTAACGGAGCAACTGCACCGAGCGTATAGCATCCGATGTCTCCGGCTGCATGGATTTTCAGCTTGTTTAATACAGAGTATACACTTCTGTGAGGACATCCCGGGCAGAGGATAGGCGGTCTGTTCGGTATCTGTGCTGCCTGTTTTATGTCAACCTGTTCTCCGCCGATTGCTCTGCGGATCATCGTTGCGCTGTATTCTCCCTGTACTGTGAAGATTTCCTTACCAATGGCTTTGATGCCCCATGATTTTACCTGCAGTTCAATGACCGGATCCAGTTCTTCTACAATATAAAGTGTATCAACCTTTGCTGCAAAGTCTTCAATCAGCTTCTTCGGAAGAGGATTGACAACGCCAAGCTTCAATACTGATGCGTTCGGCAGTGCCTCCTTCACATACTGATAAGGAATTCCGCTTGTGATGACACCAATCTTCGTGTCATTCATCTCCACACGGTTAATCGGGAAGCTGCATCCGTCCTCAATCATCTGATTCGTGCGTGCCTCTACAACTAAGTGACGCTTCACTGCATTGGCAGGCATCATCACGTTCTTTGCAATATTTCTCTCATATGGTTTATCCGGCACCTCTGTTCTGTCGCATAACTCAACCATTCCCTGAGAATGTGCCAGACGTGTGGTGGTGCGGACGATAACCGGTGTATCGTATTTCTCACTCATATCAAATGCAAACTTCACAAAGTCCTTAGCTTCCTGTGAATCAGACGGCTCCAGTACCGGAACCTGTGCTGCACGTGCAACCATTCTGGTATCCTGTTCATTCTGTGAGCTGTATAAGCCAGGGTCATCTGCTGCAATCATGACCATACCGCCATTCACGCCGATATAGGAAACTGTATATAACGGATCTGCTGCTACGTTCACACCGACATGCTTCATGGATACTAAGGAACGTACACCGCTGATGGAAGCTCCGATTGCAACCTCTGTTGCCACCTTCTCATTCGGTGACCACTCGCAGTACAGATCTCCATTTCCAATATTCCCGTTCTTGGAATACTGCACCAGATTCTCGCTGATTTCTGTACTCGGTGTTCCCGGGTAAGCCGCTGAAACCTTCACGCCGGCTTCATATGCGCCACGGGCAATTGCTTCATTTCCTAACATAATCATTTTCTCACTCATATTCATTCTCCTTCTTGATTTCTGTATCATTATCTATTTCACTTATCACTAAATTTGGACATCCGTACCAGATAGATCATGATAACAATTCCAAAAATAAAATTAAAACTGCCCTTAAATACTGGTTTGGACAACTCTCTCTGCTCTTATCCGTATTCAAATCCAAAGATCAGCGTCTAACATGCTTTCTTTGGAACTTTATACACTTCCTAAACATTTCATTATCCAAATTCCATCATCATACCTTCTAAATCCATGTCCTTTGGATGTGTTATCATCAACTTCATGTCCTTATTGTCCAAATACAGACAACTACAGCGGTTTCTCCTATCGATTGCTGGCGATACAGGCACTTACTGGATTTCTTCTGCCTCATGTTGATCAGGCACGGCCTCATTCATTCTAAAAACAAGTTTCTACAACATATAAAAAGCTCCGTCCCTGAAAGGGACGAAGCTTATAGATTCGCGGTACCACCCAAATTCCTGTGTATGACACAGACACTCGATTCGTGTAACGTACGTGGACGTCTTCTCCTATTGAAAGATACATTCGTTCATACGCATCCTTGTTCAGAAAAGCTGCTCCGGCGGGAACTTCGATTGATTGTCTGAACTTAAGGAAGCTTACAGCCGGTGACTTCCTCTCTCTATAAGAAAACAACCATCTACTTGACACCATCAATGCATTTAGTCTTATGAAAACTTATTGATGCCTATTATATGCGGTAAAATGTCGAATGTCAACCCCTGATTTTTGAATTTGAGATTCCGCACCGCTTTCCGAAGCTGATATTCCGCATTCTATTTCAGAAAGTAGACTCATCACTGAACATCCGGAATCGGAATCATATCAAAGGTTCTCGGTTCTGGAAGGACTTGATTGCAATGTGATTGGTTTCAAAGAGGCAGCCCGCCAAACTGTCGTCCTTCTTCAAATTCTTTTCCTCTGACCCGATTCTGACACATGCCATCGCCTTGTTTCCTGCTCCGATCCGCTCACAAGCCGCCTCTCCGTTCATGGTCTCATATAATGCAATCTCACCTGCCGCATCTGCCAGATACAGATTGATGTTATATGCAATCGGCATACCTGTAAGCATGGAAAGTGCCTCGTCAACCGTCTTACAATTCTCAAGCAGACTTCTGATGACCGCCCAGAACTGCAGACCCTTGATTCCGGGATTCCTCATCTGTGGAAGATTGCTGACCGGGAATCCGCAGGAAGACTGTGAGACAGCCAGCCCATGTTCATTGATGCCCTCACTGCGTCCAAACAGTGCAGTCGTAGCTCCTTGCAATCCTTGTATGACCATCCTTCATCCTGCTGCCCTGCAGTGCAATTCCACAGCAGCGAGGAATCAGGTATGTCATCCAGCTGTATGCCATATCTTTTACTGCAATCCCACTTTCCTCTGAGAAACCCTTCAGTTCCTCAATAATCCCCGGACAGTAACGTTCATATAATTGTAGTGCCTCCTGCATCGTTTCCTCTGTAAAGTTTTCCGGTGCAGGTGCATACATCTGTTTTGCTTCCGGGCTGTGTCCCAGCATTCTTCCGATTTCTTCACTGGTTCCCTTTAACTCAAGATAAGTAATTGTCTGTTTTTCCATTCTTCATTCTCCTGTCTTCATATGCTTCACTCTGTTTACAGGATTCATTCTAGCTTTTCAAAATAAAATAATCCCGACATTTCTTGTTCAAAAATGTCAGGATTATGGTCTAAATAGCGTTGCAAATCCATTGCTCTGCTTCACTCAGTAATGCTTCTGCCTCTTCTGCAGACAAAATCGAGGTGTCATATTCCAGCATGATAATTCCCCTGCTGCCGCCTGAGAGACAGTTAAATTCCAGCTGTGGAAGAATGAAATGGCATCTGTCATCCGATACCGGCTCGCTGCTTTGCAGATTGCGGATTTTATAGGCAGCCCCCTCTCCTGCGTCAAAGGCCTCCATGTAATTATAGACGATAAACGGATGCTGAAATTCACCACGACATAGACGCAGATACTGTGCATCATCATAGGCTGAGAAATGTTCAATCGCTTCCAGGGTCTCATGCCCGATGGTATCCAGTATATCCTTTTTCCCGGCCTCGGCAATCATCGGAACTGAGAACGGGAAATACCCGATGGTATGAAAATAATCCGCATCATTTCGTCCGCCGAATGTATTGTTGATGAGAAGTTTCTCCCGATGCAGCGTCTTAGCCGCCGCCTGTCCGACTGCCGCCAGCATCAGATCACTGATAGAAATGCCGTGTGCAGACAGCACTCCTCTGATGCCTGACAGATCCAGCATACGCCTCGTAAAGCCACGTTCAAAGGGCTTCGGTGCCTGTGTATCCGACGCCGTACCAAGCTCCTTGCAAAGCTGTTCACGTGCATCCCTTCCTGCCTGTTTCAGCTGCTCTTCCTTCTCTTTAAGTTCGAGAATATAGGTGAAATAATCTGTTTCCTCGTTTATCTTAGCATCCGGATTCTCATAGACCTTCATCACCCGATCATAGAAGGTTTTCATGCCCTCATGGTCAATCAGGATATGGTGGATATGCATGAGAAGCGTTACATCCTCTTCCTGTTCATATATCACAAAGGAGAACAGTCTTTCTTCACATAAATCAAATGGCTTGCAGAAGGCGTTACATACCTCATCTGTTGCCTCTCCCTGTACAACAGGAATATCAGCAAGTTCCATGACTGCGTCATTTCGTTTCTGGCTCCATGCTCCGTTCTCCTCTGAAAATGTAGTAAAGAGATACGGTGTCGCATTGATCACCTGCAGCAGGGCTTCGCGCAGTCTCTGTGTGTCCATCGCCTGTCCGAAGGTTACGATACGATAAATATCATTTACCTGCTGCTTTACCGTAAACGGCAGCTGCTGCGGGGTCAGTGGATAATCATCCATTACTTCGTATACCTTTTTCTCCTTTTTCCCAGAGTTCTGTATCAATTCGCAGATTCTCTCAATGGTACAATCCGCATGCATCAGTTCTGTCAGCTTCAGCTCTACCTGATACTTTTCCAGTACAAATACTGCAATGTTAATAAAGGATAAGGAGGTCAGACCAACTGATTTGAGTCCGTTTGTCACACCAAACTCTGTAAAGCCCATCAAATCTGCGCAGAAATCAAATAATTCCTGCTCCATATCATTACGCGGTGGTGTTAATCCATCTAACGACAGCGTAATATCCGGCAGCTTTTTATCATCGATTTTACCGCTGCCCGACAATTCAAAATGATCCATATGGATGTAATGAGACGGCACCATATACGGAACCAGCTTCTTCTCCAGAAATGCCTTAAGCTGTTTTGGATCCACCTCTGTCGTTGAGGTGAAATAAGAAGCCAGATATTCATTCTCACCAATCTTCTTAACGCGCGTAACATTGCTTAAAATTCCCGGATATTCCGCAATCAGACTGTCAATCTCCCCAAGCTCGATACGCAGACCGCGCAGCTTCACCTGATGATCCATTCGTCCGATGATATGATAGTCACCATTCTCATCCACAAAAGCAGTATCTCCACTCTTAAAATAACGGATTCCGTCAATCTCCACAAACTTCTTGCTGTTCAGCTCTTCAAGGTTAACATAACCTGGACTCACGCCACGTCCACCGATATACAGCTCGCCCTTTTCTCCCTGTGCTACCGGCTTTCCTTCGGGATCCCTGATGCACTCATATACATTTAATAATGGCTTGCCGATGCTGATTACATCTGTTAACTTTTTAATATTACTTACGACTGAAATTTCCGTCGGACCATATCCATTATAAATAACTGCTCCGGTTGTCTCCTTCAGACGGCGTAACAGAGAATCCGGAAAAGCTTCTCCTGCAATAAAGGCATATCCGCACTGTGCAACAGCTGCTGCATACTCTGGAATCTTCAGATACTGTAAAAGACGTGTCGGCGTTCCGCTGATAATATCTACATGGTGCTTCCGGATGAGATTCGCCATCTGATACGGGTTCTTGGAGCCCTCCTCATCTGTCAGTACCAGTGTCAGTCCGGTTGTAAGTGTCATGAAGAAGTCACTGGTAAATACATCAAAGGCAACTGTTGTAATCGTCAGAAATACATGTCCGCCAAGCTTGATCTCATATGGGAAAATATTCTGCGGATCAGCCTCCACATAGTTGGTAATTCCCTGATGTGTAATGACAACACCCTTGGGTCTGCCTGTGGAACCGGAGGTATAGATCAGATAGCAGGGATTCGTTGCCGGCATCGTAAGCCGAGGCGGTTCCTCTTCATTCCCTTCTGCTAACAATGCCTGAATATCTGCCGCCTGTGGAATGTCCTGATCGGTAATGATATATCTTGCTTCACTGTCTGAACGTACATAAGCAATGCGCTCTGCCGGGTACTCCGGATCGACCGGAATGTATGCTGCTCCCGCCTTGAGAATTCCCAAAATGGAAGCCGCCAGACTGCTGGTTCTGGGTAACATCATCATGACACGGTCACCCGGTCTCACTCCACGCGCAATCAGTGCATTCGCAATCCGGTTTGCCTTGGCATTCAGTTCTCCGTAAGTCAATTCCCCATCTGCTGCAATGAGTGCCGTCTCATTTTTCTTCCTGTCCACCTGTTCCATAAACATATCTGTCAAAAGCCTATCCCGCATATGATGTCCTCCTTGGTAAAAAGCAATTTTATTTCTCCATTATATATGATTTATCAGAATTATGCTATAATAGCAGCAAATGATTCTAATAATTTGTCATGGAGGTATGCGATATGGAACAGCTTACGCATCAGCTTCGAAAATCTATTCTGGAACGGTACGGCATGGACATTGAGGAAGCCCAGGTGCATTATTCTACAAGAAATTATGTCTATGTATTTCCGACAGACAATATTCTTCGTGTCTCTGCAGAGGAACAGTCAGCGAAGCCATCAGAACGAGAGGCTGAGCTAACCTTCCTGCTGGATATCAGCCACCATTGTAAGACTGTCTGTATTCCAAAGCCCTCCCTGAAACATCATTATATAGAACTGATCAAAGTAGATGAAAAATTTTATCCTGTCTGCTCTTCTGATACCCTTCATGGCATCTGACCTTTACACTGGAATTGACCAGCAAAAGGAGGATGCACGTATCAAACGTGAGCAGCTGATCCGGCTGCTAAAAGAGGGGCCAAATCCGGATAATCCTGAGGATATGGCAATGATGAAATTTCTGGAATCTGACGATATGAAACCTTTTATCGAATCCATGCTGAAACAATCTTAAAACTGTATCGCAGAAAAAAACGCAGGGCAAATCGCCCTGCGTACATTATGTAAACCTATATACAATTTTACTTTGCCAATCCAAAAAAGAATTTCCCCTTAATCGGAGTGTCGATACATCTGACCGGAAGCAGTACATCCACCGGCAGCTGTTCACGCATCGAGCGGACATCTCTATACAGCAGCTGTGTCTGTTCCTCCAAAAAACGAATCTTGCATGGATGAAGTGTTCCTGCTGCAATGCACTGTTGATATGCCGGATTCTCCTTCTCTAACAGCAGCTCCAGTGCATGCTCTAATTCCTCTATGACATTTCCATTCTCCTCTTCATTTTCCAAAAGAATGGAATAACACTTCTTCTCCTCATCCGGCTCATAGCAGAAGTCATATACAGCCAGACCAAACTGCTGCTCCAGCCTCTTAACGGCGGCTGCCACATGCTGCTCTGTCATCAGCTCCCCTGCAATAGAAGCTGTCTGATCCATCCGATAGCCCTTTGTCAGAATCGGGATATCCCCTTCATAACGCTCCATCCGCACTACATTTCCAAGCGCATATCGATAGAATCCAAAGCGACCCGTCAGAAGGATTTCATACGTCTTACCCGGCTCGAGCTGATCCATTGTATAAGTGTCCTGTGATTCCCGTTCTGTCGGCAGGAATTCAAAAAATCCCATCTCCGGTAACAGCCTGTACTCATCACTGCCCTGAATATTCTTCAAAACCATAGCCTCAGCAGAGATTGAACAGCCAAAATCTACCGGCACATCACCGATGTACTTCTTCAGCTTGTCTGTATAGTTAGAGTAGCCTGCGCTGCCCTCTGCAATAATCTTTACGAACTTCGGCCAGATTTCCTTCAAAACCGGCTTTGAAAAGCCCTGTTCAAATATGGAGCGCAGATGCTTTGCGCGTCCCGGCTGCTTTTTCATCTTCTTTGTCAGCAGCTCTCTGACGTGCTCCGGCAGCTCTGTCTGTGCCTGAATCGTTCCATGCTCTATGTCCTCAGTTAGCTGCTTCCATTCCTTCTCCAGTGTAATCAGGAAATCCAGTACACCCCAGGTTGACGGAGCAATGATCTGTGTCACATCCTCATCCTGCAGTGCAAATAGAAGTCTTACATAGGTCTGGTCAAAGAGCTTCTCGGAAAACAGCAGTTCCTCAGGACTGGTACAGCTGCCAAGAGAAAGAAATTTTGCCTCGAGGCTGCCCTTCTTCCATTTCTTCCATTCATTCAGCATTTCCCCGTAGATACTGTTGAGGTATTTTCCGTCCTTGAAGCATCTGGTCTTCGGAAAGCTTTCAAAAAGTACCACCGTCTTGCCATGTGTGCAAAACAGATCCTTCAACTCATGAAAGCAGGTCTTCGCATACTCCTCCGTACATGGAATCTTCCTGGGCACTCCAAAAGAACCCAACGCCGTCGTATAACAGGCTAGCGGCTTGGACGTAATGATGTTGCTCTCTCCGAGTCTGGTAGACAGCTCGATCATCGGTGCATAATCATCATACGCAGATACCGGAATATGACCGCGAAATGCTTCGACGGTTAAAATATTTTCAAAATGATAACGCTTTCCATAATCTGAATCCTTATTTTCTGCCAGAATGTCCATTAATAATTTCTTCTGTTGTTCCATACTCATCGCTCATTACCCCATTTCTGCAATTTTTTTGCCGGTATCCACACCAAGTTTCTTCATAATCCTGAGAAGTCTGTAACAGAACTTTGGCTTTCCAATCGTTAACTTCGGCAGCTTGATGATGGTGTCTGCCATTTGCTTAGAATGAAGCTTAGAGGGCTTCAGTTCTTTAACGACTGTCAGATATGGCGCCAGAAGTTCTGAAATCTTCATCCTCATGTCTAATGGCAGATCCATAGAAGCCAGCATAATAGCCGATTCAAAGCCCAACAAATCGCAGATTACATAATTCATATATAAGTCTGTTGTCAATCCGTATTCAATGATTTTCTGAATCCCCACTGCGTAACGGTATGCCTCCTCCGGCGATTTGTTGAAAGACTGCACAGCGGAGCCGGTATTCAGATTATATTCATACCCGATTAACTGCGGGAAGAAGCAGATCTGCTTCGCCGTGGAATAGCAATGCAGATTAAAGAGATTATCCTCTGCAAGCGGTACATCCTCGTCAAACCGGAAACCATTTTCCTCTATAAATTCTCTCAGATAAATCTTGGAGGTCACATTCAGACCCGCACCGTAGATATAATTGCTCGAATCCCAGTTAGAAGTATCAGCAATCACCAGATCCTTCGTCTGATCCACCAGAACATACGGGCAGATGGCATTCATGGTTCCCTTAGAAGAGATGGTCTCATAGCGGAACACTCCGATTTCAGCCTTGTATTCTTCCAGCTTCGGAATCGATCTGGCGAAGACATCTGTGGTCAGATAATCATCACAGTCCAGAAAGGACAGATATTTTCCGGTAGCTTTCGGAAATGCATAATTTCGGGGACTTGACGGTGTGTGATTATCATTATTTAACCGATAAATCTTCACATTCTCGTACCCTTCGGTTAATTTCTGAATCTCTGCGTAATTTTCATCCGATGAATTATGTACGACAATAATCCATTCAATCTTCTCAAATCCAAAGGTCTGATTCTTCAGTGAATCAAAAGCCTTCTGCATCAGATTCATTTCGGCATTATGACTCGGTGTGATTACGGATACGGTGTACTGCGTGTCACTCATTGTACTTCCTCCTTCAGTTTCTTCTTCATTTGCTGGAACAGATAGTGGCTGATGATCACAGATACAATAATGGAAATATAATCAACCACCGGTGTAGCATATACAAGACCGTCAATCTTCGCCACATAATACAGGATAAAGATTGCCGGTATATATACAATTCCCTTTTTCAGACATGCAACAAAGGTTGCTGCCTTCACATGAGCAGTTGCCTGCAGGAAAGAGCTGCACAGCTGATAAACTCCACAGAAAGGGCCGGACAGCAGTGCCGCAATCAGGAACCGTCTGCCTAACGTCACGACATCCGCATCATTGACAAATGCCTCCAGAAGCTGATTTCTGAAAACAAAGCAAATCACTGTCAACAGGGAAGTGACAACGATATTCGTCAGAAAGACCTTCCAGATAACCTCCTTCATCCTCTGATAATCACGAGCTCCATAACAGTAGGACATGAGCGGCTGGATACCCATACAGATTCCCATGGCCACCATGGCCAAGATCATGGTAATCCTTCCTGCCACTCCAAAAGCCGCAATGGCTACTTCACCATAATGATTCAGCATATTATTCAGGAATACATCTCCAAAGCTCATGAGCAGTGTACTGAGTGCCATCGGAATACCGAGTGCAATTGTCCCCCAAGAAATCTCTTTTTTGATGGAAAAATCATGAATGTTGAGTGAGAATAATGGTTTTTTCAAAATGACAACCAACAGATAGATACTTGCCACTACATTTCCAAGCACGGTAGCAACAGCTGCACCGGCAACGCCCATATTCAGACCAAGAATGAAAATCGGATCCAGAATGATATTGATGACAGAACCCATCAGGTTACTGATCAATGATTCCTTGACTGCTCCGTCGGAGCGCACGATGTTACCGAAGACATTACCAAAGAGAATGAAAGGTGCTCCCATGGATAAGATTGTGATGTATGTAATGGTATAGCCCTGCGTCTCCTGATTCGAACCAAGTGCCGTAGAAATTGGTGCCGCAAAAAGCAATACGACTGCCGCAAAGAGAATCCCAAGCGCAATTGTAATATAACAGCAGAAAGACGAAATAGATTTCACCTTCTGGTAATTCTTCTCTCCGATAGAAATAGACATGGAAGTACTGGCGCCGCTTCCAAACAATGTCCCGATTGCCTGTAAAATTGCATACAGCGGACTGGTCAGCGCAATCGCAGCAACCTTGGAGGCATCCCCCGTCTGTCCAATAAAGAAAATGTCTGCCACATTATAAATGACAATGACTAACATCAGAACAACTGCGGGAATACACATCCTGACAATCAGTTTCCCAACCTTCTCTTCACCAAGCATACGTTCATGATCCATAGATGTTCCCCACTTTGTCTGTATTTTATGAAAATATTCTAACAAGTAACGTAATATCTTTTATATTTTACTACAATTTACGTCAAAATTCAACGATATGACAGAATCTCTTTCAGCTCGGCATCCTCAATGGTGACACTTCCAGCTGGTGTCTTGACGATATTGAATTTCGCCAAGCCTCCGGTCTGACATTCGGGTCTGTCCTGTCCCGAAATCAGATTGCCGAGTGAATAGTATACAAGCATCTGATGACCGTCTGTGCCGGTTAGTGTTTCTACAGGCTGCAGTACATGCGGATGGGTTCCGATTACTACATCTACATCATGTTCCAGTAACAGATTCGTGATTCGCTGCTGCTCTTCATCCACATCCGTACTGTATTCCGTGCCCCAGTGGGCATATACAATCACAGCATCAGCTCTGGCTCTTGCATAGTCGATCTGCTGCAGCATCCTCTCCTCATCGCGAAAACGCTCTACGATATGGGGATATTCAGCCGGAGATGGAATTCCGTTTGTTCCGTAGGTGTAATTCAACAGGGCGATGCGGATTCCATTCTTATCAATGAATTTGACTGCTTCTTCCGACTTTGGCGGATTGACTCCTACATAGGTCATTCCTTCCTGTTCATCATAAAAAGAGGTTGTAGTATCAACTCCATAAAGTTCTTTATCCAATATATGATTATTTGCAAGGGTCACAATATCAAAGCCAGCCTTAACGATCGCATTCCCGACCTCTATCGGTGTTCCGAACCGTGGATAGTCACTGATCAGACCCTGATCTTTCACAAAGACTGTCTCCTGATTTAAGGATGCCAGATCTGCCCGCTGCACTTCTTCCCTGATATGGTCATACAAGTAATCATAGCTATCCATTGCATCCCATAGGAGGCTTGTATGAATCAGATTATCCCCCGCCGCCAGAAAACTGACCTGCGTCTCTTTCGCCGCCCCAGCAAGCACCAGTCCGAAGTCCTCCCACTGCCATACCTTGCTTTCATCATTTCCATCCGTAACAATCAGTCTGTTATTCTCTCCTCTTGTAATGGAAGTCACTTCATAGCCCAGAGCAGAGGACATCCAGACAGGTCGCAGCTTTGTTATCCTTGTCTCGTCCCACTGATAGATAAAGATATGCTGTTCTAGACGGATATCATTGTATTGCTCCCAGATTGGCAGGTGTTCTCCATAGCTGCCGTGCTTCCACACAAGCAGAATCAGTTCCTCCGTACCATCATGATTGATGTCAAAAGGTAGTGCCTCCTGCACATTCCAGTCCCACGGTGTCTCATATACCTTCCTAAGCGTGCCATCCTGTTGCTCCTCCATGAGCTTCAAATGCTGATTATCAAGCTGCACCTCAGCCTCTTCATAAAGATAGTTTCTGCTTCTCCAGTCAACCCAGTCCGGCAGGAAAATACCCTTCCACCAGCACATGAACAGGGCAGCGGCAAAAATAGCCGCTGTCCCAAGTCCCGCTAAAATATTCTTTCCTGTTATAGGAATCAATCCATTCTTACTCAACGTCATATTTCCATTCAGTCCGATAGCTCTGTGTCCACTCCGGCTGTTTAATACTCTCATCTGCTTCGTATTCCATATTGTCATTTAATTCAAGACCGATCATTCTTCTCCACTGGGAATCGGTCAAACGATTCTCCATCGGCTGCATGAACTGGTAGTAGCTGAATACTGCACCCTCGGCCACTCGCAACTTGCCCTCCACCGGCACAACCACATAGATGGAGTGAACGCCTCCGATTGCCTGCTCCAGAACGCTTCCATTCGGATCTGTCGCCACATCCACGACCAAGGCTGCAGGAATCAGACTGCTGTCCGTATCTCCTGTCTGTTCATCCTTCACAGCTTCTGCCCAGAAATGCTCAATGTTACCTCCATAAGAACGAATCAGTTCATAATCATCCTCTGAGATTTCTGCTCCTGTCAGTTCCTTAACAGAGATTTCCTTCAGGCGGTCAGACAGCTCACTCAAACGCTTCAGATTCTCAACATCCGCTGCATCAATCACGCCGAAGCTCTGCAGTCCCTCAGAGGTGTTCTTCGTCAACGCACTTAATTTTGCATAAACCTCTACCTCCGGCTCTACATAGCCGCGGTCATCAACGACCTCATCTCCACCGCCCATCTCAGCCATAAACTGCTTGGAATAGAGAATGGTATCATGCTTTAACTCTGTGAAGCTCGAAAGAAAAGCTTCCAGCTTCTTCAGATTCCATTTTTCACTCTGCATAAAGGACGGATAGCCTTCACCCTTTTGGGTTAATAGTGGTCTCAGGGTATCAAGCCACTCGCCGTACAGACTTGCTCTCCATAACGTACCCGGTGCATCTGCAATTTTCTTACGAACTGCAGTCATATTTTCCTGATATCCCTTGTATTCGAAATGGCCGTCTGCCTCCAGTAAATCAAGTGCCGTTTCAGAGCCCATTGCCGCAGGTACATCCAGTGAATCCGGCAGCATACGTTTTTCTCCGTCAGGGTTCTCCTTCACCTTGCTGTAGCATAATTGTGTAAAGATTGCTGCATCCAGAGTAAATCGCTGACCCATAAAGCGATAGCCCTTAGCCATTTCCGTCTTATCCGTCTTCCCTTCATCATCCGGGAATACAACCGAATTAATCTGTGGTGGGTCTAACTCTCCTGTTAATTGATGAAATGTCTGAAATGCATCTGTATTGCCCATCAAATCTGCCGTTGTAATGCTCTCTCCGTATGCCTGCTGAATCAAAGGCATATACTCATATGCACCTGAATCATCACTTGCTCCTGCGAAGAAGGATGTAACCGAGTAAATCTTCTCCCAATTCTCCAACGCCTGATTATCCAGTGCCAGCGTTATCAGAAGTGCACATCTGTCAAGTACCTCTTCCTTCTGTGCAAAATTCCTGCGTCCATACCACATCATCGTGCGGAAATATTTTTCGAGATTTTCATCACCCTCGTAATATCCTCTCGGTTTATACTGGGTATAATCCTCCAGTTCCCCATTTAACGGAGATTTTTCAATTGCCTCTGCATCTGCTACATACTTTAATTCCTGCTCTGCGACATCCTTTGCATAGTCCGGAATCTCCACCTGATTTCCAATCAGTGTTCCGCCGACCGCAAAGAAGGTCACATTGATTTTCGCCGCCTCTTCCCACTCAGAGCCTTTTAATTCCTCATACTGACTGATGGAATTCTGGAGCATCGTCTGACTCATTTCCTTCACTGCATCAACAAGGTAAGTACGCTCTGTATTCTTCTGCAGCTTTGCAAAAAATAAATGATAGGTATGCATCATGGAGTCTACCGTTACAAAGCTTGGAATCTGCAAGTAACGGTTCTCCTCATAGGTCGTATAGAACTCATTACCGTTGGAATTAACCACAATGAATAAATCCTTCGTAAGCTGCTCCTTCATCTGATCCTGCAGATAGATGCGGTCTGCATTTTCAATATTAGACCAGTCTGCCTCTACCTGATACGCAGGTACAGACGGTGTATAGTCCGGTATCACCGCACCGGCATCCTCACCGATCAGAAACCGCCTGCTGCCAATCTCAGTGGAGCCTGCAAGCTTGTCGGTGCTTGCTACTGCTTCTTCCTTCACATCCGGTGTCTGTTCCGTACTTTCCTCAGCCTGATTATCAGCCGGAGTGGCCGGTGTCTGCGCCTTTTTGTTACAGCCTGCGAAAACAGCGGATGCTGTGAGCAGGGTGAGAAGGCTTATGGTTA
>JAUNSO010000031.1:31221-33068 GCA_030539165.1 bacterium
TTACATAGTATCATATATTTCCCATCTTGTGACAAGATTTTCGTAATCAATAAAAAACCTGCTTTCTATTAAAATCAGCAGGTTCTCTAAAAATTTTGTTTAATTTTATGAATCTTTATGAAACAAGGCCGCAATATAACGCCCAATGATAAAATAGGAATTGAAGACTCCGTATCCGCCGAAGATTCCTGTTACAAGTCTTCTCGGATTGGTAGATTCCTTGATACCGACTTCCTGAATCGACCAGTCAGCTCCCATGACGGCAAGTGATACGGCTGTAAACCATATACTCAGGAACCATGGAGTTTTGCGCTCTTTTCCTAATTTATGTAAACCAATCATCCATGTGACATTTGTAACAATCGATAACAGCTGCCCGATGGTTGCTCCGGTACATCTGGCGCATACCGGAAACTGTTTTCCATGATAGAAGAAACTGCGCTCCGGCATCTGATGGCAGCCACTGTTATTACCCGCCACCCGCAACGCATAGAGCACAGATTCCTTAAAATCGATAGCCACAGGTCTGACACACATTGACTACGTGTGTCTTCGTAGTTGTCTTGGATTTACCCTTACCCATACCGCATAATCCACACAGAATACCGGGTACATTAAATAATACATAACCTAAGCATGCCTTGCACCAGCCAAAACCCTTTGTCTTCGTATCTGTTGTCGTATTAGCGACCTGCTGCATAACCACCTGATTGCTTCCGCACTTTGGACAAATCATCTGTTTCTCCTCCTCGAGTTTGATTCCGTACGCAGATTTTCTCTGCTATACAAAAAGTGTAACAAACATCCGGTGCAAAAACAATTTACATTTGTCATGAATCCTTTGCCTGTATATGTGTCAGCAGTACCGTCCGTAAAGTTCTCTGATTTCACCTGATACCTGCTGCAGTACCTGCTCCGGTCCGATGATTTTTACACCGTCTCCGAGCGCAAAAATCCATCCCAGAAACAGCTTTGTCACAGCGACGCTCACATTTACCGTGAAGTGCTCCGCATCCGCCGGAATCATCATGATGTCCTTGCCAAAACGGTCAATCACCACATTTGCCAGTTCATTGCGGCACTCAAGTCTGACAGTCTCAACCGTCCCCTCATACATGCCGTAGTATTTCTGTGTGTAATTTGCAAGATTCGTATCCTGAAAGGCCGCCTTTCCCTCACGCTTCTGCTCTACATTTTCAATCTTCAGCATCTTGTCCACACGGTAATGCTTGATTTTCTCTGCGTCGGCATCATAAGCAATCATGTAATAATTTTCATCATCCCAGCAAAGCGCCCACGGACTGACCTGGTAAAAAGCTCCGTCCTTACGAAGCTCCATTTCCTTCTTCGCATTCCAGCCAAAATACTGAAACCGGATCTGTTCATTCATCCCGATTGCAGCATGAATGGCATCAATGTTGTAGTAGATGCTCTCATTCATCGTCTTAACCCTGCCCGCCACATAGACCTGACGCTGCAGCTGCTTCGCATCATGTTCACTGGCAAGTCCCTCTAACTTCTTAATCAGCTCATTCGATTTTCTCTCTGTAATGAACTTGGAGGATTGGATGGCATCCACCAGAAGTTTCAGCTCTGCAGTCTCGAACTGTCTGGATGCCAGATGATAGAAATGCTGCTTTCCCCTCTGTTCTCCGATCACCTCGAAGCCCAACGCATCCATAGTCTCAAAGTCTGCATAGATGCTCTTTCGCTCTGCAGTCACATCATGCGCTTCCAGTGCTGCAATGATTTCCGGCATCGTGATTCCGTGATTTTCATCAGTCTTCTTCATCATGAGTTCGATGAGGTAGATTAGCTTCAGTTTTTGATTTGCACCCTTTGCCATG
>JAUNSO010000031.1:33168-34836 GCA_030539165.1 bacterium
GCATGATTGCATAACAGGCTGACCGGTATCAGCGTCCTGCCCTCCTGCGCAAAATACCTTCCCCATGTAATCCTCGGATTGCTGTCCGCAGGCTGTGGAACAGGCTGTACGATTGCAGTATACGAAAGATTCGTAACGGTTGAGATAAAATACAACGATAATGCATCTTCCCCATCATCCAATGATGCCTGCAGTTTGGCACTTTCCTGCGCTTTCCTTGCATACGGCAGGAATTTCTCAAACGGCATATCACAGTCCACCGAGCAATAACAATAGCTGTGATCCTCCAAAGCAACCGTGTATGATGAAATACATTTTTCATACTCCATGATTTCCTCATCCACGATTCTCTGCCGGAATTCCGGTATGGCATTGGCCGCTCTTGTCACTGCATATAGAAAGGACAGAAAAAACGGATGCTGCTTCTGCTTCATCTGCTGCAGAAAATCCGTAATGTCCACGTTGACCGTCAGACCCACGTAGGGATATGGCATGCTGTTAAAATAGTCAAACTGCTGCTTTCTGTTGTACTCATTCATGTTGAGTTTGTGGTATTTTATCATCTCGAAACCTTCTTTAATCATTCATGAAATAAATATTGATCGTATCCTCTGACACTTACTAATATGCAGATTGTTTATGTACTGATTTTACTCTCTTTGCGCTTCTCAGTCTACAGATACTTCACCGCCTCTTTCTTACTTAACGGTGCGAGCTGAGCTTCGTACCGCACCAGAAAATCTCTGACCCACTCCGGATTGGTATGGCTGTAGTCACGCAGACTCCATTTGGGCGGCTTCCTCCTCTGTTCCTTCGCGTTCAATCACCTCAAACATTTCGTCATACCACATGGTCACTTCTCCTCCGCTGCCCACTTTCTGCAGCGTTCCAGTTTGGGCTGCGGATCAAAGCCATACTCCACACCCATAGTACGTAACATTTCACAAGGAAATTCAGGACACATACCACAGTGATCTAACTTCCTGCCCTCACAGCAGGCCTTAACCCCGCACGTACCCCAGCATGGCTTGTCAATCACCAGACAGCCCTTACAGATTCCCTGCTCCTTCTTCTCACAACTGTTACATTCTACTCCGCATCTTGATTCAAACATGATTTCTTCCTCCGTATGATTGTATTAGGGTTTTTCATGCCCCTATACCTATATAGATGCAAATCATGATGCAAAGTTACGGGTATTTTAAATTTTTTTAAAATAATCATTTATTATGAAACAGCATCGATCACCTTCTGAAACCATACATCAGAAGGACGTTTTTCAGGCATATTTCTATAGAGGTATGTAATCTTACGGCGTATCTGTTCATCAAAACGATACCCCTTTTCCTCATACTCCTTCTTTTCGATTGCCTGCCGTATCTTCTTCTGATTTCTGCTCTGTGTCTCACTGAAATGAATCCATGCCGCACAGCTACAGGGATTTGCCGCATCAATCAAATTGCAGTGATCTGAAAAGAAGGCGTCCAAATTCATCCTCGCCCGAAATAATAAACCCTTCAAAGCACCACCGGATATCTCAAGCATTTCCGCTGTCTCCTCCATGGAAAGTCCGAACATGTCCACCATGGAAAATGCAATTCTCTGGGGCAGCGTCAGCTTCCTTGCCATCGCATAGAAGCACCCGTTCTGCAGACCCTGTATAGACTC
>JAUNSO010000122.1 GCA_030539165.1 bacterium
AATTTTAATTTAGATGGCGCAGATTATTTTAAGGTACTTCTTCCAATTATTTCAAATACTCTTTACCTTCTCCGAGCATCTCTCTTATTCTGCGTAATGCTCCCATCTGCATGGACCGTGCCTCTGATACAGCTATGCCCATGCATATTGAAGCACTGATTGCATGAAACACAGTCGGATGGTCTCATATCACCGTTTTGCCACCTGGCAATTAACCCCGGTTCACGAATCAAAGGTCTTGAGACGGAGAAGAAATCTGTAACATCTTCGTTCAGCAACTGTTCCATATGCTCCACACTGCGATGTCCTCCGGTTAGAATGACAGGAATTAAAACGATGTTCTTCAGAATTTTCGCATAGGGTGCAAAAAATCCCTCACTGTCGCCAGGACGAACCCCATCAACACACGGCCCCATACCACTCACCTCAATAGAATCCAACCCTGCCTGCTCCAAGATTTGACAGACTTTCAAGCTTTCTTCCGGCTGCAAACCACCTGCCATGAAATCACTGCTATTGATTTTGATGGACACATGAAAGTCACCGCATTGCTCTTTTATCTTTTTGATAATATCCGTTACAATCTTTGTTCTCGCTCCCGTGGAACCGCCGTATTCATCTTGTCTTTGATTGTATGCAGGACTAAAAAACGTACTCAATACAAATCCATGTGCGCCATGAAGCTGAACACCATCAAATCCTGCTGTTTTCGCACGAGCAGCCGCACTGACAAATTTATCAATGATATCTTGAATATCATCTTTTGTCATCTGAGTCGGTGACAGCTGCACCAACCTACCAGATACGCTCTGTTTCAAATATATCCCCATCGCAAGCTGTGGCATAACAACAGCACCGTAACTGTGTATCATATCAGCCAGCTTTTTATACTCCGGAATCAAATCATCCCGATGAAGCCGCATCAATCCCGTATTAAAATGATCTGCTACTGCAACACTGGTAAACTCCAGCAGAATGAATCCGGAACCGCCCTGTGCCAGTTCACGATAAACATCAAATAGTTCCTTGGGAATATGTCCAACCTCATCAGTCAGATTATGCCCTGTTGCTGCTGCGACAATCCTGTTTTTAACCTCCAGATTGCCAAGAGGTGTATGATCAAATATTGTTTTCATCTGTTTTCCTCCACTTGAATTATCATCGTATTTATCTTATACTTTAAGAAATCATTTAACAAGTACGCACAAATTTCTTCCTTGAACTTGAAAGGGGTATAGTAAATGAACGGGAAAAAAATCTCAACTCCATATATCGAAAATTGTCCTGTAACGCATGCCATGACCGTCCTTGGCTCAAAATGGAAAATTCCCATCCTTTGGAATTTATCCATAGAAGATAATCTTCATTACAACGAACTAAAAAGACGAAATAAAGGCATAACTAATACCATGTTGACAAAGTGTCTTCGCGAATTGGAAGCAGACAAATTGGTGGATCGTTATTCAACTGGTGAAGTTCCTCCATCGGTATCTTATAGCCTTACCCCTTTGGCCCAAACTCTTATTCCCACTCTGCAGTCATTATTTGAATGGGGACGGCAGCATATGGAATTGGAATTGTAATCGCCGAGCATCCGCAAACGGATATTTAAGAATTTGTCCATGCTATAATCTTGTAAATCATGAGTATCCAATTTTAAGGTTGTTCTTTTCTCATACATTCGGATCTAGTACATCAAAATGGCTGGAAGATGTTACTCTCCCAGCCTGTTATTATACATTCGCAATTTTAA
>JAUNSO010000032.1 GCA_030539165.1 bacterium
TTTGCCGGTTGTCCCCGATTTAACCACTAAAAATTGGGTTAAATTGGGTCAGGTTCGGTCAAATTTTGCCAAACCATTTAGACAAAGAAAAACCCCGAAAGCCGCATGGCTTCGAGGTTTTTCGGGGTTTTTGGTTGTCGATTAACGCTTGCTGAACTGCGGAGCGCGACGTGCGGCTTTGAGACCGTATTTCTTTCTTTCTTTCATTCTTGGGTCTCTTGTTAAGTAGCCGGCTTTTTTGAGGATAGGTCTGAATTCTGCATCTGCTTTTAACAGTGCTCTTGAGATGCCGTGTCTGATGGCACCTGCCTGACCTGTGTATCCACCACCGCGTACATTTACGATAACGTCAAACTTGTCTGCTGTCTCTGTTGCTTTGAGAGGCTGACGTACGATTACCTTCAATGTTTCGAGTCCTAAATATTCATCAATGCTTCTCTTATTTATGGTAATGTTGCCCTTTCCGGGTACTAAATAAACTCTTGCGATTGATTTCTTTCTTCTTCCTGTTCCGTAAAACTTTTCAACTGCTTTTGCTTTAGCCAATGTGATCTCCTCCTTTCAGTCCGGGTTAAAACGTTAATACTTCAGGTTTTTGAGCTGCATGAGGATGCTCAGCACCTGCGTATACGAATAATTTTTTGTACATTCTGCTTCCTAAAGGTCCCTTGGGAAGCATTCCCTTGACTGCGAGTTCGATTACCTCTTCAGGTTTCTTATCAAGCTTCTCTCTCAGGGTTGATTCCTTCATACCGCCTACATAGTCTGAATGATGATAATACTTTTTCTGATCTAACTTCTTGCCTGTAACAGCAATCTTATCAGCATTAATCACTACTACATAGTCTCCTGTATCTGCATGAGGTGTATAAATCGGCTTGTTCTTGCCTCGTAAAACCTTTGCAATTTCTGATGCGAGACGTCCGAGTGTACATCCTGCTGCATCGACAACGTACCATTTTCTTTCAATGGTCGCTTCATTTACCATAAAAGTCTTCATTGTAATTCCTCCATTAATAGTTAGGTTCCACTGGCGATACCATGTCCGAAAGTATCCTGCAGAACACCTTGACCACTATATAAACGTCTCACCGGGGCTTTGGTTCAACGCTTATTCACTGATAATACAGACGATGTAATGCCTCATCGTCACATTGAAATATTATATTACACCCGTCCGCGTGTGTCAATATGCAAAATTCATTTTATCTGCCTTTTTGCTTATTTTTACGCATAATTCAACCATGATGCAGTTGTAATCATCAGCAGATTTGATAGGAAATCATCGTAAGTCCATGTGCCGGTACGGTCGGTCCTGCTGCCTCTCTGTCATGTGCTTCTATCATTTCTCTGACATGTTCCGGCGGATACAGCTCTTTTCCAACCTCTAAAAGTGTCCCCGCCAGGATTCTGACCATATTATAAAGAAAACCATTGCCTGTTACACGTATACGAATCATACCGCCTGTAATCTGCTTTTGATCCACAGCATCTTTCGTCTGGGCTTTCCCGTTTAGCCCTTGATTTCCCGTCTCCTGCTCCTCTGTCAAAACCTCCAACTGATAGATCGTTCTGACCTTGCTTTCAACCTCTGTACCAACACTGCAAAAGCTCGTAAAATCATGTTCTCCTTCAAGATATCGGGTGGCTTTTTTCATTGCCTCTATATTTAACGGTGTATATACAAAATAGGAATCCAATCGTTCCGTCGGCATCGGAAAAGTATCATGCCAGATTCTATACTCGTAGGTCTTTCTGCTTTCTACCTTGCGCGGATGAAAATCTGCTGCCACTTCCTCTGATTTTCTGATTTTAATATCCTCCGGAAGCCGCTGATTCAGTGCATAAGAAATCTTCTCAGCAGGAATCCTCGCATTCGTATCAAATACCGCTATATTCCCTAGAGAATGTACTCCGGCGTCTGTACGGCTGGCGCCGATGACTTCTATCGGCTCTCCAAGCATTTCAGATAAATTCCGGTTCAGAATACCCTCTATCGTGGGTACATTGGGCTGTATCTGCCAGCCATGATAATGCGTCCCGTCATATGCAACTGTCAGCATCACACGCTTTGACATCCTTACCATTCCTTTCCGTCGTTTCTGAAACTCTCCGGTTCTCTGCTCTCTGATTTATCTCAGAACTATATTGACACAAATAATGACTGCCAGATAGATCACGAGACTCCCATAAGCCATGTAATCGCGTTTTTTGTAGATCAAGGGCTTCATTTTCGTTCTTCCCTCGCCGCCACGGTAACACCTTGCCTCCATTGCCATCGCCAGATCATTGGCTCTTCGGAATGCGGATATGAATAACGGAACCAGTAAAGGAATCAGACTTTTGGCCTTTTTGATCAGATTTCCGCTTTCAAAATCTGCTCCTCGTGCCATTTGTGCCTTCATGATTTTATCAGTTTCTTCTAACAGGATCGGGATAAAGCTGAGTGCAATCGACATCATCATCGCGACCTCATGCACAGGCACCTTGATGACACGCAGCGGATTCAACAGCTTCTCCATGCCATCTGTCAGGTTATTCGGTGTTGTCGTCAGCGTCATAATGGAGGAGCCAATGATCAGGTAAGTCAGCCGGATGACCATAAAGGCCGCCGTTCTGGCACCTTCCTTTGTAATGGTCAGCTTCCAGAAGGAGACTAACGTCTCTCCGGGTGTTAAAAACAGATTGAACACAACCGTGATCAGCATCAGGATCATGATCGCCTTCAGTCCCTTGACCATAAAAGAAAACGGCACCTTCGACAGCTTGATGACCATGGCCAGAAAGACCGTCGCTGCCAGATATCCATAAATACTATCAAATAGAAATAATGAAATAATAAATATCAGGGTACCCACAAGCTTGACACGCGGATCCATTTTGTGCAATATGGAGTTCGTCGGATAGTATTGTCCTAAAGTAATATCTCTGATCATAAAATCTTCCAATCAACTATTGTTATCATTCTCTGGTCGTTATGCTCTGTGATAAACTCGCAAAATCTCGTCTCTTGCTTCCTCTGTCGTCAATGCCTCCGCTCTGACAGGGAGTCCTTTGGCGCGAAGCTGATTCATGATATAGATTGTCTGTGGAGCCTCCAGACCGATTGCTTCCAGTTCATGATAGTATTTGAATACCTCTTTCGGAGTATCATCATATACAAGACCTCCATGATTCATGACCATGATACGTCCCACATACTTTGCCACATCCTCCATACTGTGAGATACCAGAATGATGGTCATCCCATTTTCCTCGCGCAGTCTTGCAATCAGATCCAGGATCTCATCCCTTCCTCTGGGATCCAGCCCTGCTGTAGGTTCATCCAAAATCAGAACCTCCGGTTTCATGGCAAGCACTCCTGCAATTGCCACCTTACGCTTTTCACCGCCCGACAGATCAAATGGCGACTGATAAAAATACTCATCTGCAATGCCCACCTGCTTTAATGCAGTGTAGGCGCTCAGCTCTGTTTCTGCCTTCGTCAATCCGAGATTTTTTGGTCCAAAACATACATCCTGAAATACATCTACCTCGAATAATTGATGCTCCGGATATTGAAATACCAATCCCACCTTACTGCGCAGTGTTTTCATATCATAATCCAAATCGTAAATATCTGCACCATTATAATAAATACTGCCTCCGGTTGCCCTTAACAGTCCATTCAGATGCTGTACCAAAGTAGATTTTCCAGAACCTGTATGTCCGATGAGACCGATAAACTCCCCATCCTCAATCTGAAAACTGATATCGTTCAGAGCCTTACTTTCATATGCATTTCCTTCACTATACACATAGCTCACATGATCTACGATTATCGACATAATGCCTCCACCAGTTCCTCTGCGGTCAAAATTCCATCCGGAAGATTTAGTCCGGCCTTTTGCAGCTCATATGCCAGCTTGGTTGCATGCGGTACATCCAGACGGATCTCCTCCAGTTCTTCCACCCTAGAGAATACCTCTCTTGGTGTGCCCTTCATGACGATCTTTCCCTCGTCCATCACAAACACTTTATTGGCATACACTGCTTCTTCCATATAATGCGTAATCAAAATGACCGTTATCTTTTCCACATCATTCAATGCACGAACCGCCCGTATCACTTCTTTTCTTCCTGACGGATCCAGCATCGCTGTAGGCTCATCTAATACAATGCACTTCGGATGCATCGCTACGACTCCTGCGATTGCTACCCGCTGCTTTTGTCCGCCTGACAGCTTATTAGGAGAGTGGTGTCTGTATTCGTACATACCGACTGCCTTCAGACTCTCATCCACACGTTCCCAGATTTCTTTTGTCGGAACTCCCATGTTCTCCGGGCCGAATCCGACATCCTCTTCTACCATTGCGCCTATGATCTGGTTGTCAGGATTCTGGAACACCATACCTGTTGTCTGCCTGATTTCCCACAGCTTTTCCTCATCTATGGTATCCATTCCGTCTACCCAGACAGTTCCCTCGGTCGGATAAAGAATGGCATTCATATGCTTTGCCAGTGTTGACTTTCCAGAGCCATTATGTCCCAAAATAGCAATAAAGTCGCCGCGTTCTACGTCCAGATCGACTTCGTCCACTGCACGGGTAACACCATCCACGTTACCGTCCTTATCACGGCGTATATATTCAAATACCAGCTTTTTTGCCTGTAATATGCCCATATTCATTCTCCAAAGATGCTCAACTCTATTCATTGTACGTGATTTCGTATGCAAATGCAAGAAACTCATCATAAAGAATGCTACAAAAAAACACCTCGGGATCAAAAATCCCAAGGTGTCTGCTTCAATCTGACTAAACTAACTCGATCAGTACTTCCATCGCTGCATCGCCCTTACGAGGTCCGATCTTAACGATTCTTGTATAGCCGCCCTTGCGGTCAACATACTTCGGTGCAATCTCATCAAACATCTTTGCAACCAGATCGATCTGCTTTGTGTTTCTCTTCTTTCCGGCAATCTCAGTAGGAACCTCTGTTACAGGATAGAAGAATTTCAGCATCTGACGTCTTGCATGCAGTCTGGAAGGCAGATCTTTCTTGATTTCCTTCTCTACTTCATCAAATACGGTTACTTTCTTGCCATCTTTCTCTTCCTTGATTCTCTTACCGTCTTTGTCCTTGCGCGGAACCTTTGCGGTTACCTTAACCATTTCAAAGTTATCCTTTTCCTTGACTGCAAGTGCGATATAACCCTCAACAATCTTCTGGATTTCCTTTGCTTTTGCTTCTGTTGTCACGATCTTTCCGTGATATAACAGAGTTGTAACCTGATTTCTGAGTAATGCTTTTCTCTGGCTTGATGTTCTGCCGAGTTTTCTGTATTTTGCCATTGTAGTTCTCCTTTAAGGATGCGTTCTGCATGCTGCTTTGGACTTACTGCAAAACTTGATTATCAGTTACAGTCACTTCATACACATTGGGTTTACTGAAGTAACATTAATTGGTCTTACTCGTCGCCTACGTTTAACTGAAGACCTAATTCTTTTAATTTTGCTAATACTTCTTCGAGGGATTTACGTCCAAGGTTGCGAACCTTCATCATATCCTCAGAAGTTCTGTTTGTTAATTCCTCAACAGTATTAATACCGGCTCTCTTCAGGCAGTTATATGAACGAACTGACAGCTCTAACTCATCAATGTTCATCTCGAGCACTTTTTCCTTCTCATTGTCTTCCTTCTCAACCATGATCTCTGCTGTTTTTGCATTTTCAGACAGGTCTATGAAGAGTGACAGGTGCTCGCTAAGTACCTTTGCTGCAAGACTGACTGACTCATCCGGAGCCAGTGTGCCATTTGTATATACATCGAGAGATAACTTATCAAAGTCTGTGATCTGGCCGACACGAGTATTCTCGACTGTCAGATTCACGCGCTCTACAGGTGTATAAATAGAGTCAACTGCGATCACTCCGATCGGCAGATCCTCACTCTTGTTCTTGTCAGCGCTGACATAACCCCTGCCTCTGGTAATGGTTAATTCCATAAACAGTTTGCTGTCTGTACCGCCATTCAATGTTGCAATCACCAGATCCTTGTTCAGGATCTCAACATCCTGGTCAACCTGAATGTCTGCAGCTGTTACAACGCCTTCGCCTTCAAACTCAATATAAGCTGTCTTAGGCTCATTTGTCATGCTGTCATTCTTGATTGCCAGATTCTTGATGTTCATGATGATTTCCGTAACATCTTCTTTAACGCCCGGTATGGAAGAGAACTCATGAAGTACGCCCTCGATCTTGACCTGGCTGACTGCTACGCCCGGCAGAGAAGAAAGCATGATTCTTCTAAGTGAATTTCCAAGGGTTGTGCCATAACCTCTTTCCAGAGGCTCAACAACAAATCTACCGTACTTTTTATCATCTGAGATTTCCACAATCTCAATCTTCGGCTTTTCAAAATCAAACACTGCAAGTACCTCCTCTTTTTTAAGTGTCTAAACTCAGATACTTTATTTAGAATACAACTCGACGATCAACATCTCGTCAACCGGAACGTCGATTGCTTCTCTCATCGGAAGTTCCTTAACGGTTCCCTTCAGATTCTCCTGATCAACATCCAGCCATGCCGGTACTAATCTTCCGTTAGTAGCATCAAGAATATCCTTATATCTCTGTGAAGCCTTGCACTTCTCTTTGATTTCGATCACGTCACCTGCTTTTACCAGATAAGAAGGGATGTTAATCACTCTTCCGTTTACGGTAACATGCTTATGATCTACGATCTGTCTTGCTTCTCTTCTGGTTCTTGCAAATGTCATTCTGAAAATAACATTGTCCAGTCTGGTCTCAAGAAGGATCATCAGGTTTTCACCGGTCATACCCTTCATCTGATCAGCCTTTTTATAGTAATTTCTGAAAGGCTTCTCCAGTACACCATAGATAAATTTTGCTTTCTGCTTCTCACGTAACTGAAGACCATACTCGCTCATTTTCTTGTTTGCTCTGGTTAACTGTCTCTTTGATTTCTTGTCGATGCCAAGGTACATCGGCTCTAAGCCTAATGCTCTGCATCTTTTTAATACAGGAACTCTGTTTACTGCCATTTTACTTTCCTCCGCTGATTGTTTACAACCTCACTGTTCACAGTGGGCCTTCCTCCAACTTCTTCATTGTTTTGTTACAAATTCGATCGTCACTATACTCTTCTGCGCTTAGGCGGGCGGCATCCGTTGTGAGGAACCGGAGTAACGTCCTTGATACTGGTTACTTCCAGACCGCATGCCTGAAGTGCTCTGATCGCTGCTTCACGTCCCTGGCCGGGGCCCTTAACCATAACATCAACTGTCTTCAAACCATGTACCAGTGCTGCTTTTGTAGCTGTCTCAGCTGCCATCTGTGCAGCATATGCAGTAGATTTCTTTGAACCTCTAAATCCCAGACCGCCTGCACTTGCCCATGACAGTGCATTACCTTCAGTATCTGTTAAAGTAACAATTGTATTGTTAAAAGATGACTGAATATGTGCTTGTCCGCGTTCAACGTTTTTCTTGACACGTTTCTTTGTCAATTTCTTGGTAACTTTTTTAGCCATTAAACTAACCTACTTTCTTATTAAATGTTATCAGTTTCTCAATTACTTCTTCTTGTTTGCAACAGTTCTGCGAGGGCCTTTTCTTGTTCTTGCATTGGTCTTTGTCTTCTGACCACGAACAGGAAGTCCCTTTCTGTGACGAATACCTCTGTAGCATCCAATCTCCTGCAGTCTCTTGATGTTCAGTGCGATCTCTCTGCGAAGGTCACCTTCTACCTGATAATCTGCTTCGATTACTTCGCTCAGTCTCTTAACTTCTTCATCTGTTAAATCTCTGACACGTGTGTCTGGATTTACTTTTGCTGCTTCGATGATTTTTGTGGCTGATACCCTTCCTATACCATAGATATAGGTCAAGCCGATCTCCACACGTTTGTCTCTCGGTAAGTCTACACCTGAAATACGAGCCATGAAAAATTCCTCTCTTTCCTACTACTAAATTAATGGGTTACTAATTGACTGGGGTCTGCTGTTTCAAGACCCACCGGCATATCTTACGCCGGTCTCCGATTCATTTTGCGTTTTGCTTCATCGGTATCAATCGTAGATGCTCGTAGATCGAGTATCTATCAATCAAATCAAACCGCGAGAATGAAAATGTCGCGATTAACGCACAATAAACAAGGATTAACCCTGTCTCTGTTTGTGCTTGGGATTCTCACAGATCACTCTGATTTTCCCTTTTCTTTTGATGATCTTGCATTTTTCGCAAATCGGTTTTACTGATGATCTAACTTTCACGTTAAACCCTCCTTTCGAATACACGCTTCAAAAAAGACCGTTTTATATTTTAACACACAAGGTGTCAAATATCAAGTACTATTCTTTGGAAGGATGATCATTATCTGTTACTTATCACGCCAGATAATTCTTCCTTTTGTCAAATCATAGGGTGACAACTCGATTGTCACTTTATCACCCGGTAAGATCCTGATAAAATTCATTCTCAGTTTCCCGCTGATATGTGCCAATACCTTATGTCCGTTTTCGAGTTCGACCTGAAACATCGCGTTTGGCAGCTTCTCAATGACTGTTCCTTCAATTTCAATAACATCAGCTTTTGACATTCATTTTCCTCCCGATATAAATCCTGATTGCTCTCTTGATTTCTTCGTTCATGACGCTTTCTCCGTTTCGAAGCTTCTCTCCGATCTCGGGAGCGTCCTGCTTCACGATCTGGATATGTTTTTTGTTCTTGCGCTTTGGACGATCCGTCAGCCGGATCACACCATCTGCCAAATATACATATTCCTGATCTTCCTTTAATATGATATAAACTTTATTCTGATCATGTCCTGCCAGGGAAACTGCAAATTGCCCTACCATCGCTTATACCTCCAGTGTGAGGATCTCCGGCTCTGTGTCTGTGATCAGAACGGTATTTTCGTAATGTGCTGAATAGCTTCCATCCTCTGCTACAACAGTCCAGTCATCCTCCAGCCACTCCACATCATATCTGCCCATATTGATCATAGGCTCGATGGCAAGTGTCATACCTGCCTGTAACAGCGGACCGCGTCTCTTTTGTGCAAAGTTCGGAATCTGCGGATCCTCATGCAGCTTTGTTCCGATCCCATGTCCAACCAGATCTCTGACAATACCATATCCGAACTGACTGATATATGCATCTATGGCATTTGAAATATCATGCAGATGATTTCCTGCTTTTGCATACTTAATACCTTCGAAAAAACTCTGTTTTGTTCTGTCGATCAGCTGCTGTGCTTCCTTGCTGATCTGTCCGACAGCATATGTCCGTGCTGCATCGGAATGATATCCTTTATAGATCAAACCCGCATCCAGGCTGACAATATCGCCCTCCTGCAGGATTCGGTGCTTACTCGGAATACCATGTACTACCTCTTCATTGACTGATACACAGATAGATGCCGGATATCCATTGTAATTCAAAAAATTTGGAATGCATCCATGTGCACGTATTAATTTCTCGCCTAATTGATCAATATCCATTGTGGAGATACCGGGACGTACAAACCGTCCAAGCTCATCATGTACTGAGCACAGGATCTTCCCGGATTCACGCATCAGGTCAATTTCTCTGGCAGATTTTACTGAAATAGCCATTGCCTTATGCTCCTAAGATTTTGACGATATCTGCGAAAACATCCTTCATATCTTTCGTTCCGTCAACCTCTTTTAATATATTCTTCTTATTATAATACTCTATCAGCGGCTGTGTCTGTGCATGGTATACTTCCAGTCTCTTTTTTACTGTCTCAGGCTTGTCATCGTCTCTTAATACCAGCTCTTTACCGCATCTATCACATATGCCTTCCTTTTTGGGCGGTACATGCTCAACATGATATGTGGCTCCGCATGCGAGGCAGGCTCTTCTTCCGGACATTCTCTTGATGATATTTTCATCCGGAACTTCCACATTGATTGCATAATCAATGGTTTCATTCAGCTCTTTCACTGCCTTATCCAGTACTTCTGCCTGCGGAATGGTTCTTGGAAAACCATCCAGCACATATCCTGACTTGCAATCGTCTTTAGCCACTCTGTCAAGTAAGATCTTGACCGTGAGTTCGTCAGGAACCAAAGCTCCCTTATCCATATACGTCTTTGCTTCCATGCCAAGTTCTGTCTGTTCCTTGATATTTGCCCTGAATATATCTCCAGTAGAGATATGGGGTATACCATACTGATCTGCAATCATCTTGGCCTGTGTGCCTTTACCGGCACCCGGAGCTCCTAACATTATGATCTTCATCTTAGTTCCTCCATGAGTTACGTTTTGGCAAGGCTGTAAAGCCTTGCCGCTACGTCATTAATCATTCAAAAAACCTTTATAATTACGTACTAACATCTGTGATTCAACCTGTTTGATCGTTTCAAGTACAACTCCGACAATAATGATCAGTGATGTTCCGCCAAAGGATACGCTCGCACCAAACATTCCGTTAAAGAAAATCGGAATAACAGCTACGATAATCAGTCCTACAGCGCCAATAAAAATCACATAATTCAATATTTTCGTTAAGTATTCGCTGGTCGGCTTGCCCGGACGGATGCCTGGGATAAAACCTCCCTGCTTTTTCATGTTATTTGCGATCTCCAACGGATTAAATGTAATGGATGTATAGAAATATGCAAAAAAGATAACAAGCAAAATATACACCAATAATCCGATTGAATCAATCCAGCTGGCCGGTTTGCACCAGTTAGATGAACTCAGCATTCTGAGAATTGTTCCGCCCACACCGGCTGCTTTCACACCCAGTAATGAACATACAACCACCGGTAACTGCATCAGAGAGGAAGCAAAGATAATCGGTATAACACCTGCTGTATTGACCTTCAGGGGAATGTTTGTCGAATTGCCGCCAACCATTTTTCTACCCTGTACCTTCTTAGCATACTGAACCGGAATTCTTCTTTCGCCTCCGTAGAGAACAACTACCAGTACTACTGTCAGCAGTACAACTGCTATAATAATAACACCTGCAAGAGTTGCAGTTGCGATCGATTTTGTCTTCATGAACTGCTCATATAAAGCCGCAAAATCCTGTGGTATTCTGGACACGATATTGATCACAAGTACGATGGAAATACCGTTTCCGACTCCATTTTCAGTAATCTGTTCGCCGATCCACATAAGAAATGCAGAGCCTGCTGTTAATGCTGCGATAACCGTAATGACATTCAATGCATTGTATTCATCTAATAATCCCTGATTACCGAAGCCGATAGCCATTGCCGTTGATTCAATCAAAGACAGTCCGACTGTCACATAACGCGTAATAGCTGCAATCTTCTTTCTTCCGTCTTCGCCTTCCTTTTGCATTTCCTCAAGCTTCGGAATCGCAATTGTCAGCAGCTGCATAATGATGGAAGATGTGATATACGGTGTAATGTTTAATGCAAACACAGACATATTGAGAAATGAGCCTCCGGTAAATGCATCCAGAAAGTTGAACGCATCACCGGTCTGTGCTGCAAACCAATTGCTGAAATATTCTCTGTCAACGCCCGGTACGGGAAGCTGACATCCGAATCTGATGACAATGAGCATTAAAAAGGTAAAGAGTAGTTTCTGTCTGATTTCCTTCACCTTAAATGCATTCTTTACCGTAGTAAGCATTAGATCACCTCTGCTTTTCCACCAAGAGCTTCAATTTTCTCCTTGGCAGCTGCAGAGAATGCATTTGCCTGAACTGTAAGCTTCTTGGTTAATTCTCCGTTTCCAAGAATTTTAACACCATCTTTGGAATGCTTAATGATTCCTTTTTCAATCAATGTATCGATTGTAATGGTAGCGTCATTTTCAAATACTTCGAGAGCAGACATATTGATTGCTACTATGTCCTTAGAATTTCTGTTTTTAAAGCCTCGTTTCGGGAGTCTTCTGTATAACGGCATCTGACCGCCTTCGAAACCAACTCTGGGAGCTCCTGAACGAGCTTTCTGTCCCTTATGTCCTTTTCCGGCTGTCTTTCCGTTTCCTGATCCGTGTCCACGGCCTCTTCTAAAATTATCACTGTGTTTGGAGCCTTCTGCAGGTTGTAAGTTTGATAATTCCATTCTGACACCTCCTTATCTTTAATCTTGATTAGATTTCTTCTACTTTTACCAGGTGCTGTACCTGTTTTACCATTCCTCTTGTTGCATCATTGTCAGGCAGTTCCACTGTCTTGTTCAGCTTCTTCAGTCCGAGTGCTGCAACTGTGGCTCTGTGCTTCGGAATTGCACCAATGGTGGATTTAACCAATGTAATCTTTAATTTCTTATCTGTTTTCTTTGCTGGCATTCTATTATCCTCCTTAGCCCAATATCTCTTCTACGGACTTTCCGCGAAGACGTGCTACTTCTTCCGGAGTTTTCAGCTGACGCAGTGCCTCGATTGTTGCAAGGACTACATTCTGCTTATTGTTTGAACCTAATGATTTTGTACGGATGTTCTTGATTCCTGCAAGTTCGCATACGGAACGTGCCGGACCGCCTGCGATTACGCCGGTACCTTCAGGAGCTCTTCTTAAGAGAACAGAAGCACCGCCAAACTTTCCGGTAAAATCATGTGTGATACTATTTACGTCATCAAGTGCAACAGTCACTAACTTCTTAGCTGCATCTTCTTTGCCCTTACGGATTGCCTCAGGAATTTCTGTTGCTTTTCCTAAGCCTGCACCAACATGTCCGTTGCCATCGCCAACTACGACAAGTGCAGTAAAACGCATGTTACGACCACCCTTAACAACCTTGGTTACACGCTTGATTGATACTACTTTGTCATTCAGCTCTAACTGGCTGGGATCTATGATTGTATGTTTCATGTCTTCTCTCCTTCCTAAAATTCTAATCCGGCTTCTCTGGCCGCATCTGCTAATGCTTTGATCTTACCCTGGTATATAAAGCCGCCTCTGTCAAAGACTACAGTATTAATACCTTTTTCCACTGCCTTTTTAGCAATGACTTTTCCTAAATATGCTGCTGCATCAACGTTGTTAGTTTTCTCAAGTTCAGCCTTTACATCTTTATCAAGTGTAGAAGCAGAAACTATTGTGTTGCCAACTGTATCGTCAATAATTTGAGCATACATATGATTATTACTTCTAAACACAGCAAGGCGTGGTCTTTCAGCTGTTCCACTGAAACGGTTACGCAGTTTTCTATGTTTATTGACACGAACCTTTGCTCTTGATTGCTTGTTAACCATTTTCACACTCTCCTTATCTATTTTTTACCAGTCTTACCAACTTTACGTCTGATATGCTCATCAGCATATTTGATTCCCTTGCCCTTATAAGGTTCAGGTCTTCTCTTATCTCTGATTTCAGCTGCGTATTGGCCTACTTTTTCTTTATCAATACCCTTGACGATGATCTTGTTCTGTCCGTCAAGTACTGCTTCGATTCCGTCAGGATCTGTCATCTCAACCGGATGAGAGTATCCTAATGATAATGTCAGGACTTTGCCCTGCTTTGCTGCTCTGTAACCAACACCGTTTACTTCAAGAACCTTCTCATAACCATCAGTTACACCAACGATCATGTTATGGATCAGAGTTCTTGTCAAACCATGTAAAGACTTCATTCTCTTCAGATCATTCGGTCTTGCTACAGTCAACTGTCCGTCTTCCATTTTCAGTTCCATCTCGGGTACGATGACTCTTTCGAGTGTACCCTTGGGACCTTTTACAGTCACTTTATTATTTTCTGCAATCTCTACAGTAACGCCTGCAGGAATCGCGATTGGCATTCTTCCTATACGTGACATGCCCGTACCTCCTATAATTTGTTTGTGTGATGGGGCTATCCTACCATACGAACGCTAATACTTCGCCACCAACGTTTAATTTTCTAGCTTCTTTGTCTGTAATTACACCATTGTTTGTAGAGATGATTGCAACACCAAGTCCACCAAGAACCTTGGGTAATTCTTCTTTGTTCGCATATACGCGCAGACCGGGCTTTGAAATTCTCTTAAGACCTGTAATGATTTTCTCATTCTTGTTCTCGCCGTATTTTAATGCGATGCGGATTGTCTTAAATCCACCATCCTCAATGATATCATATTTCTTGATGTAACCTTCATTCAAAAGAATGTCAGCGATTGCTGTCTTCATCTTTGATGCAGGTACATCTACCGTATCGTGTTTTGCAGTATTAGCATTACGGATTCTTGTAAGCATATCTGCAATGGGATCACTCATTGTCATCTAAAGTTACCTCCTTCTTTTATTTACCAGCTTGCTTTCTTTACGCCCGGAATCTGTCCTTTATATGCCAGTTCGCGGAAGCAAATTCTGCAAATTCCGTATTTTCTTAAATATGCGTGCGGACGACCGCAAATTCTGCAACGATTATATTCTCTGCATGAGAATTTAGGCTTACGTTGCTGCTTAAGTTTCATTGCTGTTTTTGCCATGAATCTACTCCTCCTTATGATTGTTTTGCAAATGGCATGTTGAATTGTGTTAACAGTTCGCGTGCTTCTTCATCTGTCTTAGCAGTGGTTACGAAGATAACATCCATACCTCTTACCTTATCAACCTTGTCATACTCGATCTCAGGGAAGATGATCTGCTCTTTGATACCAAGAGCATAGTTACCTCTGCCGTCAAATGCATTCGGGTTTACACCGCGAAAGTCACGTACACGGGGCAGTGCGAGGTTGATCAGACGATCAACGAACTCATACATCTTGTCTCCGCGGAGTGTAACCTTGCAGCCAATCGGCATGCCTTCTCTGATTTTGAAGTTTGCAACTGAATTCTTTGCCTTGGTAAGAACTGCTTTCTGACCTGTGATCATCTCAAGATCCTTTACAGCTGCATCCAAAAGCTTTGCATTTTCCTTAGCCTCTCCAACGCCCATGTTGATGACTACTTTCTCGAGCTTCGGAACTTCCATAACGTTTTTATACTCAAACTTTTTGATCATATTTGCTACGATCTCGTCTTTATACATATCTTTCAATCTACTCAACGTTTGCGACCTCCTCTCTTAGAATTAATCAATCACATCGCCTGTTGATTTAGCGAAACGGACTTTTTTGTCTTTAACTGTCTTGAAACCGACTCTTGTAGCTTTTCCCTTGTGTACATACATTACGTTTGAAGCATCAATCAATGCTTCCTTCTGAACGATTCCACCATTCTGGTTTGCTACGGAAGGTTTTGTATGCTTTGTAATCATGTTGACGCCTTCTACTAATACCTTGCCGTCTTTCTTGTTTACAAGAACTACTTTACCCTCTTTGTCTTTGTCTTTTCCTGCGATTACCTTTACGGTATCACCCTTTTTAATCTTCATAGTTGACATATTCTTCTGGCACCTCCTTATAATACTTCCGGAGCGAGTGAAACAATTTTCATAAATTGCTTATCACGAAGCTCTCTTGCGACAGGTCCAAAAATACGGGTTCCTCTCGGAGTCTTGTCATCTTTGATAATCACTGCTGCATTCTCATCGAATCTGATATAGGAACCGTCTTTACGGCGAGCGCCTTTCACAGTACGTACAACAACAGCCTTTACAACATCACCTTTTTTTACAACACCACCGGGTGTTGCATCTTTAACAGTAGCAACGATGATATCACCGATGTTTGCATATCTTCTTGTAGAACCGCCCATAACTCTGATGCACAACAGTTCTTTGGCACCTGTGTTATCAGCAACTCTAAGTCTGCTTTCTTGCTGTATCATGCTAATTCTCCTTTACTTAAATTGAAATAGTAAGAACTTTTGACTATTTTACCTTTTCAACGATTTCAACCAGTCTCCATCTCTTATCCTTAGAAATAGGCTTTGTTTCCATCACTTTAACTGTATCGCCGATATTACATTCGTTGTTCTCATCATGAGCCTTTAACTTGTAAGTTTTCTTTACGATTTTTTTGTAAAGAGGATGTTTTACATGATCTTCAATTCCTACAACGATCGTCTTATCCATTTTATTGCTGATTACCTTACCGGTACGAGTTTTTCTAAGATTTCTTTCCATCGATATTCTCCTTCCTGCTACTAAGCTTCAACTTTTGCTTTTTCAGTGATGACAGTCTGAATTCTTGCGATATTCTTTCTGACTTCTTTGATTCTGCTTGTATTATCCAACTGATTTGTAGCGTTCTGGAATCTCAAATTGAAAAGCTCTTTCTTAGCTGCAGTCAAGTCCTGCTGAAGTTCTGCTGCTGTTTTATCTTTTAACTCTTTTACAAATTTATTAGTTTTCATTTGCTACACCGCCTTCCAAGTCTGCCTTAGAAGCGATCTTGCACTTACAAGGAAGCTTGTGCATAGCAAGACGTAATGCTTCTTTAGCGCTCTCTTCCGGAACGCCTGCGATTTCAAACATTACACGTCCAGGCTTTACAACTGCTACCCAGTACTCAAGAGCTCCTTTACCTGAACCCATACGGGTTTCAGCAGGCTTATTTGTTACAGGTTTATCAGGGAAGATTTTGATCCATACCTGACCACCACGCTTGATATAACGTGTCATGGCAACACGGGCTGCCTCAATCTGATTTGATTTAATCCAGCAAGGTTCTAATGCAATAAGACCATATTCACCGTTGGAAATTGTATTTCCTCTTAATGCTTTTCCCTTCATAGTGCCACGGAACTGCTTACGACGTTTAACTCTTTTTGGCATTAACATTATTTATCGCTCCCTTCCTTTGCTGCTTTGGTCGGAAGTACTTCGCCTTTATAGATCCATACTTTTACACCAATCTTGCCATATGTTGTGTCTGCTTCTGCGAAACCATAATCAATATCAGCTCTTAAAGTCTGAAGAGGGATGGTTCCTTCGCTGTAGAACTCTGTACGAGCCATATCTGCTCCGCCAAGACGACCTGCTACGGCTGTTTTGATACCCAAAGCGCCTGATTTCATTGTTCTTGACATGGTTGACTTCATTGCTCTTCTGAATGATACACGGTTCTCGAGCTGCTGTGCAATATTCTCTGCAACAAGCTGTGCCTCTCTGTCCGGTCTCTTGATTTCTTTGATGTCCACAACCAGTTTCTTGTCAGTGAATTTCTGAAGTTCCTTCTTAGTAACCTCGATTTCCTGACCGCCCTTGCCTATGATGACACCGGGTTTAGCTGTGAAGATAATTACTTTTACTCTGTCAGATGCTCTCTCGATCTCGATCTTTGAAACACCTGCATTGTATAATTTCTTCTTAAGGAATGCTCTGATGTTGTAGTCTTCTACGAGGAAGTCTGCAAAGTCACCTTCTGCATACCATTTAGAATCCCAATCCTTGATAACACCGACTCTTAAGCCGTGAGGATTAACTTTTTGTCCCATTGATAATCTCCTTTCGATTCATGTTCTGTGCGAACGCAGAACTTCTTATCTCTCATCAAGCACTACAGTGATATGGCTCATTCTCTTTTCGATTCTATAAGCTCTACCCTGTGCTCTCGGTCTGACTCTCTTCATTGTCGGTCCCTTATTTGCGTAGCACTCTGCTACGTATAAGTTTTCTGCATTCATTCCGTTATTGTTCTCAGCATTTGCAATCGCTGACTCCAGTAACTTCTTGATGATGCTTGATGCATATCTGGGATTGTATGTCAAAAGTGCCAGTGCTGACGTTACATCTTTTCCTCTGATGGCATCTAATACAAAACATGCTTTCTGAACGGATACTCTTGCATAAGATAACTTTGCAGAGGGTCTTGTATCCTTATTCGCATTTCTTTCTCTTTTTATCTGGGATCTATGTCCTTTAGCCATGGATGAAACCTCCTTTCAAATTATCCTAATTATTTCACCTTAGATTTTTTCTCGTCCTTGCCGTGTCCTCTATAGGTTCTGGTTGCTACGAACTCGCCGAGCTTGTGTCCAACCATGTCTTCTGTTACATATACAGGAACGTGCTTTCTTCCGTCATGTACCGCGATTGTATGCCCTACAAACTGAGGGAATATCGTGGAGCGACGTGACCAAGTCTTGATAACAGTCTTGGAACCGGCTTCGTTCATTGCATCAACCTTCTTTAACAGACTCTCGTCTGCGAAAGGTCCTTTTTTAAGTGATCTTGCCATTTTTGCTCCTCCTTATCTACTTGATTGCCTTGCCGTCACGACGACGTACAATCAGCTTATTGGATTTCTTGTTCTTCTTTCTTGTCTTCAAACCAAGTGCAGGCTTGCCCCAAGGAGTTGACGGACCCGGACGACCGATTCCCGTCTTACCTTCTCCACCACCATGTGGATGGTCATTCGGGTTCATGACTGAACCACGAACGGTAGGTCTGATACCCATGTGGCGCTTACGTCCTGCTTTACCAATATTGATAAGGCTGTGGTCACCATTTCCGATGACGCCGATAGATGCTCTTGCAATCAACGGAACCATTCTCATCTCGCCCGAAGGAAGTCTGAGTGTTGCGAATTTTCCTTCTTTCGCCATGAGCTGTGCGCTGTTTCCGGCTGAACGAACTAGCTGTCCGCCTTTGCCCGGATATAACTCGATGTTGTGAATCTGTGTACCGATCGGAATCTCTGAAAGCGGTAAGCAGTTACCTACTCTTACTTCAGCTTCCGGTCCGTTCATGACCTTCATGCCGTCTGTTAAACCTTCAGGAGCAAGGATATATGCCTTTTCTCCGTCTGCATAGCAGATCAAAGCGATATTTGCTGTTCTGTTCGGATCGTACTCGATACCGATTACGGTAGCGGGGATTCCATCTTTTCTTCTCTTGAAATCAATGATTCTGTACTTTCTTCTGCTGCCGCCTCCGCGATGTCTGACTGTAATCTTACCCTGATTATTACGTCCGGCATTCTTGCTAATGGAAGTACATAATGACTTTTCCGGTGTTGTCTTTGTAATCTCTGAAAAATCAGAGCCGGTCATCTGTCTTCTGGACGGGGTATATGGGTTATAGGTTTTAATTCCCATGATTGTTTCTCCTTTTCTTCACAATTTATTATCGTGCTTATCTGCACATAGTTGGCGGTTTTACAGCCCTTCGAAAATCTCGATATCCTTGCTGTCCGCTGTTAACTGAACGATAGCCTTCTTTGTCTTGGCTGTCTTTCCTGAAGTAGCTCCACGACGCTTTGTCTTGCCGTCAAGGTTCAGTGTGTTAACGCTCTTTACCTTTGTTCCTGCAAACATCTTTTCAACTGCTTCTTTGATCTGTGTCTTGTTTGCTTCTGTATGAACCAGGAAAGTGTATTTCTTCTCACCCATGCCTGCCATGCTTTTTTCCGTGATGACCGGTTTGAGGATGACATCATAATATTGTACGTTTGCCATTATGCATACACCTCCTCAATTGTTGCTACAGCATCCTTTGTTACGATAACTGTATTGTATTTCATTACATCATATACGTTGATTGTGTTTGTCAACGCTGTTCTGACATTCGGAATGTTTCTTGCTGAAAGCATGACATTCTGATCGTTGTCATTTAATACTACCAGAGCCTTGTTTACCTTCAGGTTATCAAGAACCTCCTGGAATTTCTTCGTTTTGATCTCATCAAACTTCAGCTCATCGAGTACGATCAATTTGTTCTCCTGTACTCTGGATGTGAGTGCTGACTTGAGTGCCAGTCTCTTTTCCTTCTTGTTCAGTTTGAATGAGTAATCTCTCGGTACGGGAGCAAATACAACTCCACCGCCTGTCCACTGCGGAGATCTTGTTGAACCCTGTCTTGCATGACCGGTTCCCTTCTGTCTCCAGGGCTTTCTTCCACCGCCGGAAACTTCTGAACGGGTCTTTGCCTTCTGTGTTCCCTGACGATTATTTGCCAGCTGCTGAACAACTGCCATGTGTACCAGGTGCTCATTGATCTCTACACCAAATACTGCATCACTTAAGTCCATCTTGCCGACTTCTTTGCCTTTCATATCATAAATAGCTACGTTAGCCATCTCTTATTCCTCCTTTCCATATAAAAGCATTACATTGCCTTTACTGTTTCTTTGATTGTTACTAATGATTTCTTAGGTCCCGGTACTGCACCCTTTACTAAAAGCAGATTGTTCTCAGCATCAACTCTGACAACTTCCAGATTCTGAACTGTGATTTTCTTGCTTCCCATGTGTCCCGGCATTCCTTTTCCTTTGAATACCTTGCTCGGGCTTGAACATGCACCGTTGGAACCCTGATGGCGATGGAACTTGGAACCGTGCTTCATAGGTCCTCTGCTCTGTCCGAGTCTCTTGATCGCACCCTGGAATCCTTTACCTTTTGAAACCGCTGTTGCATCAATCTTATCTCCTGCTGCGAAGATGTCCGCCTTGATCTCCTGCGCCAATGCATACTCATCTGCATTGTCAAACTTGAACTCTCTGACGAATCTCTTTGATGTAACACCTGCTTTATCAAAGTGTCCTTTTTCGGCTTTTGTAACACCATGTCTATGGATTACTTCTTTCTTACCGTTCTTTGCCTTGTTTACTACTTTGTCTTTCTTGTCAACAAAGCCAACCTGAACTGCGCTGTATCCGTCATTCTCAACTGTCTTGATCTGTGTAACAACACAAGGACCTGCTTCGAGTACGGTTACGGGAACAAGTGCTCCGTCTTCGTTGAAGATTTGAGTCATTCCGACTTTTGTAGCTAAAATTGCTTTCTTCATTACTTCTTTTCCTCCTTTTGTTCTACAGCGGAGCCTATTGCATTTCACCACAAATTTAAGGATCTCGTCGAAAATTCTGCGAATTTTCTCCTGCGCCTATTTTGCAAGCAAAATGGTCGCTGGCTCATTCTAGTGTAGAAGGTTTACTTGTTTTTCATTTTGATATCAATGTACACACCAGCCGGCATTTCGAGTCTTGACAATGAATCTACCGTTTTCTGTGTCGGTGTGATGATGTCAATTAATCTCTTGTGAGTTCTCTGCTCGAACTGTTCTCTGGAATCTTTGTACTTGTGAACCGCTCTAAGGATTGTAACCACTTCCTTTTTAGTAGGAAGAGGTACCGGTCCGCTTACCTGAGATCCGTTCTTCTTAACAGTTTCGATGATCTTCTTTGCCGATGCATCTACTAATTGATGATCGTACGCTTTTAATGTGATTCTCATTACCTGAGTTGCCATAAAAAAAGTCGCCTCCTTTTCGCACTTTATATTTCTTAAGTACGACAAGCGGTGACTGTACACTCTCCCGTGTGTGTCAGCGTCGATTTCGCTTCGCGAATATCGGCGCAGCGAAAAAATGGAACATTTTTTCGCCCTCACCAAGAACTCTCGGTACCAATAACCCGTTTCTGTCCTTAGCTTCCGACTTACAACACGTCGTTTCTGCCATTTTCAGCAGACATCTGATTCGTACAGTGACTTGTCGCCAGTTTCCTAACTTGACATTCGCTCCACGGAAAACCCGATACATCCTGTGTTTACAAGACTTTCAGCAACCTCACGCTTCAACGCTATCATGTCACAGCAAAATTTAGTATACACGAGAAATCCCTTGAATTCAAGGCTTTTTTTTGAATTCGTGTATTTTTTTCAAAACAATTTATTTTCTTGTACCGATTCCATGTGTTTCTTCTATATATAGTGTACAATTCAAGGCAACAACAGAACCCAGCACCAATATGATTCCCAACAGGCCAAGTGCTGATAATGTTTCTCCAAACACTGCAATCCCCAATGTGGTTGCTACCACCGGCTCAATAGATGCCATAATAGAAGCCTTTCCATTTTCCACATGCGTCAGCCCCAGCGTATATAATAAATAAGGAAGTACCGTTGAAATCAACGCCAGACCACCGATCAGCAACAGGTCAGCCACAGTGTCCGTATTCATGATTCTCTTTACAATGTTCCCTGTCTTTACAAGCGGCAGTGTTCCGATTGTAGAAAATAGAAATGTATAAAAACTGATTGTAAATGAAGAATAGCCACGTTCGATCGCATATCTTCCAAAGATGCTGTACAATGCATAACCCAGTCCGGCACCCAGTCCGATCAGGATACTCTTTACAGGCAGAGAGGAGCCTCCCTCCTCCAGCACCCCTGTTACCAATACGCATCCGCCAAATGCAATCAATAAACATACTACTTTCTTAACAGTCAGTTTCTCATGAAACAAAAATGCCGACAATACCACGACAATTGCCGGAGCAGTATAAAGCAGGATTGAAGCGACTGACAATGAGCTCAAAACAATCGTCTTAAAATAGCACCAGTTGAAAAAAGTCAGACTGAGTATCCCCGTTCCCGCAAAGCACCACCAGTCCTTCAACCTGATTCTAAATAACGATCTGTCATAAAACAACAGTCCGAAAAACATCAGGATCATGGCACCCATGGAACGCAAAATCACAATGTCCATTGATTCAAATCCGTTTGCATTCAGTTTTCTCACAAATAAAGCAATCAGTCCCCACAGGATTCCTGCTGTCACAATACATACAGATGCTGTTTTCTGCTTCATGTTCTGGTTCATCCTTATCATTGATGACATAGTTGGCAAAGCACCGTTTCAGATTATAATATAAATTTGGACGCAGGGCAATATCTCTTGTCTTTTTCAGCAAAACATTATACAATTCTATTAGGTCATTCTTATGAAAAAGACACCGGTTCACCGATTTGAGTGCCGCGTGCAGTATGAAAGGGGTATGCTATGTTTACACAATTTTGTGGTCATTATCTGATCAAGAAACATCTGATCACGGAATCACAATTTGCCGAAATTTTAAAGGCTCAGCGCGGAATCCGCGTAAAACTTGGCCTGATTGCCGTTTCCGAGAAGCTGCTGACCGAAAAGCAGGCAGCTGAAATCAATAACCTTCAGGCTACCATGGACAGGCGATTTGGCGATATTGCAATCGAAAAAGGGTATCTGACAGCGGATAATGTCTCGCACTTACTTGATTTACAAGGAAGTCCTTATCTTTCTTTTGTACAAACAGTCGTCGATCAGAAGTACATGTCTTTGGAAGAGCTAGAACAAGCACTTGCAGAATGTAAAAAGGAGCTTGGTTTATCAGATGAGGATATGGAGCTCATCAAGAGCGGTGATGTAGACGAAACTGCTGCTGCTTTCATCAAGATTGATCAGCCTTACTACTCTGAGTTATTTGGTCTGACGCTTCGTAATATCGTACGTTTTGTCAGTCCGCGCATCTATATGGACAAGGTTTATCAGACCGTCCGGTATCCATTTCAGCACCTTGCCTCACAGGCTGTTGCCGGAGACCACACTATATTTCTCGGTATTGCCGGAGATAAGGATGCTCTTCTTTCCATTGCCAGCCCTTATGCCAAGGAAGACTTTGAAGCAGTAGACGCCGATTCACTGGATGCAGTCTGCGAATTTATCAATGTTGTCAACGGCCTGTATGCATCAGCGCTCAGCAATGAAGGCATTGCAATCGATATGATGCCGCCAGTGACCTACAACGATCTTACCATTCAGTCAGATCAGCCGTTTTATGTTCTCCCGCTCTATATCATGGGTACAAAGGTAGAGATTATCATCGGCATTGATCATGCAATCAACATTTAAACCAAACAGATATTTACGGAGGATTAATCATCATGGCAAACATACTCATCGTGGATGATTCAAGAACATCGCGAAAGATGTTGACCGGTATTCTTCAAGATGCCGGACATACCATAATAGGAGAAGCAGCGGACGGCAGCGCTGGTGTGGAACAGTACAAAGCATTACAGCCTGATCTCGTAACAATGGACATTACAATGCCCAAATTGGATGGCATTGGTGCTCTGCGTGAAATCATGGAATATGATAAAAGTGCCAAGGTTATCATGGTAACCGCTGCCGGGCAGAAAGACAAGATGCTTGAGGCAGTCAAATGCGGAGCCAGTGATTTCCTGTCAAAACCGTATGATCCGGATATGATCATTTCCATAATTAATAATGTATTATAATCATACAGAATCTAGATCATAAGGAGTCAGTCATGTGGATTGCCAACCAATGGAAAGACTATGAGGTACTGGATACCTCTTCAGGAGAAAAGCTGGAACGCTGGAATCAATATATTCTGGTTAGACCGGATCCGCAGGTCATCTGGAATACGCCAAAACAGCTGCCCGGCTGGAAGCATATGAACGGACATTATCACAGAAGCAGCAAAGGTGGCGGCGAATGGGAGTTTTTTGATCTTCCCGAGCAATGGACGATTTCATATCAATCCCTGACATTCAATCTGAAGCCATTCAGCTTCAAGCATACAGGGCTCTTCCCTGAACAGGCAGCTAACTGGGACTGGTTCTCAAAGCTGATTCACGAAAGAGCCAATGCCGGTCATACAGTCAAGGTACTCAACCTCTTCGCCTATACCGGAGGTGCCACACTTGCCGCCGCCGCCGCGGGTGCCAATGTCACTCACGTCGACGCATCGAAAGGCATGGTCGCCTGGGCAAAAGAAAATGCCAAAAGCAGTCATCTCGAAGATGCTCCTATCCGATGGCTGGTTGATGACTGTGTAAAGTTCGTAGAACGAGAAATCAGACGTGACAGCAAGTATGATGCCATCATCATGGATCCACCCTCCTATGGACGTGGGCCAAAGGGTGAGACGTGGAAAATAGAAGAATCCATCTTTCCGTTTATCGAATTATGTACAAAAATACTGGTCGACCATCCTCTGTTCTTCCTGGTCAATTCCTATACGACCGGACTACAGCCTGCAGTCCTTTCCTATATGCTGAATACAGCACTGGTCAAGAAGTTCGGTGGTCATGTTACATCTGATGAAATCGGATTGCCAGTCACGGAGAACGGATTGATCCTTCCATGTGGCGCAAGCGGAAGATATACGGGAAGGTAATCAAGACACTATAGAAGTAATTACACAAACAGCGGCAGTGAATGTAAGTTTCACTGCCGCTGCTATTATGATGCAACCAAAAAATCTATTGTATGCTATTAACAAGTGTAGCGATTGCAGAAGCCATAGCGGACCAGCAGATTGCTGAAAGTATCGCACTGACTGCATACCAGATCAGCATTGCTTTGGCATAGTTTGATTTGCTGGGCTTTGTACGTTTTGTATCACCAAACGCCCATACAAATGTCATGATAATGCCCACGCAGGGTATCATCATCAAAAATGTGGTTAATATCCACTCACCGATTGTGATTGTGGTCTCCACAGATGAAGCCTGTGTAACATTCGTGTTTGTATCCATAGCATTTATCCTCCTCATAGGTAAATTCTTCTGTGACCTATCTATTATAGCACAATATATCTCATTTGAGAAACATTTTTGCAAAAGCAAGTATCATATCTCCAATCGGTGTTTTGGTATAAGTCATCGGGACATGATCCGGAAACAATGTCTCCATCCGGTAAATATATAGCGGCAGCATCAACACGCATAAGCCAATCGCTGCCACTGCTGCTCCCCTGGGCTTTCGATTCAGGATATACCTGCAAATGCAAAAGTACAGGCCAAGCAAAATCCATGCCAAAGCCATAGGATGCATCTCAAACGATTCTGCGAAATGTCCTGTGAACATCAGCACCACTGCCCGCGTCATCCCACATCCCGGACATGGTATTCCGGTCAGAATTTTCATCGGGCAAAATTCTCCAAAGCAGATAGAGGATACCGTCCAGTATATGACCAGACCTATAATGACCCAGATGGCGCTTTTTAGATCAGATATGAATTGTTTCAGTATTCTCTTCGGTTGACTCATAGGCCTCTTATGTATATCCTTTAACGTATCATTGATTTCCTTCACATGTATACCACGTTTTTGTGCAGGATGTCAAATCCAAGGCGGGACTACCCTGTTTTGATTTCCATTCTCAGCCAACTCTTTCGAGCAAGGTTGCCCGGCTCATTTTAATCTCGGGATAATCCAGAACCTGAAAGCCATTTTGCAGAGCATACTGCACGCTCTCCTCAAAGCATTTTGCATCTACATGTCCGCTTGGCTCTGCAAAAAGCAGAAGGCCATGTTCCTTCATGGATGCGGCAATCTCAGAAAACAATACATTTCTGTCAGGTGTTTCATGTGCTACGGCAAAAAGCAATACGAAGGAGAAATGCTGTTTCCATCCTGCAAGCTGCAGAGAAGTCCCGCTGCAGCCATGCAGCACAATCTGTTGTTCACAATGTTCTTTTTGTGCTTTGCGATAAAGCCCCTGCAGCATCTCCTTCTGCAGATCTACGGCAACCACCCTGCCCTGAGGACCTGTCATCTGTGCCATTGGAATTGTAAAGAATCCCATTCCGCTTCCGATATCTGCAATCTCAATACCAGGTTCGATATATTCGGCTAGAAGCTTCTCCGGATTCTGATACCTTCTGCGAAAGAAAAGCAGTCCACTGTACAGGCGAGCCTTCCACCAGGGAAAGACCTGATAATCTTTTTCCTCCATCAGCATGCCGGCTTTCACAAAATGTTTATGCAGAATCAGCCTTCCGATGCAGGCACCTATAATTGCCGTAATCACATTCAGAACAAGAATCGCAAAGAAATACTGAGGTTTAAAATAAGCATCATACTGTGCTACAACCTCTGGTGTCATTCCGCGTTCCGCTCCTCTTGCCAGCAGATAGCTGGAACCGATGATAAAGGCGGGTGCGTAGACTCCGGCTGCCACAGCCATTGCATAACCCGCATAGGCCAGCACCATGCGGCGAAAGCTCTTATAATGACCAACAATGAACTCTGCGATGATTCCTCCTGTGATACAGCCGACCGTCGTAAAGATTCTGCCGCCGATCAGTCCGACCAGACTCATCAATGCAGCGCATATAAAAAAGGTGCCTCTCTTTCGTACCTTGCATGCGATTAGCATATAAACAGTACCCATAACCAGAAATGCTGCTGCCGTTGAAAAAAACAATCCTATTACAGTAGAGCATGCAATCAGAATGGCTACTGCATAACAGACTATGGCTACTGTATTCAATACTCCGATTGTGATTAGATCCTTTACACTCATTCGATTCTTATTCATGACATATTCCTCTCTTTTTTCATATATATTGATCGTTTATAAGGCAGACCGCGGGTACGATGATGTTCCTGTGTGACTTGATTTCGTCTGCCATGCAGATGAAGCACAAGGCTTTTCTCAGCATGATATTCCCGTGGATAGAGCCATGCTCGTGCTGTGTGATTTTCGATTCCACGTACCATAGCCGCTGCAGATAACTCATCTGCAAGCCGCAGGCTTCGCATCAAAACCGGTACCAGCATATATTCCATCCATTTGACCGGTGATTTCACAAATGCCGGAAAAGATGTATCAATACCGCGAAGCTTCAGACTTTCTCGGATGAATCCGAGCTCCGCTTTCACCGTTGGCAGATACCGCAGCGTCACCGCAAATGGGATGATCAGCATTCTCGGAATTTTAAGCTTCTCCAGAGTCTCAATGATCTCACCCGTACTCATCGTTCTTGTCAGCGACAGACCAAGCATCCTGATCAACAGCAGACGTGGCAGCAGCTGCAATACTGTCAGGATAAATGTTCTGATAGAGCCCTGCACGAGAATCATACATATGGACTGCAGTGCACAGACTGACAAAATCATACACAGCTGTATCAATGCTGTCTTTGCTGCGCCAGACAGTGCCATGATGCATACAATCAATCCTGTCAAAAGCAGAAGCAGTTCGTTTTCCCGCAGCACAACAGCCAGCACAGCTGATACCATAACCACAAGGACACGTATCCTTCCGTCTATAGAAAGAATCTGTTTTCTGTCACATTTCATAGATACCATCCTCTCTGAGCTCAACCGTACGACTACAGCAGGTTCTGATAAATTCTGTATCATGCGATATGATCAGCAGAATGCGTCCCATACCGGCTATCTGCTGCAACAGGTCACTCATCTTTCTCATACTTTCTCCATCCAAGCCACTGGAAGGCTCATCTAAAATCAGAATCCTTGCGTCACTCATAAGTGCTGCCGCGATTGTGAGCCTTTGCTTTTGACCACGTGAAAGTGCCATTGGATGCTGATTCCGGTATGCATGAAGTCCAAAGTATTGCAGCAGTTCTTCCATTTGACTCTTTTTCTTCTCACTTTGATCCAGTCCCAGCAGCAACTCTTTCTCCACGCTTTCCGAGAAAAGCTGATAATCTGAATCCTGCATGACATAGTAGAAATATTTCGTCCGCTGTCTCGGAGAAAGTGTCTCACCTTTCCATAGCACAGAGCCGCTCTGTTCTTTTAAGAGCCCGGTTATAACTTTTGCAAGCGTTGACTTGCCGGCTCCATTATTTCCGGTAACTGCAATGATCTCACCCGGCTCCGCTGTCATATTCAGATTTGAGAAAACCATATCTTCTGCATTTTTATAATGAAAGAACAACTGTCTGATTTCGAGCCCCTTCTCTCCACTGCTTTTTCGGTGTGTGACAGCCTGTTCCAGCTTCTCCGGATAGAACAGCCGCAGTCCCAGCTTCTGTAATGACGCAGAAGACAGGCTGAGGGCTTCCTCTCCCTGATACACCTTCAGAAGCCTCCCATTCTCCATGATTGCAAAGTAATCCATCAGATCACGCAGATAGTACAGACGGTGCTCCAGAACAACAATTGTATGCCCCAGCGTCTTCAGGCGTTCCATCAGATCACGCAGTTCCTCTACCGCCTGCATATCCAGATTTGCAGAAGGCTCATCAAACAGAAAAACGCGCGGCTTCATACAATAGCAGGAAGCGATTGCCACCTTTTGCTTCTCACCGCTTGACATCTCCAGCAAGCTCCTGTCACGCAGCTTTTCGATATTGAGCCTCTGTATGGCATCCTCCATCCTGCTGATGATTTCATCACGGCGCATTCCCATATTGCGGCACCCAAATGATAATTCATCAAATACATTGGTCGTAAAAAACTGTGATCTCGGATCCTGGAATACGGAGCCGACCAATTCTCCGATTTTCCCGATTTCCATCTCCTTTGTATTTTGACCATCAAGATAGACATCGCCCTCAAAAATACCTTCTTCAAAATGTGGAATCAAGCCGTTGATGCATTTTGAAAGTGTCGTCTTACCGCACCCGCTTTTTCCTGCAATGACAATCAATTCACCTGATCTGATCCGGAGGTTCACCTGTTTGATTCCGTTTTCTTCCACTGATTCTTCCGGTCTCAAATCACAGCGATAAGAATATGTGATATCCTGTATAGAAATCATGCTACAATAACACCTCCGCCAATACGACATGAAGAATGCTGATTCCGACTGATATGAAAGAGTAAATGACATGCTTTCTGACAGCTGTCACACGTTCTGTCTTTTTGTTCACCAGAACAACAATGGAAGCTGCAAAACCGGCAACTGCTAGTATTCCTGATAATATAACCAGCAGTACATTGATATCCATCATTGAAACCGCAACCAAAGATATCACTGTATGTACGAGGGTAAACACCCCGCCGATGATGGTGAGCGGCTTATGCAGCCGATGCATCAGTTTACTTTTCTTTCTCCAGAAGATTGCTGTGACCACGAGCATACAAACTAGACTCAGCAGTCCTGTCATATTAATGATTCCATTTAATCTGTCCATTTGATTCTCTCCATTTATTTTCTTTGTTGAAAATCATTCTAACAGACGTATCTTTGAATTTTCTTTGAAAGACAGGTATGATATAATGAGTGCAAGAGAGCCAAAGGGAGCTTGCTCACTTTTGGTGAACGGCGAATGTCGATCATGAGCTATGCTCATGATATGATAAAAACAGAAAAATAATTACATCAGAGGAACGCAGATGAGAATATTGTTAGTAGAAGATGAAATTGCTCTGGCTGATGCCCTGCAGTACAAGCTAAAGCAAAACAAATATCAGGTAGATGTCGTATATGACGGCATTTCAGGAGAGGATTATGCCTTAAGTGACATCTATGACGTGCTGATTCTCGACCGTATGCTGCCCGGCAAGGAAGGGCTGGAGATTCTTCGGAGTGTTCGAAGTGCCGGTATCACAACACCGGCGATGTTCTTAACGGCCAGAGATACTGTCAACGATCGTGTGGACGGCCTGGATGCCGGTGCGGATGATTATCTGATTAAGCCCTTCTCCAACAAGGAATTTCTTGCACGTGTGAATGCGCTCGCCAGAAGAAGCCTTCGTTTTATAGATAATGATGTTCTTACCATCGGGTGTGGACAGCTTCATACGCAGAAATCTGAATTCACCATTGATGGTGAGACCTACTCCCTGACCAACACCGAGGCTGCACTTATGGAATTACTAATCCGCAACAAGGAGCTGGTACTGTCCAAGGAACAGATTATGGAGAAAATATGGGGTTTTGACCACGATATTGAGCTTGCTAATGTAGAACTCTACATATTCTATCTGAGGAAAAAGCTGCCTTTTGCCAAAGCCGGCATTCGGCTCTTAACCGTTCGCGGTATCGGATATATGCTGACAGAGAAAGCAGAACAGGAGAAAAAATGATCAAAAAAATTAAGAATCGCTTTATTTTATACGCAACAATGGTCATCTCAGCTATCGTTGTCATTACGTTGATGTTCGGACTGCACAGAAACAGCAGCGAATACTATATTCAAAGATATACATCGCTCGGGCTGCTTCTGATTATCGCCGTTCTCATCGGCAGCTTTCTGCTGTCCAATCTTGCCGTTAAGCCTATTCAGAAGGCATGGCAGCAACAGTTGGATTTCACGGCAGATGCATCGCACGAACTGCGCACCCCTCTGTCTGTCATACAGTCTAATCTGGAAATTGTCATGGAAAACGAAGATTCCACCATTGCCGAACAGGAAAAGTGGCTGAAAAATATTGAGAATGAATCACATAGAATGAACAAGCTGGTAGAAGCACTATTGACGCTCTCACGTGCAGATACCGGTGCCCATCCCCCGGTGATGGAAAGGCTGTCGTTAGTTGCTTTGGTAAATAGCAAGGCTGAAGGCTTTGAGGCCCTGGCAAAAGAGAGAGAAATTATAATTCGATCCGAGATTCCGGAGGATTTGATGATCCATGCAGATCATGGCAAAATGGAACAGCTCTTTACGATATTAATTGATAATGCGATTCAATATATGGGGAAGCCCGGAGAAATCTGCATCCGTGCAGCAGAGTCTAAGAAAATAGTACGGATTGAAGTTCAAGATGATGGGAATGGAATTGCACCGGAGGATTTGTCACATATTTTTCAACGGTTTTATAGAGCTGATAAGGCAAGGAGTGCCTCTGCTAAGGGTGCCGGACTAGGACTGACGATTGCTCAAATGATTGTTGTCGAGCATAAAGGGACAATTAGGGCAGAAAGTGTGGTTGGAAAAGGGACGCGATTTTTGATTGAGTTGCCTCGGTAGACTTCCCTTCAATAGATACAGTGCCTGCTTCTGTCCAGACAGCAGGCACTGTAGATTCATAGATTCCGTGTCTACCACCAGCTAAAGACTACAAAGTTTGTGCAAATGTAATCCGGATCTTCTTCCAGATATTTAAATTCTCTACTAAAAAAATCAAGTACATCCGGATCAAGGCCTTCACCACCGGTTACATGATCCAATTCTTCATCAGAAAGTTCCTGTGCTTTAGCCTTTTCCCAATCGCTGGCAGAAATGTTAAAGCCAAGTGCCTTGGCTGCAATAGACATAGCTTCTCCATCAGACTTAGCTCCTCCCTCCACAGCTGCCTTTATCTCGTCCACAAACTTCTTTTGCAGTTCCTCGTTTTCTTTCATCATTTGTTGCATACGTTTTAGTTCATCCATCATTCATTTTCCTTTCTTTTGTTTTCTTTTGTTTTCCTCTGCATCCTCCTGTGCTTTGATCTCCGACGCATATTTTGCAATGGCTGCATCCGCTACTGCTCTAACCTTCGCTTCACCCACATTCTTGTGAAACCAACAACAGTGCGGGTCGTAATTCAGAAAATCTCCATCTGACGTAGTTCCCGCTACCATGCAGCCACCACAACAGTTGTAGAGATGCTCACATCCCTGACAATCAGGATTGTGGTCAATCATCTGCTGGACGGTCGTTCGCGTTACCTGAGAATAGAAAGAATCCCAAGAGGCTCTGCCCATATCCTCTGTTAGAATACTCGGAAATTTTTCCTTGAGGACCACGTCAGCAAAATTGATACAGGGAACCAGACGCCCCTCCGCATCAATGTAAGCGTGGTGCTGCATGCTCCCACAGTAGGGTCGTTTGGCAAAATCAACATTCTCTGGCGCATGGCGCGCATAACTGACAGAATAACGAGTGGAATGAGCCTTACAGTAAAAAAAGCCGTCCAGCTCCAGTGAAAGAGGCATACCATCTTTGAAAAACTCAGGAAGATAATTCTTGTATATTTCCCATGCTTCCATCCAGTTCAGAGCATATTGCTCGGAGTATTCCTTCCAAAGACCGAGTTCCTGCGGCGTATTCAACCGTAAGAAAGAGCAGCCATAGCTAGCCAGCAGCCTCACCGTTTCCGCCAAAGATGTGGCATTTTCTTTGTGAATACACATTGCGCAGGTATATTTTATCTTTCTCTCCTGCAGCAGCCTGAGTGCTTTCAGCAGTTCATCCTCTGCCTCTGGGATGCCCCGAAGCCAGGAATGGTGTCCTACACCATCATAGGAGATTTGATATTCAGGCCGTTGTCCCATATGTTCCAGTTCGTCTAGCAGTTTCTCATCTAAGAGGCTTGCATTGGTAAAGATGAGCCGAATCCGAATTTTATGAGCTGAAAGCGCCTTTACAATTTCCAGAAAATCGCTGCGTACGAGGGGCTCGCCGCCGGTGATTGCAATTTCACGGATTCCACAGGCGCTGATCTGGTCTATGATGTGCAGACAATCTTTCAGTGGCAGCTGAGGATGACCGTTAGTTGGGGCGCTCAGCAGGCAATGACGGCAGTTATAGTTACACTTACCTGTGATGGACCATTGCACCAAATCCAGATAAATACCGGGATAGACATGATACCGCTGATAGGGTTCCAGCGCACCCATTGATTCCTCCGACTTGTGCAGCACCCCCTCCAGAGTAAGCCTATCAAGAAGCTTCTGCTGGGGTACTTTCAGAGCATGCTCGTCCACATTTTCCTCTCCATTGCAGCACAACAGAGTGAGAAAATCATCTTTATTTAAGAATAACGGTTTAGAGAAGAACCTCTCCCCCTGCATCACCCGTAGGGCATAAGGACGACGTTTCCATCCTCTGAATGCGTATTTTTTATCGAGCTTGTAGTATGACATTGAAAAACTCCTCTCTTTCTACTTTTCTCTCTCTTTTCTTGAACAAACTCGATGAGTCACCTGTTTTCAGGTGTTTACGGAACAAGACCTTGTTAATTTTATATATTTAGATTCCAAAGTTCTTTGATTTCCTGGTGTTTTTCTTTTCGAACCAAATAGAATCCCAGGATTGTTCCCCCAACCGTAATAATAACGGCTACAATATCAGAAAATAAAATTGTATCTGGTGCATTAGCCGGTAATGCAAAAATGTCAGCCAAAATGTCCACCAATGCATGATAAGCAATTGGTGCCACGATATTTCTCGTTCTCAAATAAACTGCAGCAAAGATAAACCCAATACCGCATGCATATGCAACCTGATAGAGTGTTTCAGGAATTGACGAATGTGATAGGTTCATCAGATGTACAAGGCCAAAAATAACACTGGAAATAATCATAGAATTGTAAATCACGTTCTTTTTATCTTTCCACTGAATCATCATATTGGAAAGAATTGTTCCTCTTACAACAATTTCCTCATAAAATCCCGGTGCAAATCCAGCTAGAATTCCAAGTGCAAGCATCCAGCCACTTTTCACCGTTCCTCCTTTTAGAAGATATTCAGGTATATTAGACAGTGCCATAAATAGAATTGGCATTCCAATCAGCATACTCTTCTTGAATCTCTCATTAGTAAATCCCATTGAAAAATTCTTTCCATAAGATTTTTTCATACAAAATACTAAGAAACAGGAAAATAAAATACGGATTACAGCACTCGAGAAATCTCGCCATGCATTTTTATCTTCAAGCGGGAGATTCAGTGCCAGCATAGCATTCACATTTTTCACAATCAGCGTTGCAAGAAAATCGCATGCCAAAGTCCCTAAACAGATCAATACAATTCCAAACAAAACAGGATGTCCCAAAATCAGATGTTTCTTTCCTTTACTCATTTCTTCATTCATTTCTTCAACGCTTTTAAACTGCGTCCTGCTCCTTTTAT
>JAUNSO010000033.1:0-9201 GCA_030539165.1 bacterium
CGCAAAATCAGGCAAATATTCACATGACGGACAATACACTTCTTTCGTGAAAAAGCTTACACTGATATCAGAATCAGATAAGCATGGGAGGAAGGTATTATGCAGTACGGATATTTTGATAATGAAAACCGGGAATATGTGATTGACAGAGTGGATCTGCCGACTTCATGGACGAACTATCTGGGTGTGGAGGATATGTGTGCAGTCGTGAATCATACAGCGGGGGGCTATCTCTTCTATCAGACACCGGAGTATCACAGAGTGACACGATTTCGTGCCAATGCAGTGCCGATGGACAGACCGGGGCACTATATCTATATCAGGGATACAGAAAATCAGGATTATTTCAGTATATCGTGGCAGCCGGTCGCAAAGCCGTTAGATCAGGCAGACTATCAGTGCCGCCATGGACTTTCTTACACAACCTACGAATGTCATTATGATCATATCAGGGCAAGCCAGACGCTGTCGATTCCAATCGGGGATGCGGTGGAGCTGTGGGATGTCGTGATCAAAAATGAAGACAGCAGAGCACGCAGCCTGCAGGTCTTTTCCTATCTGGAATTTTCATTCCATCATATCCTTATGGATAATCAGAATTTTCAAATGAGTATGTATGCAGCGGGATCCTCGTATGAGGATGGAATCATAGAGCATGACCTGTTCTATGAGGAGTTTGGCTATCAATACTTTACAGCAAACTTTACACCGGATGGATATGACTGTCTGCGTGACAAATTCATCGGACTGTATCATACAGAGGATCATCCGGTAGCAGTGGAACAGGGTGGCTGTGGCGGCAGCTATGAAAAGGGCGGCAATCACTGCGGTGCATTGCAGAAGAATATCATCCTGCAGCCGGGAGAACAGATCCGACTCATCTATATGCTGGGCGAGGGCAATCGTGAGGCGGGAAGAAAAATGCGTGAAAAATACAGCAAGCCTGAGCAGGTTGACCATGCCTATGCCGTATTAAAGAATTATTGGAATGAAAAGTTATGTAAACTACAAATCCAAACGCCAAACGAGGGAATGAATACGCTGATCAACACCTGGACCCTATACCAGGCAGAGATCAATGTCATGTTTTCGAGATTTGCCTCTTTCATAGAGGTCGGTGGCAGGACGGGTCTTGGTTATCGGGACACCTCGCAGGATGCAATGGCTGTACCACATTCCAATCCTGCGAAGTGCCGCCAGCGTATCATAGAGCTGCTGCGTGCGCTGACACGTGAGGGCTATGGACTGCATCTGTTCCAGCCGGAGTGGTTCGATCCGAAGCATGAGGCAAAGCCGTTCAAATCTCCTACGGTCGTACCGACTCCGAACAGGGAAGATATGATCCATGGAATCAAGGATGCCTGCTCGGATGATGCGTTGTGGCTGGTCAGTGCGATTACGGAGTATATCAAGGAGACCGGAGAGACAAAACTGCTCGATGAGATGGTTGGATATGCAGATGGTGGAGAGGGTACTGTGTATGAGCATATGACACGCATCCTTGATTTCTCGGCAGAGCAGGTGGGCAGTACCGGCATCTGCAAGGGGCTCAGGGCAGACTGGAATGACTGCCTGAATCTAGGAGGCGGCGAAAGTGCCATGGTTTCCTTCCTGCACTACTGGGCCATCGATCATTTTCTGGAATGTGCATATTTCAAAGGGAATCACGAAGATATAGAAAAGTATACGAAAATGTCCGAGCGGGTTAAGCAGGTCTGTGACAGCGAGCTGTGGGACGGTCAATGGTTTATCCGCGGTATTACCGGCAGCGGCAGGAAGATCGGAACAGCGACAGATGAAGAGGGTAAGGTACATTTAGAGTCCAATACATGGGCAGTGCTGTCCGGAGCAGCTACGGCAGAGCAGGGCAGACAGGCTATGGACAGTGTGTATGACTATCTGTTTACACCGTATGGACTGATGCTGAATGCGCCGTCTTATACAAAATGCGATGATGAAATCGGATTTGTAACACGTGTCTATCCGGGGGTTAAGGAAAACGGAGCAATCTTCTCACACCCCAATCCATGGGCATGGGCAGCAGAATGTGTACTAGGCAGGGGTGATCGGGCTATGGAATTCTATAATGCACTTTGTCCGTATTACCAAAATGATAAGATCGAAATCCGGGAAGCTGAGCCGTATTCCTACTGCCAGTTTGTGATGGGAAAGGATCACAGCGCATTTGGCAGGGCGAGACACCCGTTTATGACCGGAACAGGCGGCTGGGCATATTTCTCAGCGACACGCTATATTCTAGGCATCAGACCACAGCTGCAGCATCTGGAGATTGATCCATGTATTCCGGCTGAGTGGGATGGCTTTGAGGTCACAAGAGAGTGGCGTGGTGCAGTCTATGAGATACGCGTCAGCAACCCGAAGCATGTAATGAAGGGTGTACATATCATACGTCTCGATGGAGATGAGGTGGAAGTGGTTCCGGTGCAGGAGAGAGGAACGAAACATATCGTCGAGGTGGAGCTGGGCTGAGAACAAAACAGTCAAAGCACAGGAAACAGAAAGGATGAATCAGATGATTAAGTTTGGAACAGGTGGTTGGAGAGCAATCATAGGGGACGAATTTACGAAAAGTAATATACAGCTGCTGGCACAGGGACTGACAGACAAGATGCAGGCAGAGGGTGTGGCGGATAAAGGAATTGTAATCGGATATGACAGACGTTTTCTGTCAAAGGAGGCAATGCAGTGGGCAGGTGTCGTATTTGCTACAGCCGGAATCAAGGCATATCTGATCAATCAGTCAGGCCCGACTCCGCTGATCATGTATTATGTTATGCGGCATGAATTTCCGTATGGTATGATGATTACAGCAAGTCATAATCCTGCTGTCTATAATGGAATCAAAGTATTTACATACGGTGGAAGGGATGCAGATGAGACACAGACACAGGACATAGAACACTACATTGCAGCAATCATGCTGGATCAGGCCGCAGCCTGTATTGAAACCCATAGAGCAGTTTGTGCTGACCAGAACGGTCAATTAGCAGAATATATGGATTATGATACAGCCAAGGGACAGGGACTGATCGAGGAAATCTATCCGCTCAACGAATATCTGGACAATATTCTGGCAGCGGTAGATGTCAACGCAATCCGACGGGCCGGTTTTCGAATCGCCATTGACCCGATGTATGGAGTCAGTGAGACTTCTCTGACGATGATCTTCCATACAGCACGCTGTGAGGTGGTGACAATCAACGAACGTCATGACACACTGTTTGGCGGCAAGCTCCCTTCTCCATCGGCGGCCACTCTGCATGCACTGCAAAACTGCGTGCTGGATAAGCATTGCGATATCGGAATTGCAACGGATGGTGATGCTGACCGAATCGGTATCATAGATGATACAGGACGATTCCTGCATCCGAATGACATTTTGGTGCTGCTTTACTACTATCTGGTTAAGTATAAAGGATGGACAGGGCCTGCAGTACGCAACATAGCGACGACTCATATGCTGGACCGGGTGGCAGAGAAATTCGGACAGAAATGTTATGAAGTACCGGTCGGCTTCAAGCATATCTCGGCGAAGATGAATGAAGTGGATGCTGTGATCGGAGGAGAGTCCTCAGGCGGTCTGACGGTACGGGGACATATTAAGGGGAAGGACGGAATCTATGCAGCAGCCCTGCTTGTGGAGATGATGGCAAGGGTAGGCAGAAAGCTGTCTGAGATCTATCAGGATATTGAAGATGAATGCGGCAGTATTTATATGGAAGAGCGCGATTATAAATTCAGTCAGGAGAAGAAGGATGCAATCAAAAAGACGATCATGACAGATAAGAAACTACCTGAGCTGCCCTTTGAGGTAGACAGTGTGTCTTATCAGGATGGCTGCAAGGTTTACTTTGCAAACAGCGGATGGGTTGTATGCAGATTTTCAGGGACGGAGCCGCTGCTGCGTATCTTCTGCGAAATGCCGGAAGCAGAGGATGCAAAAATGGTATGTGCACTTTATGAGCATTTTTTGGAATTATAGAAATCTGTATTGGTAGAGGTTTCATAATGTGGTATGCTTAACTGAGATCAACAGTAAAGGAGCAGACCTGTATGCCTGAGAAAAACAGTAAAAAAGTAAAATTGACATGGAGCATGGTGGGAACCCTGCTCCTTTGCTGGCTGCTTCCGTTAACCATTCTGACGGGAGTGACTTTTTTCTTTGTATATGCAAAAATCAACCAGCAGATCGAACGAACGATTGTGACATCCACAGACAAAGCAGTTGAAATGTGTGAGGGACAGATCACAGATGCAGTGACAGCGTCCAAGAATGCTTCCTATATGACGGCAATCAGAGACAGCTATACAAAGTATAAAAACGGAGGCTCCAAAACAGATCTGTATGAGGAGGTTACGCTCTTTTTAACCCAGCAGTACAGATATAATAAGCTGTTTCTCTGTACCGTTTTGTATTTTACGGAGGATCCGGAGACGATTTACTATACATACAGCAATACAGCAGATGCAACCTATAAGGGAATCAAGGAATACAGACGTGTTGGATTTGACGCTGTCAGAGAGCATGCAAAAGAAATCGATACGGATACGATCCTGATGAATGTGGATGGACATGTTTATCTGGTACGTAATATGATGAATTCCTCTTTTGAACCCTATGCAGTCATTGTATCCGAGGTAGATACCGGTGTTATGTTTGGAGCACTGGAGAGTATCTGGGGGTATATGGATGCAGCAGTGTATATGGATGGGGACTGTCTGCTGTCACCACGCTTTTCTGAGACGAGGGAACTGATCGAACAGACGGATAAAAACGCAACCATGCAAAACAGTGTGTACGGAAGTCTGGAAAATGAGCATTATGTATATAAAACCGTCAAACAGGACGGACACAAGATGACAGTGCTTGCCAAACTGGACGGACAGGCAATCGTAGATGAACTGGATGCAATACGCTATATTTTTATACTTGTGATTATCTTTATGATACCTTTGATCCTTGTTGTATTCTGGTTCTTTCACAAAAAGGTGACTAAACCGGTCAACAGCCTTGTCAAGGGTGCAGGAGAGATTTATGAGGGCAATTACGGACATCAGATTACAGAGCTTGGAAACAGTGAGGAATTTTACTATTTAGGAGAAGCGTTTAACAGTATGTCTCTAGAGTTAAAGCATCAGTTTGAACAGATCTATCTGGAGGAGCTGGCACTGCGCGATGCGAATATTATGGCATTGCAGTCACAGATCAATCCTCATTTCCTAAATAATACACTGGAAATCATCAACTGGGAGGCGCGATTATCGGATAACAGGAAGGTCAGTGCGATGATTGAAGCACTGTCCACAATGCTGGAGGCGACCATGAACCGTAAGAAACAGCAGATGGTATGTCTGTCGGAGGAGCTTTCTTATGTGGATGCCTATCTGTATATCATATCCCAGCGCCTGGGAGAGCGGTTTCATTTTCATAAAAATGTGGATGAGAGACTGCTGCAGACAGAGGTGCCGCGTCTGATCATACAGCCAATCATTGAAAATGCAGTGGAGCATGGCATGATGAATCTGTCTCAGGAAGGAACGGTTTCCCTCTTTGTACATGAGGACGGGGGATACCTCTATATAGAAGTGAAGGATGACGGCAGTCTGACAGAGGAAAGCAAGGAGAAAATCGAAGAACTGCTGCACGGAGGCGGAGGCGGCAGCTCCGTCAGCCTTGGAATCCGTAATGTCAACGAGCGTCTGAAGATTATATACGGACAGGACTGTGGACTGACCATTCGGCCTGATGCAGACGGGCATACGGTCAGTACATTGAAGCTTCATGTATCTCTGAATGGTGGAAGCACAAATTTGAACAATTAATACCAATTAGAATCATTCACCTTTGAACGCAGATATTTTATCATGTACTTACAGGGACGAAAGAACCTGAAAAGGACGATGATAATAGTGTCATCGACAACATGATTGGGAGGTTTCAAAATGAAAAAAATCGTAGCTTTATTACTCACATGCACAATGCTCGTATCAATGGCAGCATGTGGCAGCAAATCAGCAGCAGCACCTGCAGCTGAACCCGCAGCCGAGGAAACAGCAGAGGCAGCACCTGCAGCAGAAGAGACAGAGGCGCCTGCAGCTGAGCCCACAGGGCCGGTTACATTGAATGTAACAACTACATATGCCGGTAATGATGGCGGTGCAGAAATCTATCAGAAATACATCGCTGCATGGCAGGATGAGACAGGCAATACAGTAAATGACGCATCAGGTACAGCAGATGAGACATTCAAGGCAAGAGTGCTTGCTGACTTTGAAGTAGGATCAGAACCGGACGTATTATTCTACTTTAACGGAACAGATTCCAACGCATTTGTCAGTGCAGGCAAAGTGGTATCAATCGATGATATCAGAGCAGAATATCCGGACTATGCATCTAATATGAAAGACAGTATGCTGGGTGCTTCACCGGTAGATGGCGTCAATTATTCAGTTCCTGTCAATGGTTACTGGGAAGGAATGTACGTGAATAAGGAAGTATGTAAGGCAGCCGGCGTGGAAATTCCGGGACCGGATACAACATGGGAAGAGTTTATGACTACATGCCAGGCAATCAAGGATGCAGGATATGCGCCTATCGCAGCATCACTTGCACAGATTCCTCACTACTGGTTTGAGTTCTGTATCTTCAATCACACAACAGTAGCAACTCACTGTCAGCTTCCTGGAAGTGCAACAGATGCACAGGGTCAGGCATGGGTAGATGGTATCGGAGACATCAAGACATTATATGAAAAAGGATATTTCCCTGATAACACATTATCAGCAACAGATGACGAAACCTTCCAGATGTTCCTGGATGGTAAGGCAGCATTCCTCTGCGATGGTTCATGGAAAGCAGGCGGAATCAGCGAGTCAGCTGAAAATATCGACAATTTCACAGTTACCTATGTACCGGGAATGAATGATCGTAAAGCAACAGATATGATCGGTGGCTTGTCATCAGGCTATTACATCACCAAAAAAGCGTGGGAAGATCCTGAAAAACGTGCAACAGCAGTTGCATTTGTAGAGTATATGACCAGTGATGCAGTGGTATCAGAGTTTGCACAGGTATCTGCAACAGCACTGAAGAATGGTGCACAGATTGATGAGAGTACATTAAACAGTCTGCAAAAGGATTGCCTCACATTGTGTGCAGGAGCAACAGGCATCGCTCCCGCAGTACAGGATCTCGTTCCACAGCCTTGCAGAGTACCGGTATTCGACGGTATGCCGAATCTGGTAACAGGAAAAGCTGATATCGCAGAAGCTGTACAGGAAGTACTGGACATGGTAGCAGCACAGTAAGATCAGTGTCACAAAATGATACAGAGCCGGAGGAGAGTGTACTTTTCTCCGGCTTTTTATCCAAAAAAACAGAAGGAGTCTGCTTATGGGAGCTAATATTTATAAAAATAAAAAACCGGTTTTCTTCTTTCTGATTCCGGCATTTACATTTATGATTATATTTTTGTACTATCCGTTTATTCAGAATATCTTGAACAGTTTTCAGCAGATTGACGGACTTGGGAGTGCAGCAAAGGGAATCAATGCACCATGGTATGAAAACTATGTCAAAATGGTCACAGATGAGAATATGAAAACGGCGCTTTTTAATACAGGATGGATGCTGCTGGCAACACTCCTCGGACAGGTCGGCATTGCGGTGGTACTGGCAATACTGGTAGATAATATCAAACGTGGGGCAAAGTTTTTCCGTATTCTCTATTTTCTTCCGATTGTGATATCAGCAACTGCTCTTGGTGTCTTGTTTAATCTGATCTTTTTATATGATAAGGGTATGATTAATCAGTTCAGGGAACTACTCGGAGCAGCAGCGCTGATTGATTTTAAGGATGAACAGCATGGTATGCTGACACTGATGCTGCCGGTTATCTGGCAGTATGTAGGATTCTATTTTATCATTTTGATTACAGGGCTGAATAACATTTCACCTGAACTGTATGAGGCAGCAGCGATTGACGGGGCATCCGGATTACAGCGTGTCAGATACATTTCTCTGCCTTTGCTTTATAACGTCATCTGTACCTGTGTAGTGTTGTCTGTGACGGGTGCACTCAAGGTTTTCGATCTGCCGTGGGTGATGTTTCCGAAGGGGATGCCGTTTAATTCGACCTGGCTGACCGGAACCTATATGTATTATCAGGCATTTGGAGCCAGCAATGTGGACTACAGCTCAGCAATTGCGGTAGCAATCGTAGTACTCGGTGTCATCATGGCAAAGGTCATTAATACTGTATTCAAAGAAAAAGACTATTAGGAAGGGGTGACGGAAATGAACAAGTACTCAGCAAAAAAAATCGCGGGTAACACAGTGAGTTATCTGGCACTTACTATATGGGCACTGACAACGGCATATCCGCTGCTGTGGGTCATATTGAATTCCTTTAAGGACAGAAGGGAAATCATGTCACAGTCATTTTCTCTGCCGACAGGTGACCTGTTTACACTGGATAATTATAGACTGGCTTTTGAAAAAATGGATATTTTCGGCGCTTATATTAACAGCCTATCTGTGTCCTGCATGGTTTCTCTGATCGTTATCATCCTGGCAGGGCTGGCATCCTATGCGCTGGTCAGATATGAGTTCCCGGGCAGAAATCTGCTGCAGGGCCTGATTCTTGCAGGTATGATGTTTCCGGCGTTTTCAACGATTATTCCTGTATTCAGAATGGAAAGTGCATGGGGGATCGTGAATACAGACAGCCGTTTTCTATCTCTGTTTGCTTTGTCTCTGCCCCAGATTGCAGGCAATATGTCCTTTGCAATTATTGTATTGTCAGGGTACATCAGAAGTCTGCCGGTGGAGCTGGAGGAAGCAGCCTATATGGAAGGGTGTACAGCAGGTCAGATCTTCTTTAAGGTCATCGTACCACTGACGAAGCCTTCCTTTGCAACGGTCGGCATCTTCTCATTTTTATGGAGCTATAATGATCTCTTTACCCAGACATTTTTCCTGAGAATCAAGGATCATTGGGCCATCACCAGACTGCTGAGTGAGTTGACGTCCAGAGAGGGTACAAATTACGGACTGATGGCATCCACGGTGACGATGGTAATTGTACCGGTGGTGATCGTATACGTATCTCTGCAGAAGTATATTATTAAGGGAATGACTGCCGGTGCGGTGAAAGGGTAGAAATCACACAGGAAGGTATG
>JAUNSO010000033.1:9301-33170 GCA_030539165.1 bacterium
TGTGATGGAGGACGATGTTCTATGTACAAGGTAATGATCATTGATGATGAACCGATTATCGTAGAAGGACTCTCGAAAAGCATTCCATGGGAACGTTGGAACTGTGAGGTGACAGGCAGTGCGCTGAATGGCATAGAGGGGCTGCAGTTAATTGAAAAGCAGCGGCCGGATATTGTCATTACGGATATCAGTATGCCACAGATGGATGGCTTGGCGATGATTGCTGCGCTAAAGTCTCAATATGACAATATAGAAATCACGATACTGACAGGGTATCGTGATTTTGAATACGCACAGCAGGCAGTCCGGCTGGGGGTGACGAGACTGTTGCTGAAGCCTTCCAAAATGGATGAGCTGGAAGAAGCGATTCAGTGCATGACAGAGCGGCTCAGGCGGCATCATGCCGGACAAAATATAACGAAACCAATCGGTGCAGGGCTGTCTGGACAGAGTCAGCAGACTGGCAGTCAAGGCGAAAAAGCGGAAACAGAAGCCGGAAGCTTTATCGTCAAGAATGCCATGGCATATATTCGAGGGCACTATAAGGAAAAGCTGACGTTATCTGAGGTTGCAGATAAGACCTACGTCAGTCAATGGCACTTAAGTAAGCTTTTGAATGGACATACGGGACAGAGCTTTTCTGAAATTCTGAATACGGTTCGCATAGAGGAAGCGAAGAAACTGCTGGAAAATCCGGCACTTCGAATCGGCGATATCGCCGATGAAGTGGGATTTTTGGACATGGCACATTTTTCTCGTGTTTTTAAGAAAATATGCGGTATTTCAGCAAATGAGTACCGGAATCAATTATAGTCATGACTGCTTATCTGATCTGATTCTCCTGCCTCTTAGGAAGACAGAGTGCAGTGAAAGATCAGGATTTAATAATAGAAGATCTGCGAATTTGCCGGGAGTGATGCTTCCGGCTTTTTCATAGATGCCGATCTCCTTGGCAGGATTCATGGTTGCGCATTTGACTGCACTTTCAAGAGGAACCCCCATATTGACTGCATTGGTCATACAGCTGTACAGATTTGTTACAGAGCCTGCAATCGTGCCGTCAGCAAGCGTTGCCAGATTGCCATGAACATTCACTGTCTGTCCGCCAAGAGAGTAGGTTCCGTCTTCGAGTCCGGCTGCCATCATAGAGTCACTGATGAGGACGATCCGATCATCCCCGAAGAGTGAGAATGTCATGCGGACTGCAGCAGGATCAACATGAATTCCGTCACAGATCAATTCGACCTTGCAGTCTGGAGTGTCATAAGCAGCGCCAATGAGTCCCGGAGCACGGTGCGAAAAAGGCAGCATGGCATTGTAGAGATGTGTGACATGAGACATTCCTTCATCAAAGGCTTTTTTTGCAATGGTATAGTCAGCTGTAGTATGTGCGGCTGACAGGATAAAATCATTTTTGAGTGCCTGAATAAATTCCATAGAACCCGGCAGCTCAGGAGCAAGAGAGATGAGCTTCACAAGACCACCGGAAGCCTGATTCAGCTCTCTGACAAGGGCTGCGTCCGGAGCAATCAGATATTTTGGATTTTGTGCACCACGCTTTTCATAGGACAGAAATGGCCCCTCCAGATTGATTCCGACAAGAGCCGCCTCATCTGAACCTGCGGTGAATTTCGAAGCATTCTTACAGATTTCAAGCAATCTGGCCGCATTTAAAGTCATAGAAGCGGGACAAATCGATGTAATCCCGTTAAACGCTTCATAATGCGCCATGACAGACAGCGCCTCCGTCGTTCCGTCACAAAAATCCATCCCATCACAAGCATGAAAATGAATATCACACAACCCCGGAATCGCATACAACCCCTCCGAATCCAATCTTTCCTCATCCTTGGAATCAAACATCACAGACCCAAACCGCTCCCCCTCAATCTCAATATTCCCACACCGAAACACACAATCCTCACTAAAAATCCTAACCTTCTCAATCCACATACCCATACCTCCATATATTACATAAAGAAATCCATCAAAACATCATAACTCCACAATCAACCCATACACCCTCAAAAAAATATCCTAACACCACTTACCCACACTCGCCATCTTCGCCCAAATAACACACACACCCTCATATAAACAAAAACAGCACCTTGCATTGTGTATTGTTAGATTTTGTGAATATGCAGGGATTTAGAAATGCTTAGTATTCCGTACAAATCCAGTAATGCCGGAACACGATGTTCCGGCAAGGTTCAGCTGAGCCATGGAAGGCGAATCTGAACCGGTTACGTCCGTTCCCAACCCCATCCCGGAATACTTAGCATCTCTTAATCCCGGAATCCTGAACAAAATCCAACAATACACAATACAAGGTGCGTCCGTTAGTCTATATAAGTCCCAACGCCTCTTCATCCCCCACCAAAACAAAATCCTGATGCAGCTGCAGCGCAGAAGCCGGAACCTGCGGAGTAATCGGACCAAAGAAAGCCTTCTTCACAATCTCAGCCTTATCCTTACCACTGACAATCACCATAACCTTCTTCGCATTCATAATGGTCTGGATACCCATAGTGTAAGCCTGCTTCGGAACCGCATCCTTATTTTCAAAGAAGCGTGCATTTGCCTCTATCGTACGCTCTGATAAGTCAACACAATGCGTCTCCTTATCAAAGGCATCTGACGGTTCATTGAATCCAATGTGTCCATTGTGACCGAGACCAAGTAACTGCAGGTCAACCCCGCCGCCATGCTGATGAATGATGGCATTGTAAGCACTACATGCTTTGTCAGAATCCGGCTCCAGACCATCCGGAACATAAGTATGCTCTTTGTTGATATTGACATGATTAAACAGATTGGTATTCATGAAATAGCGGTAGCTCTGATCATTGGTTCCCGGCAGCCCCTTGTACTCATCCAGATTAATACTGGTAATGGCTGAGAAATCCAGATCTCCGTTCTGATAACGCTTTACGAGCTCAGCGTATGTACCGATGGGTGTAGAACCCGTTGCCAGACCTAATACACTGTCAGGCTTCAGTATGATCTGTGATGAAATGATATTTGCCGCGATACGGCTCATTTGTTCATAATTCTTAGCTTTGTAAATTTGCATATGTTACCTCCTGGTATTTGTTTTTCCCCGTAATGAAACAGAAAGCAACATGCATATGCTTCCTGCATCATCATATATACAATATATCATATCTTTCGATGAAAACAATCTTATTTTATTGATTCCGCAAGAATGGAAAAAAAATCGCAACTATATCGCTATCATCAACTGCAGTTTCGTATGAAATTTCGTAAAAACTGAAAGTTGTCGGTAGACATAATGTATGATATGATAGGACTATGAAAAGTATAAGTTTATAAAATAAAGACGAGGATATTATGAAAATACCAAAGCTGCAAAATAAGAAAAGCTTTTTTTATGCCACGATCACGACATTGTGCGTTGTCAGTCTGATCTGCATATTATATCAGATGATTGGAAACAAGGAGCCATATCAGGATGGAGTGTGGCTGAATACCGGATGGAAGATTACAATAAATGACCAGGTGAGTCAAGATGTGAATCTGAACAGCTTTTCATTTCCGGCAACCCAAAAAGGAGACCATGTATTATTAGAAAATACACTGCCGGAGCAGAAAATAACAGATCCTGTTCTGCGCATTCTGGCTTATCATGCTACTGTGAAGGTCAAACTGGATGGTGAGCAGATCTATGAGTACGGAGCTGATCATGAGACTACGGGCAGGATTGTGGGAAGCGGATATCATTATGTGACACTACCGGAAAATTATGAGGGACAAAAGCTGGAAATCAGTCTCGGAGTCACTGAGATCAATGCATTTACTTCATTAGATGGTGTGCTGCTTGAGGAAGACGGAAAAATAATCACGGATTTTATCTATGAAAACAGGATGATACTTTGCATTAGTGTGTTTTTGATTGTATTCGGGTGTGTACTGATCCTGATCGCTTCCTTTGCGCAGTTTTATAACCAGGAGTTTCGTTGGCCGTTATGGATTTCTCTGTTTTCTATTGCAATCGGAGTATGGGTTTCGTGCAACTACAAGCTGATACAGTTATTTTCGCAAAAGTATGATCAAAATACGCTGTTAGAATATACGGCACTGTATTTTTCACCGGTTCCGATCATGGTGTTTTTCTATGTAATCGGCAAGGAAATGAATCTGGAGAGGTGGATCTATAGGATTCTGAGCATTTGCAGTGCTTTGTTTTTTGCTGTAATGGAGCTTCTGCAGATTTTTAATATTGTACATTTACCTGCAGCATTGACCATTTATCAGGTGCTGCTCGTTGCATATATCCCGTTTATTCTGCTCACGGTGATCAGACATATCAAGGATGAGAGCCGCACGTTGCGCATTATTTCCTGCGCGATTATAGCGCTGGCGGTCTTTTCCGGCTGTGATCTGGTTCGTTATAATATACGAAAATATATTCTCCCTGATTTTATGAAGGATACGATCAGTATCATGCCGGTAGGCACACTGCTGTTTGTGATCATATTGATCATCAGCTATTGTGTTTCGCTGGTGGATAATATGTATATCAAAGCGGAGCATGAGCTTCTGCTGAAAATGGCATACTCGGATGAACTGACTAACATACATAACAGGGCAAAGTGCGAGGAAGTCCTGCAGGAACTGGAATACGATGAGAAAGGGTATGCGATTCTGAGTCTGGATCTGAATAATCTGAAACAGATCAATGACTCTCTTGGTCATGCCTGCGGTGACAGACTGCTGAAGGATTTTGCTGCTATACTGGGAAAAACCTTTGCAGCGGATGGAACGGTAGGACGTTTCGGGGGTGACGAGTTTATTGTAATCCTTCCGCAGATCACAAAGACCCGGCTTCAAGGCAGACTGCAGTTCATGGAGGACATGATGGGAAAACAGAATGTCAGAGAGCGCGATATCCGGCTGAGTGTGGCATGGGGATATGCTTTTAATACAGAGTGTGCAGGTGGAGACTCAGAAGCAGTCTATGAACTGGCTGACCAGAGAATGTACAAGATGAAGCGTAAGATGAAGGATGCAGGACTGATAGCTGATCGATAGGATAGCTGTGTACCGCAAGCGATAAGGAGCAGATAGCAGATGAAAATTGAAAAGATGCGTAGAAAAGGACAGGGCAGTCTGTACAATTCATTTATGCGAATGACTCTGCTGCCTTTGATTGCGCTCGGAGTTGTTATTATTTTATATAGTACAATTGCATTTTCAAAAGGGATGCAGTCACAGGTACAGCAGGATCTGCAGGATGTGGGAGCAGCTGCGCTGATTGCCTACGACGTGGCATATCCGGGTGATTATGATGTGCTGGTCAAGGATGAGGATAAGATGGCGCTGACCAAGGGCGGCAAGGTGATCAGTGGAGAATATCACATCATGGATCGTTTCAAGGAGGATACGGGAGTAGACATCTCGATTTTCTTCTATGATGTCAGAATGCTGACGACCATCATGGATGAAAATGCGAACCGCTATATCGGTACGGCGGCACATCTGCTGATTTCCAAGAAAATGTGGAATGAACCTGAGGCCTGCTTCTATGATAATGTGGAAGTCGGCAATCAAGATTACTATGCTTATTATGGCCCCATCTTGAACCAAAAAGGTGAGTGTATCGGTATGATTGCGACAGCGACACCTGCCGGTGAAGTCAAATCTATGATTTATGGCACGGTCATCCGGAATATTATAATCGCACTGATTGCGTTGGTCATTACGGCACTGATTATGATCAAATTCAGTACACAGACTGTAATGGTCATTAAACGGATTATGGAGCTACTACGCGAAATGGACAGAGAAAATCTGGCGACTGAAATCGATCCGGTCGTACTAAAAAGGGACGATGAGCTCGGAGATATCGGCAGGTTTACGATGCATGTACAGAATTCACTGCGAAAGGTCATAGAGCGGGATCCGTTGACCGGACTGTATAACAGGCGTGCCGGTTCCAAGAAAATAGATGCAGCACGTGAGAAAGCAGAGAAAAATGAAAAGCCCTATACGATTGCAATGGGAGATATCGATTTCTTCAAGAAGGTCAATGATACCTACGGACATGAAGCCGGAGATATCGTACTGAAGACGGTTGCATCCATCCTGACTGAGGGAATGACAGGGCGTGGCTTTGTGATCCGGTGGGGCGGTGAAGAATTTCTGTTTGTATTTGAACGCAAGGATACACCGACTGCAGCAGTCATTTTAGAGGATATCCTACATAGGATCAGAGAAACGGTCGTAGAGTATAATGATCAGGAGATCCGGTTTACGATGTCATTTGGCGTAGCGGTCTGTGATGTTAAGGGTCTGGTCGGAGAACAGATCAACGAGGCGGATGAGAAGCTGTATTATGCAAAGGAGCATGGCAGAAATCAGGTCGTGATGCAGATTCCAGGGGAGGAAATATGATGAATTCCGGCATTATAGAGGTTGATCTGCATGGAATGAATGTGTATCAGGCTAAGATCAAGATAGACAGCCAGCTGAACAGGGCAGGCGGTGCGGTATACAGACTACGTCTGATTCATGGATATCATGGTGGTACCGGCATTAAAAATATGATAGAGGATGAATACGGCTATGGAAGGCACTCAAAAGTCCTTCGCATACAGGGCGGCAGCAATCCGGGTATTACAGAACTGGTTCTGCGGGAGCTGTAAAGAGAAGGCTTTGGCACTGAGCTCATGATCAGAAAGAAGGACATTAAAATTGACAGAGTATGAGGTTCGTTCCTTTATAAGGGAACTGGTCAGCAGTACTGAAAAGGCAGCAAAGGAAAAGGGACTGGAATTCAAAGCCACCGTGAAAAAGGAAATCCCATGCAGACTGTATGGCGATGAGGCTGAGCTAAAAAGAAGGCTTTTGGATATCTTATCCAATGCCGTCAACAATACAGAAACAGGGTTTGTAACCATGTCAGTCAATTATGAGGAAACAGATCCTGATATGATGTTGCTCAAAATCCGTGTCGCAGATACCGGAAAAGGCATTTCTCAAGAGGATATTGAGAAACTGACTGCAGCAGACAGGCATCTGCAGATCTCTAGTGTATGCGGAAAGGGTTCTATTATTTCCTATACTATAGAACAAAAGATCATCAGCCGGGACGCGATCGGAGACTTCAGGGCAGATGCCCTTGCAACAGATCCCCCAAAGGTGTGCCAGCAGAATGGTCTGCGTGCACCAGACGCACGGATCCTGGTCGTAGATGATACGCCAGTCAATATGACGATGTTCTGCGGACTTTTGAAGAAGACACAGATAAAAATAGATACGGCAACATGCGGAAGAAAATGTCTGGAGCTGGCTGCAAAGGGCAGATATCATATTATATTTATCGATCATCTGATGCCGGATATGGATGGAATCGAGACACTGCATCATCTGCAGGAGGATGACGATTCTGTGAATGTGGGAGTTCCGATGATTGCACTGACTGCGAATGCAGCGGCAGATGCCAGGGAGATGTATCTGCGGGAGGGCTTTACTGATTATCTGGCAAAGCCTGTTGAGGGAGCAAAGCTGGAGCAGATGATACAACACTATCTGCCACAGGATCTGATCCTGCCGGCAGGTGCGGAGGCAAAGCCGGCAGATAGAATGACAGCAGATGGCAATCGTCAGCCGGGGAAAACGGTGTCTCAGACTGCTCAGGAGAAAAGGGAACAACAGGATACGGAGCGTATTCAGGGGAGCCCGGCTGCACAGCTACGGAACATATCCGGTATCAATGTTGACGCAGGCATACAGGCATGTGGAACAGAGGAAATCTATCTGAGTGTAGTCAAGGAATTTTATCCGCCGGCTGAAAAACAGGCAGCTTTGATAGAACAGTATTTTCAGGAGAAAGACTACAGAAACTATACGATACAGGTGCATTCCCTGAAAAGCTCTGCACGGCTGATCGGTGCGCTTGTACTGTCAGAACAGGCAAAACAGCTGGAGGCATGTGGTAACGCAGAGGATCAGACAACGATTGAAGCAGAAACACCTGCTCTGCTGCAGACATATCGTATTTATGCAGGTCAGATCAGACAGATCTTCGAGAAGCCGGAGGATGAGGCAGCCAAACCGCTCATGGAAGAGAAACGGTTAAGGGAAGCTTTGGAAACTCTGAATGAGGTGGCAGAAGTATTTGATTTTGACAGTGCTGATCTGATTATGGAGACATTGTCAAAGTATCGGATGCCAGAATCGTTTCAAGAAAGTTATGAGAAATTAAAAACTTTTATGGCAGAAGTTGCAAGAGATGATATAATAGATTTGATTCATGGATATTTAGGCAGGGAGGAACACTGATGGACAGGAGAGTACTCATAGTCGGAGAGTCAACCTCATTTATAGTGACCGCGTTGGCAGCAGGTCTGGAAGAGGCCGATTTTGAATGCGAATTTGCTGCTTTTGATTTGACGGAAATCAGCAAGATAGAGAACCAGCCATCGCTGATTTTCTTATATCTGGACGAACAGTCCACGAATAAAAAAGATGTACTGGTCTATATCAGAGACATCTGCATGGAAGAAGAAAGAATGCTTTTTCTGATCGGCTATGCGCCCGACGTGGAAGAGGTCAAAAAAATGATGCCGCGGGATACCATCGGCGGAGTGTTTGAGCGCCCACTGAATATTAAGTCAATCTGTGAAAAGCTGAATAATATTGCAGCAAGAGGCGAGCTGGAGGAAAAGAAAAAGCATATTCTGGTGGTAGATGACTCAGGCACGATGCTCCGCACGGTCAAGACCTGGCTCGGAAACCGGTATCATGTATCCATGGTGAACTCCGCGACCAATGCAATTACATTTCTGGCAACGAATCTGCCGGATCTGATTCTTCTTGATTATGAAATGCCGGTCTGCTCCGGTCCCCAGATGCTGGAGATGATCCGTGCAGAGGTCAGGACCAGCTCCATACCGGTCATGTTCCTGACAAGCAAGGGCGATAAGGAGAGTGTCAAGAAGGTACTGGCACTGAAGCCGGAGGGATATATGCTGAAGACGATGCCGCCTGAGCAGATCATCGGAACCATTGACACGTTTTTTGAGACCAAGAAGGGTAAGATTATATAAACAGAATGTGATTTTGATAATTAAGATATGAGTCCTTTTTCAACATGAGAAAAGGGGCTTATTTTTTATGCTGTTGATTCAGATTATTATGTAAAGTATTTATATAAATATTTACTCCCATAAAACGGAAAAATCGAATTATATGTAATGATATGTCATTTTTATTGTGGAAAGGTTACAAAGAATCAGTGATCAAAACCGTGATAATTGACAAAAAGGCAAATAATGATATAAAATTGATTGAAGAAAAATATAAATTATTTATAATGTGATTTATAAAACATTTAGATAATTTGGAGAGGCGGAACAAGAGATGAAGGCAAGCATTAAACAGATCAGCGAGATGACCGGATACTCACCTGCAACCATATCTAATGCTTTAAACAGAAAAAAAGGTGTGAACAGTGAGACGGCACAGGAGGTATTCAGAGTCGCAAAGGAAATCGGGTACATACAGGAGAATGATATTAAGAAAATTGTATTTGTCATGTACAAGAGTACCGGTTTAATTATTGAAGATACACCATTTTTTTCACTGATGATCGACGGATTTCAAAATGAATGCAGAAATTCCGGCTACGATATGGTCATCAGCTATCTGGACAAGAGGAAGGATGACTATGAGACATTGCTGAAATCTATTATCAATGATCCGGACTCAGCGATCGTACTGCTGGGATCAGAACTGATGGGCAACGATTTTGACGATTTCAGAGATGCAAAGGGACTGCTGATGACACTGGACTACTGGAGTGATGACATGAGCAGAAACGGAGTTTTGATCAATAATGAAGATTCAGCCAGAAAAGCAGTTGATTATCTGATTGAACACGGACATAAGGACATCGGATACCTGAAAGGAAGCTTCCGGATCAAGGCATTCCGGTCGAGAGCAGTCGGCTACAGGATTTCCATGAACAAACACAACCTGCCGATTGATAAGGAATACACAGTGACATTGAGTACAACCATGGATGGAGCCTATAAAGATATGCTGGCCTATCTTGAAAAGAAACCAAAACTGCCGTCAGCATACTTTGCAGACAATGACATGATCGCATTTGGGGCAATGAAAGCTCTGCAGGAGTCAGGGTATAAAATACCGGAGGATGTTTCCATCATAGGGTTTGATGATCTGCCTTATTGTGAGATTGTGAGTCCGAGACTGACCAGCCTCAGAGTGCCGAAGCAGGAGATGGGAAGGATGGCAGTCAGACGGATGCTGGAAATGATCAAATACGGTGATGATGTCAGGGCGAAGACACAGGTCTGTACAGAATTTATAGAAAGAGACAGTGTTCGTACGATTCAATAAAATGGAAACAAACAGGTAAAAGGAGAACGTCATGAAGAAGATGAAGCTAGGATTTGCACCAACCAGAAGGAGTATCTTCAGTGCACCGGATGCAGTCAAGTATGCAGGACTGACAAGGGAGAAGCTGAAGGAGCTGGATGTCGATTTTGTGGACATCAATGACATCAATGAGGAAGGACTGCTCTATGATGACAATGATGTAAAGAAGATCGCAGAGAAGTTCAGAAAAGAGGGCGTGGATGGATTATTTCTTCCACACTGTAACTTCGGAACAGAGTATGTGTGTGCAAGACTGGCAAAGGAGCTGGGCGTTCCGGTACTGCTGTGGGGGCCGCGCGATGAGAGACCGGATGAAAACGGTATCCGTTTGAGGGATTCACAGTGTGGTCTGTTTGCAACAGGCAAGGTACTCAGAAGATTTCAGATTCCGTTTACATACATGACAAACTGCAGATTATCAGATCCTGAGTTTGAGAGAGGTGTCAGAGATTTCCTGACGGTCTGCAATATCGTGAAGGTGTTCCATAATACGAGAATTCTTCAGATCGCACCAAGACCGTTCGATTTCTGGACGACAATGTGCAACGAGGGCGAACTGCTTGAAAAATTTAATATTCAGCTGTCACCGATTCCGATGCCGGAACTGACTGATGCAGTCAAGAAAGCAAAGGCAGAAGGAACAGAGGTACAGAAGGTGGTTGCATACTGTAGAGAAGCCATGAATATCAAAGTCAAGGATGAGGAACTGGAAAATGTAGCAGCGCTGAAGGTAGCAATGAAGCAGCTGGCAGAGCAGTATGGATGCAATGCAATCGCAATCCAGTGCTGGAATGCACTGCAGGGAGAACTCGGAATCATGCCCTGCGCAGCCAACTCCCTACTAAATGAAGAGGGAATTCCGGTTGTATGTGAGACAGATATCCACGGTGCAATCACAGCTGTCATGATAGAGGCAGCTGGCATGGATGAAGCAAGAGGCTTCTTCGCAGACTGGACGGTCAGACATCCTGACAATGAAAACGGTGAACTGCTGCAGCACTGCGGCCCGTGGCCCATCTCTGTTGCGAAGGAAAAGCCCAGTATCGGATACCCGCTGGCATTTGACCATCCGGGGGCGGTTGAGGCGGAGGCCAAGCATGGTGATATGACACTGTGCAGATTTGATGGAGACAACGGAGAGTATTCTCTGCTGCTGGGTCATGCAAAGGGTATCGCCGGACCCTATACAAAGGGTACCTATGTATGGGTTGAGGTGGAAAATCTCAAGAGACTGGAAGCCAAGGTGGTCGAGGGACCCTATATCCACCACTGCGTAGGAATTCATAAGGATGTCGTGCCGGTACTATATGAGGCATGTAAATACATAGGCATCAAGCCGGATCTGTATGATCCGATCGAAGAGGAAGTCAAAGCGTATCTGCGTGGAGAATGAGAAAAGAGGAGAATTATGGAGAATTTAAAAGCAAAGTCATTTGCATTACGTAAGAATGTAATTGACATGATCGTAGAGGGAAAGGGCGGACATATTGGTGGTGATATGAGTGTTATGGACATTCTGGTCACACTCTATTTCAGTCAAATGAATGTATCGCCTGAGAATATGGACAGCCCGGACAGAGACCGGTTTGTCATGAGCAAGGGGCATTCGGTAGAGTCATTGTATGCCGTACTTGCAGCGAAGGAATTTTTCCCGATTGAACAGGTGATCAGTGAGTTTTCAAAATTTGGCTCACAGTTTATCGGACATCCGAACAACAAGCTGCCCGGTATCGAGATGAATTCCGGTTCACTCGGACACGGACTGCCCGTCTGTGTCGGTATGGCATTGGCAGGCAGAATGAATCACAGCGATTATCGTGTCTATACCGTAATGGGCGACGGAGAACTGGCAGAGGGATCTGTATGGGAAGGCGTTATGGCAGCAGGACATTATAAGCTGGATCATCTGTGTGCAGTCGTTGACCGCAACAGACTGCAGATCTCAGGCAACACAGAAGATGTCATGGCACATGATGATCTGTGTCAGCGGTTTGCATCCTTTGGATGGAATGTCATCAGCGTAGAAAATGGAAATGATATCGCACAGCTTGACAGTGCATTTAACGAAGCAAAACAATGCAAAGGAAAACCAAGCGTTGTCATAGCAAATACAGTCAAAGGATATGGTTCTTCCGTTATGGAAAACAAAGTGAACTGGCATCACAAGGTTCCGACTCCGGAAGAGTATGCACAGATCATGAAGGATCTGTCAGAAAGGGAGGAGGCAGCAAAAAATGAATAAAATACCAAATCGGCAGGCTATCTGTGATGTACTGATGGAGCATGCAAAGACAGACAAGGATATCGTGGTACTGTGCAGTGATTCCAGAGGCTCTGCATCCCTATCAGACTTTGCAAAGACTTATCCGGATCAATTTATAGAGGTTGGTATCGCAGAGCAAAATCTGGTCAGCATCTCAGCAGGACTCGCTAAATGTGGGAAGAAACCGTTTGCAGCATCACCGGCATGCTTTCTGTCCACCAGAAGCTATGAACAGGCAAAGGTAGATGTGGCCTATTCGAATACAAATGTCACATTGATCGGCATCAGTGGTGGTGTCAGCTATGGTGCGCTCGGCATGAGCCATCATTCTGCACAGGATATCGCAGCGATGTCATCCGTACCGAATATGCGTGTGTATCTGCCAAGTGACAGATTCCAGACAAGATGCCTGATTAATGCGCTCCTGCAGGACGAGAAGCCTGCATATGTCAGAGTCGGCAGAAACCCTGTAGAGGATATCTATGAGGAAGCACACACACCATTTGAAATGGATCGTGCAACAGTTGTCAGAGAGGGACAGGATCTGCTGGTCGTAGCATGCGGCGAGATGGTGCGCAGTGCGATAGAGGCGGCTGATCTCCTGAAGGAAAAAGGAATTTCGGTAACAGTGCTGGATATGTACTGTGTGAAACCATTAGATACAAAAGCGATTATAGAGGCAGCAAAAACTGTAAAGGCAGTCATAACAATCGAGGAACATGCACCATTTGGCGGTCTGGGTTCCATGGTCAGTCAGGTGGTCGGAGCCAACTGCCCGAAGAAGGTGATCAACATGGCACTGCCGGATACACCGGTCATCACCGGTACTTCAAAGGAAGTATTTGACTATTACAAGCTGAATGCAGAGGGAATCGTAGAAAAGGCAATGGAGATCATCTGATATGCAGGAAAGATATATCATCGGAATCGATCAGAGTACGCAGGGTACAAAGGCTCTTCTTTTCGGAGAAGACGGCAGGCTGATCCACAGGGCAGATCTGGAGCATGAACAGATTATAAATGAATATGGATGGGTGTCTCATGATCCTGAGGAGATTTATCACAATGTCATCGAGGTGGTCAGAAAACTGATCATGGAATCAAAGATCAATACAGATGCGATCACAGGCATCGGGATCAGCAACCAGCGAGAGACTTCTGTCGCATGGAGCCGAAAGACCGGAAAACCTGCCGGCCACGCAATTGTATGGCAGTGTGCACGGGCAAAGGAGCTATGTGCTCGTGTAGAAGCAACAGGGATCGGAGAGGCAGTCAGAGAAAAGACAGGAATTCCTATCTCCCCATACTTTCCAGCTGCAAAGTTTGCATGGATCCTTGAAAATCGTCCGGAAGCAAAGAAACTGGCTGAACAAGGAGAGCTGTGCCTCGGAACCATGGACAGCTATCTGGTCTTTAGGCTGACAGGCGGTGAGTGCTTTCAGACAGACTACTCCAATGCGTCACGTACACAGCTGTTTAACCTGCACACTCTCACATGGGATGAGGAAATATGCGGATGGTACGGAATTGACCGGATGTGTCTTCCAACGGTGACAGATTCCAATGGTGACTATGGACAGACGGATTTTGAACATCTGCTGAAGCATAAGGTGCCGATTCACGGAGTCCTTGGTGATTCACATGGTGCACTGTTTGGGCAGGGATGCCACTTGACCGGTATGGTCAAGAGTACATATGGCACAGGCTCCTCCATCATGATGAATATAGGTGAAAAACCTGTCATTAGCAAACACGGAGTCGTGACTTCACTGGCATGGGGTATGAACGGTAAGGTCAGTTATGTACTGGAGGGCAATATTAACTATACAGGAGCGGTCATTACATGGCTGCAGTCGGATCTGCAGATGATCGGATCCGCAAAGGATACGGAGCAGCTGGCTGCTGAAGCCAATCAGAATGACCAGACTTATCTCGTACCGGCATTTTCCGGACTGGGGGCTCCTTACTGGGACAATGAAGCTGCAGCGGCAATCAGCGGTATGTCCAGAACAACAGGAAAGAAGGAAATCGTCAAGGCTGCACTGGAGTGCATTGCTTATCAGATCACGGATATTCTGGATGCCATGAGTCAGGACGCCGGCGTACAGATAGCAGAACTCAGGGTGGATGGCGGTCCTACCAGAAATCAGTATCTCATGCAGTTTCAGAGCGACATCGCAGGAATTCCTGTACAGGTGCCGGATGCAGAGGAGCTTTCCGGAATCGGAGCCGCCTACATGGCTGGGATTGCGTTGGGAGTATTTCAGCAGGAAAGTCTGTTTTCCCAGATGAACAGAAAAAAATATATGCCGGTCATGTCCGGAGAGCAAAGAGATGCAAAGTATGCCGGATGGAAGGCAGCCGTAAGCAAAGTGCTTACATCAAACAGGAGCTGACAAGAGCAATCTTGTTTAGTATCATAAAAACTTTTAATCATTTAAAGGAGGAAGAAAATGAAAAAGAAATTACTCAGCGCTTTATTGAGCGCAGCAATGGTGGCAGCATTACTTTCAGGATGCGGAGCTAAGACAGAGGCAGCAGCACCCGCAGCAGAAGAAGCAGCACCTGCAGCAACAGCTCTACCGGGTGGCGGATCTAATATTGTTTATGTTATCACACCTTCTGTATCCAATCCTTTCTTTGGAACAGAGGCAGATGCAGCTTCAGCAAAAGCAAAAGAGCTTGGTTATGAGGTAAAGGCAGTTTCACATGATGACGATGCAGCAAAGCAGATGGAATTATTTGAAAGCGCAATCGCAGACGGTGCAGCAGCTATCATTTGTGATAATGCAGGCGCAGATGCTACAATTGAAGCAGTACAGAAGGCTTATGATGCAGGAATCCCGACATTCCTGATCGACAGAGAGATCAACCAGGAAGGCATTGCTATTTCACAGATCGTAGCAAACAATTACCAGGGCGCAAAGGCAATCGCAGAGGTATTTGTAGAGGCTATGGGCGAAGAAGGCAAGTATGCAGAGCTGATGGGAAAAGAGTCTGATACAAATGCAGGCGTTCGTTCCTCCGCATTCCACGAAGTGATTGATCAGTATGACGGACTGGAAATGGTAGCACAGGAAACAGCTAACTGGGAGCAGACAGAAGGATTTGAGAAGATGGAAACCATCATCCAGTCTAATCCGGATCTGACAGGTGTTATCTGCGGCAACGATACAATGGCTATGGGCGCAGTTGCAGCTTTGGAAGCAGCAGGCATGAAGGATGTTGCAGTCATCGGTGTTGACGGATCCAATGATGCAAGAGATGCCATCAAAGCCGGCAAGATGACAGGTACAGCACTGCAGCAGGCAGCTCTGATCGCAGAGATGGCAGTACAGCAGGCAGATGATTATTTAAAGAATGGTTCTACAGGTTTAGATGAAAAACAGTTGGTTGACTGTGTAGCAATTACAAAGGATAATGCAGATAAGTTAGACAATTTCGTGTTCAAGTAAATCATAAGGAAATATCAGTTCATATAATTTGCGATAGAAAAGGGGTGTCTGCCCGCAGACACCCTGATTTCTAAGAAGAGATATCCATGAATGTGCAGCTGCAGGGCTGCTGTAGTTTAAATCAGAAAATAATGAGATCGTTTTAAATAGATGAATCAGAAAAGGAAACAGGTTGGAATTGGGAAGGAGTACTAGGATGAAAAAGAAAAACTATGTCATACTCATGGCAGTCTGTATGGGAATGCTGACATTGACCGGATGTGTCAAGGTGGTTAAGACAGGAGAAGAGGCAGCGTTGACTGGAGCAACTTCATTTAATGCAGGTGATGATGTGGCAAACTTCTGGGATACTACGGCATTGCCGGAGATGGAGGGGAAGGCAGCAGAGCTGGCAGAGCTGTTGAACAGCGCAGGTGGAGATCTGAGTTCACTGGCATCTGAGGATTATGCAAAGTATTCCACGGGTGATAAAGGAGAATTGACTTATACAGTCAAAGGAACAGCAAGCATTACCGAGGTTGTTACAGATAAGAAAGCAGGCTACATTACTGTGAAACTGGATGGCTATGACGGAGCAGATGTCATCAAGCTGCAGATCGGAACAGTCTTTAAGGGCACTTCTGTCAGAGACTCTTTGAATTTTATAGATTTTAATGATTATACAAATCAGATTGAATGGGCTGAAGTATCACAGAGCATCAATTCCCTGATCCAACAGAATGTGATCGACCCAATTGGTTATGAAGCCTTTGAGGTTGGAAAGAATATTGAATTCCTGGGTGCATTTACAGTTGGCTCATCAGGGGAGATCCTGATTACACCGACAAAATTAACGATCCAGTAGGAACGGAGGATATAGAATGAGCAATATATGTTTACATGCTGAAAAAATTGATAAGATATATCCCGGAACTAAGGCGCTGGATGAGGTTTCCTTTGACGTAGAGACCGGTAAGGTCAATGTCCTGATTGGTGAGAACGGTGCAGGAAAGTCCACACTGATGAAGATCATCGCGGGAATCGAACAGCCATCAGCCGGCAAGATGTTCATGGGCAGCGAGGAAGTCAGATTTAAAAATACCAGTGAGGCCAGAGCCTGCGGTATCGGGATTATCCATCAGGAACTGAGTCTGTTCCCGAATCTGACCGTATACCAGAATATGTTCATGGGAAATGAAAAGAAAATCGGACTGGCTGTTGATAATAAGACACATATCGAGAAAACAGTAGAGATCCTGAAGCGTTTGGAATATCCGATTGATCCCCATACGATCGTCGGAGATCTGCGTGTAGGTCAACAGCAGATGATCGAGATCGCCAGAAATCTGATTCAGGATGATCTGAAGATTCTGATCATGGATGAGCCGACCTCCTCACTGAGTGAGTCTGAGGTGGAGGTTCTCTTTAAGATCATGAGAGAACTGACAGCACAGGGCATCTCTATCGTTTACATATCACACAGGCTGGAGGAAATCCTGCGGATTGGTGACAATGTCACGATCCTGCGAGACGGCAGATGGGTTGCACATGCAGAGGTGGCAGACATTGATGTACCCTGGATCGTCAAGAACATGGTCGGTTCTGATAAGGGATATCAGAAGAGAGAGAGAAATATAGACTGGAGCAAACGGGAAGTTGTTTTGGAAGCAAAGGACATCACACTGCCTAAGAAGGGCGGTGGTTATCTGCTGGACAAGGTCAGCTTTTCGCTCAGAAAGGGAGAAATCCTGGGTATCTATGGTCTGCTTGGTGCAGGACGTACGGAGCTGTTTGAGTGTATCATGGGACTGCGGCCGGAGCATACAGGAGATATCCTGTTAAATGGAGAAAAAGTAGATGTCAAGAACATCTCAGAACAGATAGACAGGGGATTTGCACTGGTTCCGGAGGACAGACAGCGTGAGGGTCTGGTGCAGACCATGAGTATCAAAAAGAACATTTCACTTTCGAGCCTGAAACGCTATGTAAAGGGACTTTTCGTAAATCAAAAGCTGGAAAATGAAAAAGTAGAGGAACAGATTAAGGATATCCATATCAAAGTAGCCAATAAGGAGCTGCCGATTCTATCCTTATCAGGTGGAAATCAGCAGAAGGTCGTAATCGGCAAGGGAATTCTGACAGAGCCGAAAATCCTGCTTTTGGATGAGCCGAGCCGTGGCATTGATATCGGTGCCAAGACAGAGGTATTTGATATCATTAACCAGTATGCTGAAAGAGGGTTATCATTGCTGGTAATCTCTTCGGAGCTAAAGGAAATCGTAGCAATCGCTGACAGGGTGATCGTATTGTCGAACGGCAAGAAGACCGGAGAATTTACAGAGGATGAAATCACAGAAGACAGTCTGGTCATAGCCTCATATAAAGGGCACCATACAGGAAAATCAGATACAGAGAGTGAAGGAGAGAGCAAAGATGAATAAAGTAAAAAAGTTGGATAAGACCTCAATCGGCTTAACCCTATTAAAAGGAAGGACATTTATCGTCCTGATTATACTGATGATATTTTTCAGCTGTGCAGCCCCTGCATTCCTGCAGGTCAGCACGATGCTGCTGATCGCAAAGCATGTGGCTCTGTATGGTATCCTGGCAGTTGGTATGACCTATGTCATCATCACCGGCGGCATTGACCTGTCGGTCGGTTCTGTGGTCGGTCTTGCGGGTATGATTGCGGGCGGACTGCTGCAGGAGGGTCTGGTGACTCCGTTTGGATATACATTATATTTCTGTGTGCCACTGGTGCTGCTGATTGCAGTGATTCTGGGTGCGCTGATCGGCTGGCTGAACGGTGTCATCATTACGAAGTGCAATGTAGCTCCCTTTATTGCCACACTTGGAATGATGTATGTGGCGAGAGGCTTTTCTAACCTGCGTTCCAATGGTGCCACATATCCCAACCTTCGAGGAAATGAAGCGCTTGGCAATACAGGCTTTGACCTGCTCGGTACATCGGTGCTGGGAATCCCGGTTGGCGTTATTATCTTCTTTGTAGTTGCATTACTTGCCTCCATGCTGTTGAAAAAGACGGCTTTCGGATGGCATGTCTTCTCGATCGGCGGCAATGAGAAGGCTTCGAAGCTATCCGGCATCAAGGTCAACAGAGATAAGATCTTTGTATATATGTTTTCAGGAGCCTGTGCAGCCATTGTCGGACTGATTAATACGTCCCAGCTGGTCGCCGCTCATCCGGCATCAGGAGAGTCATGGGAAATGAACGCAATTGCTGCGGCAGTTCTTGGCGGAACGTCCATGGCAGGTGGTATCGGAACGATCGGCGGAACAATCGTAGGTGCATTTGTCATCGGTGTGATCAATGACGGTATGGTTATGTGTGGTGTATCGGAGTTCTGGCAGATGGTCATCAAGGGTGTTGTCATCGTGGTGGCAGTTATCATTGATCAGTTCCAGAGAAACCTGGAAGCAAAGATGGCACTGCAGGCCCGTAATTCAAGCAAATAAGCATGCAGTCCTATAAAGTCAGCTGTCTGGCAGTTGACCTAAAATCGAGAAGAAAGCTTGGGAAATGAGGAAACAGTAAAGATGAAAAAAAGAGGAATACTGAATGCAGAGTTGGCAAGAGCAATTGCTGCACTGGGACATAAGGATGTGTTTTTAATCGGAGATGCAGGTATGCCAATTCCATCCGGAGTGCCGGTGATCGATCTGGCTCTGTGCGGGGGAGTGCCATCCTTTGAGCAGGTCATGAATGCAATACTGGATGAGACAGTCGTTGAGTACTATTATCTGGCAGAGGAGATCGTGGAGAAGAATCAGCATTTATTAAGCTTTTTCCGGGAGTCCATGCCGGGGATCGAATCGGAAATGATGCCGCATACTGAGTTTAAGAAGTGTACCAGAGATGTTAAGTTTGCAATCAGAACCGGAGAGTTCACTCCGTATGCCAATATTATATTGAGAGCAGGCGTTGCATTTCCTGCATGATAACATGTATAATAAAAGGAGACTTCTCGCCGCAGGCAGAGAGTAATCCTTGACAATATCAAACAAAATTCCTCATGACGTGTGAAGACAGGCGAAAGCCGGAGCCGGTAAGCAAGTACGTTATGGGGAATTGCTGTATCAGAAACAGATGGAATGAGTATGTGTGAAGGAGATAGGCGATGATGACAAAAATATTAAATTTTGGCTCCCTCAATTATGATTATGTATATACAGTACACCATATCGTACAGGGCGGAGAAACAATTGCCTCTGCGGGTATGGAGACCTACTGCGGGGGAAAAGGACTGAACCAGTCAATTGCACTTGCAAGAGCAGGTGCCAGCGTATTTCATGCAGGGCAGGTCGGTGAAGAAGGCGATCAGATGATCGAGCTGTGCAGAGAAAGCGGCGTGGATGTGAGGTATATCAGAAAGATCGCAGGAAAGAGCGGTCATACGATCATTCAGGTGGATCGGAATGCACAAAACTGCATCATTTTGTTCGGAGGAAGCAACCGGAAGATGACACATGCATTTATAGATGAAGTACTACAGGGCTTTGAAGCAGGTGACTATCTGCTGCTGCAGAATGAAATCAATGAAATTCCCTATATAATCGATCAGGCTTATCAAAAGGGAATGAAGATCGTGATGAATCCGTCACCTTATGATGAACATGTGGAGGAATGTGATCTTTCTAAAATGGAGATTCTGATGATTAATGAGGTAGAGGGGGAGCAGATCACAGGAAAGAAGGATGCTTCGGAGATACTGACCACATTGGTCAATCAATATCCTGATATGAAAATTTTATTGACATTGGGCAGTAAAGGGGCTATTTATTGTATAAAGGGTCAGCAATTCATACAGACAGCCATGAAGGTGGATGCAGTTGATACCACTGCTGCAGGCGATACCTTTACAGGCTATTTCCTAGATTCTGTATTGCGTGGACTTTCAGTTGAAAAGGCATTGCAGCGCGCTACGGCGGCTTCAGCTCTGGCCGTGACCAGACCCGGTGCCGCAGCCTCTATCCCTATGAATGCTGAGGTGGAGGAAATGCTGTAGTAGAGTTTATCAAAGGAGGAACAGAAAATGAATGTAAAAGAAATCGTATCCAAAATGACACTTGAGGAAAAGGCTGGAATGTGCTCCGGTGCTGATTTTTGGCATACGAGAGGGGTAGAGCGTCTCGGTGTTCCTGCAGTGATGGTCAGCGATGGACCAAATGGTCTGCGTAAGCAGGCAAATCAGGCGGATCATCTTGGCGTGAATGAAAGTATTGAAGCTGTTTGTTTTCCGGCGGCCTGTGCCACCTCTTGTTCCTTTGACAGAAATGTGATGAGAAAGCTCGGAAAGGCAATCGGAAAAGAGTGTCAGGCTGAGGATTTATCAGTCATTCTCGGACCGGCAGTGAATATCAAGCGTTCTCCGTTATGCGGACGTAATTTTGAATATGTTTCAGAGGATCCTTATGTGGCAGGTGAATTATCTGCAGCATTTATCCAGGGCGTACAGTCTAAGGATGTCGGGACCTCGATTAAGCATTTTGCAGCCAATAACCAGGAATACCACAGAATGTCAGTTTCCTCTGAGGTAGATGAGAGAACTCTTCGGGAAATCTATTATCCGCCGTTTGAGACTGCAGTGAAGAAGGCTCAGCCGTGGACAGTCATGAACTCCTATAACAGAATCAACGGAATCTTTGCCGGAGAAAGTAAGGAGCTGCTGACGGACATTCTGCGTGATGAATGGGGCTTTAAAGGACTGGTTGTATCAGACTGGGGAGCTGTCAGTGACCGTGTAGAGGGACTCAAGGCAGGCGTGGATCTGGAGATGCCGGGCAGTCTGGGGACAAATGATCAGGAAATCATCAAGGCAGTAAGAGATGGTTCCTTATCGGAAGAGATTCTGGATCAGGCAGTAGAGAGAATCCTGAAGTTAATCTTCCGCTATACAGAGCATAGAAAAAAAGAAGTCTTTGATCGAAAGAAGGATCATAAGAAGGCTGTAGAGCTTGCGAAGCAGTGTATTGTTTTACTAAAGAACGAAGATAAGATTCTGCCATTGAAGGATGGCAAGGATGAGATAGCAGTGATTGGCGGATTTGCTGCAAAGCCGCGTTTCCAGGGAGGCGGCAGCGGCCATATCAATGCAAAGCAGGTTCCGTCTGCAGTGGAGATCCTTCAGAACTATCAGAAGGTACGCTACGCAGAAGGCTTCTCGGCGAAAGAGGATGTCATCGACCAGAAGCTTGTCAAGGATGCGGTTGAGGCAGCGAAGAAGGCGAAGAAGGTTGTGATCTTTGCAGGATTGCCGGATTCCTTTGAGTCAGAGGGGTATGACCGCAGTCATATGAGACTGCCGGACTGTCAGAATTATCTGATTAAGAAGATATTGAAGGTACAGAAGAATGTGGTTGTCGTACTGCACAACGGTTCACCGGTGGAAATGCCATGGGCAGATGATGTCAAGGGAATCGTAGAGGCATATCTGTGCGGAGAAGGCGCGGCAGAGGCAGTGACAGATATTTTATACGGAAAGACCAATCCGTGTGGAAAATTAGCAGAGACATTCCCGATGAAGCTCGAGGACAATCCGTCTTACCTGAATTTTCCCGGAACAGATGAGAAGGTTTCCTATGCAGAAGGTATTTTTGTAGGCTACAGATATTATGAAGCGAAGAAGATGCCGGTTCGTTTTCCTTTTGGACACGGACTCAGCTATACACAGTTTGAGATATCCAATCTGCATCTGAATCAAAAGGCAGTGAAGGAGTCTGAGACGGTTGAGGTCAGTGTGGATGTTAAGAATACTGGCAAGATGGCAGGAAAAGAAGTGGTTCAGCTCTATGTCAGGGACACAACGGGAGCAGCCATTCGTCCGGAGAAGGAATTGAAAGGTTTCGAAGCAGTGGAACTCGAGCCGGGTGAGAAGAAAACGGTTACGATGACGCTGAATAAACGTTCCTTTGCATGGTATAACGTAAAGATTCATGACTGGTACGCAGCCACCGGTGATTATAGGATTATGGTAGGAAATTCCTCACAGAATATCGTCGAGGAGGCAGTCGTGCACTATATCAGTGAGACAGAGCTTCCTTTTGTGGTAACAAAGGACACCATTCTCGGAGATTTGTTAGCACATGAGAAGCTGAGAGACTATACTAAGAGAAATCTGATGGAGCACATGGGTGTGCTGGTAGCAGATGAGAACACCCAGAAAGCCAATCAGGCAGCCGCAGAGGCAATCACGACTGAGATGCAGGAGGCCATGGCGCAATATACGCCCATCCGTTCACTCCGCAGCTTTTCCGATTATCCGAATGAGGAGATGGAGAAGGCAGTCAGGGAATTGAATGAATTGTTGAAATAATGGAAGCTTGAATTGAATTTAAAATTTAAGTTAAGTGTCTGAGAGATGCAAGAAATTTCTTGCATCTCCTGATACCATTTGCTATACTGAATTTTGCCAGTATCTGCATCCTATAAAGTTACCTGCTATACTAAATTTTAGAAGTATGCACATGCCAACAGGTAACTGCCATACAAAAGTCAAATCAAGTCTTAAAAAGAGGCTCACAGGGCAATTCTGCCCAAGGTTTCCAAATGTTTATAAATGTAAATTAATAACAGGAACGTATTGTTTTATTTTCTGAAATCAAATATAATGAGTTTGTAGACGCGAGTAAGCCATTTATGAGTTTGTGAACACGTTTGATCAGGTCTGACCTCTTATATTTCTCTGCATGCATTTCAGTTATAAAACAATGCAGAAAAGAGGAA
>JAUNSO010000034.1:0-2870 GCA_030539165.1 bacterium
CCGGGCTATGAACAGCAGCCGGGGTATGAGACGCAGCAGGGACTTCAGGATCAGTCGGTTTACGAAACGAAAACCAATTATGGAACACAGGAACACAATGACATATAGAGAATTATACGAGGCAGGCAGGCGTTGCCTCAGAGATGCTTCTGTACACGAAGAGGAACTGGATGCACGTTTATTGCTGGAGTTTCTGTGCCATACAGATCGAAGCTATCTGCTGGCACATGGAGATGAGCCTGTTTCCGGTGAGACAGAAGAACAATATCTGAAAATGGTCAGTAAACGGGCAGCCCATATTCCACTGCAGTATATCACAAATGAACAGGAATTTATGGGATTGCCGTTTTATGTAAACCAAAACGTTTTGATTCCAAGACAGGATACAGAATGTCTGGTTGAGGAAGCTATGCGTGAGATACAGGATGGGATGGCGGTACTGGATGTATGTACAGGGTCAGGATGTATCATGATCAGCCTGATGAAGTATAAGAATGATTTGCGATGTGTTGCAACAGACTTATCCAAAGAGGCACTGCAGGTGGCAGAGCGCAATCGACAGACCTTGGGAGTCACCGATGGGCTGCGGCTGGTACAAAGTGATTTGCTTGAGAATGCGGAAGGGATACGGAAGGCACTGCATGAAATCACAGAGCGTTTACTACAGAGAGACGTTCAGGCAATTGATCGATTTGATGTGATCATTTCAAACCCACCTTATATCTGCAGTGATGTGATAGAGACTCTGGAACCGGAGGTTAAGGATCATGAACCGCGGATGGCCTTGGACGGAACAGCAGACGGACTGCTTTTTTACAGAAAGCTTGCAGAGCAGGCACCTGATTTCCTAAATCATGGAGGAAGACTTTTCTTCGAAATCGGATATGATCAGGGGCAGGCAGTGACAGAGATTCTGACTCAAAGCGGGTATACTGATATCAGGGTGGTAAAGGATCTGGCAGGGCTGGATCGGGTTGTCAGTGCAGTCTGGCATGGATGAGAGCAGAGAAGCAAAGAATGGTAAATGATCATTCACGTAGTTATAAAAGAAGTATGAGATTGAAATCAGGAGAGAAGAAATGTTTGACAGGTTAGAGGATTTATTAATCAGGTATGAAGAAATCATGGGAGAGCTGGCAGAGCCCGGAGTGGCAGATAACCAGTCCCGTTACCGTATGCTCATGAAGGAGCAGAGTGATCTGCTTCCGATTATTGAAGCCTATACGGAATATAAGAAGAGCAAGCAGGCTGTTGAGGATTCACTGGAGATGCTTGGCGAAGAAAATGATGAAGAAATGCGTGAGATGCTAAAGGAGGAGTTAAACGACTCTAAGAAACGCATAGAAGAACTGGAGCAGAAGCTGAAAATTCTGTTATTGCCGAAGGATCCGAATGATGATAAGAATGTTATCGTGGAAATCCGTGCGGGCGCAGGCGGAGATGAAGCGGCTTTATTTGCAGCTGAGATCTATCGTATGTATGTACATTATGCAGAAGGCAGACGCTGGAAGGTCGAGACGATTGAAGTTGAGGAAATCGGCATCGGCGGTATGAAGAATGTCACATTTATGCTGACAGGACAGGGTGTTTACTCTGTTATGAAATATGAGAGCGGTGTACATCGTGTACAGCGTGTTCCGGAGACGGAGAGCGGCGGACGTATTCACACCTCTACCATTACGGTAGCAGTAATGCCGGAGGCTGAGGAAGTAGACGTTGTCATTGATGAAAAGGATATCAGAATTGATGTCTGCAGGTCATCAGGAGCAGGCGGACAGTGTGTCAACACGACAGACTCGGCAGTGCGTCTGACCCATATGCCGACAGGCATTGTGATCTATTCACAGACAGAGAAGTCACAGATTCAAAATAAAGCCAAGGCTTATGCACTCCTTCGTACCAAGCTGTATGATCTGGAGCAGCAGAAGGCACATGATGCAGAGGCTGAGGCCAGAAGAAGTCAGGTCGGCACAGGAGACCGCTCCGAGAAGATCAGAACCTACAACTTCCCACAGGGTCGTGTCACAGACCATAGAATCAACCTAACACTGTACAAGCTGGACAAGATTATGAACGGAGATATCCAGGAAATCATAGACGCATGCATCGCCGCCGATCAGGCTGCAAAGCTTGCAAGGATGAATGAAAATTAATATAGAAAATAGAATATTTTTGAGTGATTATGGTCATATTATAGATGGTAATTTTATTGCTTAATAATGACCGAGGTGATATAATATTAATAAAGATAAAATAGATCAGCAGGAAGGAGAAATTAGGATGAATGCATATGCAATGAAGCCAAGTCAACCATTTATTGCAAAAACTAAACTTGAGAGAACACCTGCATCAGAGATGAACAAGAAGATGGTTGAATTTATAGATTCCCATAATTTCTCTGTTAATGTAGATCAATCTTCTCATCAGCCAACTTATCGAGTTACACGTAAATAGGAAGAATATGAATATTTATAAGTATACTAGCAGATATAAGCATCTGGCAAATGATTTCAAATGTGGAAATAATGTAATAGATGGATTCTTAAAAAATGGTGATGCCTTGGATGAAAATCAAGGCATTACTTATGTTATGCTGTCGGATCATGACGATTTTATGTTGGGTTATTACAACATAGAGGTTGGAAGAGTGGATCAGATAGAAGCAATTGGTGAAGAAAAAAGTATTGTTCCTATGGGTGGAGCAGTAAATATTAACTATTTGGCAATACATAGTGATTATCAGCACCAATCAATTATAGAAACAGAAGATCAAAAAATTTATCATGGAGACATTTTGCTGAGAGACTGTGAAAAAAGAATTGTGGAATTAAGAAAAAGTGTGGGTATATCATTTGTTACATTGTATTCTA
>JAUNSO010000034.1:2970-4492 GCA_030539165.1 bacterium
CTAATAATAATTATTGCTAATATGGGTTAAAAAGTTCAGATCTTCTGTAGAATCTTCCGGTTGATTCTGATCAGGAAGAATGTGGAGATGGCGAGTGAAGCCAGCTCTGCGATCGGGAATGCCCACCAGACGTAGTTGACATTATCGAGCCTGGAGAGCAGGTAGGCAGCGGGCAGCAGGACTGCAAGCTGTCTGGCGATGGAGACGATCATGCTGTAGACTCCGTTACCGAGTGCCTGAAATACAGAGCCAACGATGATACAGAAGCCTGCGAACAGGAAGTGGATACTGATGATTCGCAGTGCGGGAATACCCATGCTCAGCATGTGATCAGACGCATCAAATAATCTGAATAATGGTTCAGGCAGGAATTGAAAGACCAGAAATCCGATGAACATCATAGCCTCAGCATATAGAATGCTCAGCTTCATGGTGTGGATCATACGGTCTTTTTTTCGTGCACCGTAATTAAATGCAATGATAGGAACCATGCCATTGTTTAGTCCGAAGACCGGCATGAAGATAAAGCTTTGCAGCTTGAAATAAACGCCAAATACCGCTGTTGCTGTAGAGGAGAATGCAATCAGGATGTGGTTCATGCCATAGGTCATAATCGAACCGATGGACTGCATGATGATAGAAGGAAGTCCAACTGAGTAAATCTGTCCAATGGTCTGGAGATCAGGACGAAAGCCCTTGAAGTGCAGATGTACCTCTGTGTTTTTCTTCAGGTTCAGGATGATGGCAAAAATACCTGCTACAATCTGTCCGATGACTGTTGCGATTGCAGCTCCGGCAACTCCCATTTTCGGAAATCCAAGAAGTCCAAATATCAGGATTGGGTCAAGGATGATATTGATGATTGCTCCCAGCCCTTGTGTCAGCATTGTATAAAAGGTCTTGCCAATTGACTGCAGCAGTCGTTCAAAAATAAACTGTGTGTAGATACCAAAAGAACAGCAGCAGACAATGGTCAGATATTCAATACCATAGGCGACTATTTCAGGATCATCTGTCTGACTCAGATAAAAAGGCTTTGTAACAAAGATGCCAATCAATAGGAAGATGATGATATTGATCAGAGACAGGAAGATGCCGTTCATGGCAGCTTTATTTACTTTATGATAATCCTTTTCTCCAAGAGAGCGGGACAGGAGTGCATTGACACCGACACCCATACCTGCACCGAGTGCAATCATCAGACTCTGTATGGGAAATGCCAGGGACACTGCAGTCAGTGCATCTTCGCAGATTCTCGATACGAATATGGAATCCACTACATTGTATAATGCCTGTACCAGCATGGAAATCATCATTGGCAGGGACATGGAGATCAATAATTTGTTGACCGGCATGGTTCCCATTTTATTTTCTTTGATTTGTTCAGTATCCTGCATTTTGTTTCTCCTTGTGGTTCATAGAATGTCCGTTGTTCATATTATCATAGAAGGTATAGGTATGTAAATACTTATCCATAATTGCATAGAAAATGAACGATGTATATGATAAAATCAAGGGAGAG
>JAUNSO010000034.1:4592-16499 GCA_030539165.1 bacterium
CTTATCCATAATTGCATAGAAAATGAACGATGTATATGATAAAATCAAGGGAGAGCTCTTAAAAAGGATGGTGCAGCATATGAAGACAAAGCTTTCAAAGAAGTTCTGGATCGGTCTTGTGATCTTCAGCCTGGTGGGACAGATTGCATGGGTTGTGGAGAATATGTATTTCAATGTATTTATATATAAAATGTTTCATGCAACTGCCGCGCAGATTTCACTGATGGTGTCAGCAAGCTCGATTGCAGCGACTGTAACGACTCTGCTCATAGGAGCACTGTCGGATAAGCTGGGCAAGAGGAAAATCATCATCTGTCTTGGCTATTTCTTTTGGGGCTTTTCGATATTAAGCTTTGCATTGATTCGTATGGATGTGATTACAAGGTTTGTATCAGATGTAACAGTGGCAGCTTCTGTTGGCGTCACACTGGTCATCATTATGGACTGCGTCATGACATTTTTCGGTTCCAGTGCAAATGATGCCTGTTTCAATGCCTGGCTGACTGATGTAGGGGATGAGACAAACAGAGGCTCCATTGAGGGTATCAATTCCATGATGCCGTTAGTTGCTATTCTAGTGGTATTTGGCGGCTTTATGGCATTTGACTTAGACAGTCAATCCTCATGGGTGACCATTTATACGATCATCGGAGTCGGAGTCGTGCTCATCGGAATCCTTGGATTCTTTCTGATTGACGAGAAAGCAGCAAAGAAGCAGGACAATCAGCATTATTTTGCAAATATCATCTATGGCTTCCGCCCTTCTGTTGTAAAGGAAAACAAATTATTATATGTGGTTCTTGGAGCTTTTGCCGTGTTCGGCATTTCGATTCAGACGTATATGCCATATCTGATTCTGTATTATGAGAAATCACTCGGGATGGAGAATTATGTACTGATTATGGCACCCGCGATTATTCTGGCTTCTTTGATTACGGCGTTCTATGGGAGACTTTATGACAGACTGCAGTTTAAGATGTCTGTGATTCCGACTGTGATTATGCTGATGATTGGATATGTTTTCTTATATACAGGAAGAACGACAGCTCCTGTATTCATCGGTTCTCTGTTCATGATGACCGGATATCTGACCGGAATGGCTGTGTTTGGTGCAATGATCAAGGATCATATTCCACAGGAAAAGGCAGGACTTTTTCAGGGACTGCGAATCTTTGCCCAAGTCTTTATTCCGGGAATCATAGGACCGGGAATTGGAGCTGCAGTTCTGGCGGATGCAGAGGTGATCACAAATGGAGACGGAACGACTTCCTTTTTACCCAATGCGAATATTTATCTGGCAGCATTGATCGTAGCCGTCATACTGGCAGTTGTGCTGCATCTGATCTTCCGGATGATACAGAATGAACACAGGGAGCTGCCAATGCAGGTGTCAGAGGCTGAAAGCAAAGCAGTTTTGGATGCAGCATATCCCCGACCACAGCTGCGCAGAGATTCCTTCTATTCACTGGATGGAAAGTGGGATATCAAGATGAGTGCACAGAAGGATATTCCCTCAGCATGGAGTGAGACCATTATCGTGCCTTATCCACCCCAGTCAATACTGTCAGAATATGATATCCGCTATCAGGCGAATGGACTCCGCAGGCTTCCCAGAGTCAACAATCATTTTTGGTATCACAAGGAATTCAGGCTGCCGGCGGGCTTTTATAAAGACAGGGTGCTGTTGCATTTTGGCGCTGTTGACCAGATAGCAGCTGTCTATGTTAATGGGACTGAGGTGTGCAGACATGAGGGCGGTTATCTTCCGTTTGAGGCAGACATCACGGATCATCTCAAGGACGGCTCCAATCACATAGCAGTCAGAGTCACAGATACGCTGTCCTCTAGATATCCATACGGAAAGCAGTGCAGAAAACGCGGTGGTATGTGGTATACACCGGTTTCAGGCATCTGGCAGAGCGTCTGGCTGGAAAGCGTGCCACGGGTCTATATTCGGGATATCCGGGTGACACCGGAACTGGACAGGGTTCAAATTGAGGTTCGTTGCGCAGATGCGCGAAAAGAACTGGTCAAGCAGACACAGACATATCCGAAGAGTATACATATAAAGACACCAGAAGGCGAAATCATAAGGGAATTCACAGAGGATGAGATTACAATCCAGATTGAAAATCCTGTACACTGGACTCCTGATCATCCATATCTTTATGAAATGACCATACAAGTCAACGAAGACCGGATATCCTCTTACTTTGCACTTAGAACGGTGACAATAGAAAATATCAATGGAAGAAACAGAATCTGTCTGAATGGAAAACCGTTTTATTTTCATGGAGTCCTGGATCAGGGCTATTTCAGTGATGGTATCTTTACTCCTTCCACCATGCAGTGCTATGCAGACGATATCCTGGCAATGAAGAAGCTCGGATTTAATACACTGCGTAAACACATCAAAATCGAACCGGCAGGCTTTTACTATCTGTGTGACAGACTTGGTATGGTCGTGATGCAGGACATGGTCAATAATTCCCGTTATTCGTTTTTGAGAGATACAGCACTGCCAACATTGAAACCGGTGGATCTGAATGACCGCAGGATATATAGAAATCAAAAGAGCAAGGACTTTTTTGAGGCACACAGTGAGGCCACAGTCAATTATCTGTATCATTTTCCTTGTATCTGCTATTACACTTTATTTAATGAAGGCTGGGGGCAGTATGAAAGTGATCGGATCTGCTGTCATATGAAAGAGGTCGATCCGACTCGTGTCTGGGATGCAACATCAGGCTGGTTTAAGCAGTCAGAGAGTGATGTATTCAGTCTGCATGTTTATTTTCATCCGATTAGGATGGAAGAAAGCGAGAAACCGGTTATTGTATCAGAATGTGGCGGCTATTCACTGAAAATCGAAGAGCATTCCTACGGCATCCATAATACATACGGATATGGCAACTATGATGATCAGAGGTCGCTGACACAGGCAGTGGAGAACTTCTACAGAAATGAGGTGATTCCTGAGATTGCCAACGGACTGAATGGAAGTATATACACGCAGCTGAGCGATGTGGAGGATGAAACAAATGGATTCCTGACCTATGATCGGAAGATGCTCAAGGTGGATGCGGCTGTTATGAATCAAATTGCTGCAGAATTGGAAAAGAAATGGCAAATGTTTTCCCATAAATGATGCAAATATGTAAAAAATATGATATTATAGATTTGTATAATAAATTTTCTACGTGCTGTCGATGACTGTATAGGAGGCAGTTTTTGGATGAATAGAAGAGTATTAATTGTAGAAGATCATGAAATGAATCGCGAACTGCTTCGTACGATTTTAGAATCAGACTATGATATCATGACAGCAGATAACGGTGTTGAGGCCATACAACTGCTGCAGCAGGAGTATAGTACGTTATCAGCAGTGATTCTGGATTTGATCATGCCTAAAATGGACGGCTTCGAAGTCCTGCGAAGGATGCGTCAGGATGCCAATACGGCACAGATACCGGTTATCGTAGCAACTGGAAAGGATGACAGGGAGACAGAGGGATGTGCGCTTGAGGCAGGTGCCAATGATTACATCACAAAGCCTTATGATGCAAGGATTCTGAAGAACAGACTGAAAAATACAATTCATTTAAGAGAGCAGTCGGCAATCATCAATGCAGCTAAAACAGATGCGTTGACTGGATTGATGAGCCGTGCTGCTTTTTTTGATCGTGCCAGGGAGATGGTAGCAGAGCATGAGGCGGGATACTATATAATGTCCTGCTTTGATATTATTAAGTTCAGGGTGATCAATGACCAGTATGGCAATGCAAAGGGAGATGATGTATTACGGCAGATAGCAGCCATCTTTCAAGAGCACTTTAAGCGTGCCGGTGCCATTATGTCCAGAATCAGTGCCGATAACTTTGCACTCTTATATCCTGTCAGCTTTGCTGAAACAGAAGAGATAGAGGAGGTTCGGGAGAAGGCATCCATACTGGATGGATCGATTCCTCCTATTAAATATTCAATCGGACGCTATGTGGTAGACGAGATTTCACTGGAACCCAGTGCGATGTATGACCGCGCTGTTATGGCCAAGGAGTCTATCAAAGGGCGTTATGATGTACATATCGCTGTATATGATGCAAAAATGCGTGACTGTATTTTGCAGGAGCAGGAAATAGCAGGAGAGATGAAAAAGGCTCTTGATGAAGGACAGTTTGAGGTGTGGTATCAGCCACAGTTCAATCATGCAACAGGTTCTCTGATCGGTGCAGAGGCTTTGGTCAGATGGCGTCATCCGGTTAAAGGGCTTATTTCTCCGGGTGTCTTTATTCCAATTTTTGAAAAAAATGGATTTGTTTACGAGGTTGACCGGTTTGTTTGGGAACAGGTCTGCATCTATCTGAAAAAGATATTGGATGCCAGTGCTCAGATCATTCCGATTTCTGTTAATATTTCGCGCTATGACATTTATAGAAGTGATTTGGTGGAATTCATATACGGTTTGACCCAGAAGTATCAGATACCTGTAGAAGCACTGCGCCTTGAGATTACAGAATCTGCATTTACTGAGTCAACCGACCAGCTGATCTATGTGATTAAATCCTTAAAAAACCTTGGATTTATCATTGAAATTGATGATTTTGGAAGTGGCTATTCCTCATTAAATACATTAAAAGATGTTCCTGCGGATATCGTCAAACTGGACATGCGTTTTCTGGAGGGCAATGATCAGTCGGACAGAGGCGGAAGTATACTGGAATCAGTAGTCAGAATGACCAGATGGATCGGGATGTCTGCTATCGCAGAAGGCGTAGAAAGACTGGAACAGGCTGATTTTTTAAAGTCCATAGGCTGTTACTACATACAGGGATATCTGTATTCCAAGCCCTTGCCAGGTACAGAATTCGACAGAATCATCGAGGATAGTGAATATGCGGAGAAGGTCTCTGCCATAGAGACTGTGGAGACATATGACAGTGAGACCTTTTGGAGTCCGAAGTCTATAGATACTTTAATATTTAACAGCTTTGTAGGAGGAGCATGTGTCTTTGAGTACCGGAACGGCAGGATAGAAATCATACGGGTGAATGATAAATATGCCAGAATCATATGCGGCGAATCAATACGGTCGAGAGATGCAATCCGCGTTAACTGGAATAGATATCTGACTCCTGAATCAGCGGAAAATTCACATAAGGCCATGCAGAAAGCCATTCATACAGGCGCAGAGGTTGTAGATGAAATGGAACTTCCAGATTTCAGAGAGCAAGGTGAATCCGTTTATCTGCGTGCAACTATGCGAGTAATTGCAAGCACAGGTGACAGATATCTGTTTTATTGTGTATTGGAAGATATGACCCAGCAAAGAAAGGCAGAGATGCAGGAACGCAGGATGGCATCCAAGCTGGAAGCAGTATTGGCAAATATCAGTGCAGGCGTCTCGGTATGTTATTATCAACATAACAAAGCTACCGATATCATTTATGCAAATGACCGGTTTTATGAACAGCGTGGATATTCAAAACAGCAATATATGCAAGAAGTGTCTGATGTTATGGATTTGATTCATCCAAAGGATCTGACATATGTACAGGAAAAGGCTGAACATTGGGATGAGGATGTGGAATCCTATGAATTGACCTATAGAGTCAGAAAACGCAGTGGTACTTATATTTGGGTGAAGTGTAAAATGTCCCAGATGATGCTGGATGGATATGAAGGTTTACTGCAGCTTGCCGTCACAGATGATATCACGAAAGAGTATGAGGCTATCGAGAGGGAAAGCGAGACAGATACCCTGATGCAGCTGATTCTGGAGAATGTGGCAAACGGGGTAACTGCAGTTGCGCTTGATGGGGATAAGGTAGAGTACCTGTTCACGAATGATAAATATTGTAATATGCTTGGCTATACAAAGCAGCAGTATCTGGATGAGGTTACGGATACATATGCTCTGTTTCATCCTGATGACAGGGATTTTATCTATGAAAAAGTACATCAGCTGATGCCGGGTGACAAGCCTCTGAAGCTGGAGTATCGGGCAAAATGCCGGGACGGATCCATGAAAACGATCAGAATGATTATCGTCAGCAAGGAGTACGGAAAAGAGAAGCAGGTACTGCAGCTCAGTGTATTTGAAGATATCACGGAGGAAGCGCGTGAAGAGGAACGCCGGAAAGAGCTGTTGGAGAATATTCCGTGTGGAGCTGGTATTTTTGACATCTCGGACGGAAAGATCAGAACCGTTTACCTGAATGAAAAGTATTGGCAGCTGATAGGAAGGCAGCCGGATGCATCCAGAAACGGAATGGTCATGGATGTCATCAAGCTCGAGGACAGAGCATCCCTGCCCATGCTGATTCAGAGAGCCAGCGTGAGCGGGCAGGAACAGGAGTGTGAGCTGCACATTCTGCATGGAAAGGGGCACTATGTTCCGTTTTTGGTAAGAGCAGGACTTGCAAAATCTAAAACCAAAAATAAAATGCTGTATGTAACCTATACACCAATAACTGAGGATACATTGACCTATCGTCAGATGCTACCTGTCGCTTTGGAGACGATGATGGCATCTTCAACAGACATTTCTTTTATCAAGGACAGAGCTTTGACATATGTTTGTGCATCCCATACATTTGCAGAAATGGTCGGTTTCAAGGATGAAAATGAAATCATAGGAATGACAGATTATGATCTGTTTGAAAAGAGTGTGGCAGACAGATTCAGGGCAGATGACAACAGAATTGTAAAGGATGGAAAGTCAGCAGTTGATTATACAGACGAACTGCCATTTGCAGATGGTACGCTTCGATATATCAATACTTCAAAGTATCTGCTTCGTGATCAAGGGAAAAATATCATCGGTATCTATGGGGTTGGAAGAGATGTCACAGACAACAGAGAGGCCTTCAAGCAGTTAAAGCTGCTGACAGACACGATTCCGGGCGGACTGGTTACATTTGAGCTTTCTTCTCAGGATATTCGTACGATGTATATATCTGATGGTGCTTATAGCATTATCGGTTATCAAAAGGGAGAACGTGACATTTTACATTTTGACCCACTGAGCTTTGTGGAGGAGAGTGACAGGAAGGATATCCGACAGCAGTTGGAAAGACTGTTGACGGGCAGGGAGTCAACAAACTGTACCTGCCGCCTGGTACAGAAAAACGGTGAGTACAAATGGGTAAATATGAGGGGCGTTGTTGCACAACGCAAGAATGACCGAATCACTCTGAATACGGTTATGCTGGACGTGACTGAACAGGTCAATGCTAAGGAAAAAGTGGATCAGATGGAGCAGGAAAACAGGCGACGTTATGAACATGAGAGAAGTCTGCGCAAAGGCCTGGTTAAGGATTCAATTCTGTATTACCAGATGAACCTGACATCCGGTCTGATAGAAGAATATGAGTCTAAATACGGTAATTTGTCGAATATGGAGCAGGGCTCCAGAATTGATGAGTATATCAGAGAGTTTATTGCTTCCAGAATCTATCCGGAGGATGTTGAGAAGGTTAGCAATGTCATGTTCTATGATGCATTAAAGAGCGCATATGCTCAGGGTAAACGATATGTATCTGTCATTTATCGCAGACTTCTTGTGGATGAAGACTACCACTGGGTAAAAATGGACGCCTTTATGACGGAAAAACCGGATGGTGGAGATGCAATCGCATTTTTACATTGTAAGGACATCGATCATGAGTGGAAGTCACATTTATCTATAGAAACAATTTTAGATGAGGATATAGAGTCTGTTATTTATGTCAATGTAAGAAGTGGCATTGCTTCTGTTGCACATATGCTGGAAAAAGCAAATTATAATCGAGTATATTACGACTTTATCTTTGACGAAGAGAGTATGAAGTGGTGCAATCAGATTATCATTGAGGATGATAGAGATAAATATAAAAAATTATATTGTATTGAGTCACTAAAAGAGGCACTGCAGGATGAACAGATTGTAACTGCGGCTTATCGCATCAACAGTCAGGGAACCATTCTCAGAAAATTGATGAAGGCATACTATCTTGATGAAACCAAAGAAGTAATTGTCATAATTCGCAGAGATATTACGAGACTATATGAGGAAGAACAGAAACAAAAACTGAAACTGCAGGAGGCTGTAGATAAAGCAAATCAGGCCAATCATGCCAAGAGTGATTTCCTGTCCAATATGAGTCATGACATCAGAACACCGTTGAATGCAGTTCTGGCTTTTTCTAATCCGGAGCTTTTAGAAGGAGCAGATAGAGCAAAACTGATGGAATATCTGGGCAAGGTCAACGTATCAGGTGAGTATCTGCTCGGAATCATCAATGATGTGCTTGATATGTCCAGAATAGAACAGGATAGAATCAAATTAAATCCTGAGCCCTATTCGTTGGATTATTTTGTGAAGACCATACGAAATGTCATTGATGAGCTGAGCAAGAACAGAGAGATTCAGTTTACTATGGATACTAGTCGTGCCGGAATACCGGAAATGCTGGTAGATCATGTGCGTTTCAATCAAATCTTTATTAATCTGCTGTCCAATGCGGTAAAATTCACTCCGGTGGGAGGCAAGGTAGAGTTTATCATCGAAGAATTACAGGAAGAGCAGACAGGTCAGACAATCAAACGTTTTATTGTGCGTGATAATGGCATCGGTATGAGTGAGGAGTTTCTGCCTCATGCATTTGAAAGTTTTAATCAGGAGTACAGGAAAGATACCTCTGAGAGAAATCAGGGAACCGGACTGGGACTTTCTATTGTCGAGAAGCTGGTGCATATGATGCAGGGAACTATCCGGCTGGAAAGCAGGCTGAATCAGGGAACTACGTTTACAGTGGATTTCCCCTATGAACTGACAAAGGTAACAAAACAGACAGGACAGAATGAACCAAAGGTGCAGGATTACAGTAAACTGAAAGGAATTCATATCCTACTTGGTGAAGATAATGATATTAATACAGAGATTGCGACAGCGCTTTTGGAAAAGCACGGGTGTATTGTAGAACGTGCTGAGAATGGAGAAGAGGCATGGAAGCGGTTTGAAGCATCTGCTGAGGATTATTATCAGCTCATACTGATGGACATCAGGATGCCGGTGATGGATGGACTGGAGGCTACCAGAAAAATAAGAGCCTTAAAACGAAAAGACGCCAAGACAATACCGATTATCGCCATGACAGCAGATGCATTTAATGAAGATGAACGGATTGCTTATAAAGCAGGGATGAATGCTCACACGGCCAAACCGATTGATCCGCCTCAGTTATACGATATCTGCTGCAGCTTCTTACCTTGAGAAAGCCGTCTGTTGTTGAACAGGCGGCTTTTTATGTGGTATGATCGGCGGGCACGCGTTTTATATTCACGATTTTAATCGTTTTTCCAGTGCATTTACTACCGTCTCAAGTACCTTGACACGGGCATAATACTTATCATTTCCCTCTACGATGACCCAAGGAGCATATGTGGTTGAGGTGCGGATAAGCATTTCATCCACAGCCTGCTCATAAAGATCCCATTTTTCGCGGTTGCGCCAGTCTTCATCAGTGATTTTCCATGCCTTTTCAGGGGTGTTCTGACGGTCAGTAAAGCGGCGTTCCTGTTCATCTTTATCAATCTGCATCCAGAACTTGATGACGACAGCACCATGACTCGCAAGCTGTGATTCCATATCGTTGATTTCCTTGTAGGCACGTTCCCATTCCTCTACAGAACAGAAGCCTTCGATACGCTCTACCATGACACGTCCATACCAGGTGCGGTCAAATATAGCGATATGTCCATCCTTTGGCATATGATTCCAGAATCGCCAAAGATAATGATGTACACGTTCGATATCGTTTGGAGCAGAGGTGGGATTCACAGTATAACCGCGTGGGTCAAGAGCTTCTGTCAGCCGCTTGATGGCTCCACCTTTGCCGCCGGCATCCCAACCCTCAAACGCAAGTACGACAGGGATACGCTTTGCATATAATTGACCATGCAGGTCAGTCAGCCGTTTTTGCAGCTTCTTCACTTGTTTTTTATATTCTTCACGAGTCAGACTCTTGGTCAGATCAGCCTTTTGCAGAGAACTGGTCTGGTAGCTGCCCTCACTGAACTTGCCATCCTTTATCACCGGGACAGCTGCAGCGATGGAGGCTAATTTCTGCTTGAAGTACTTTTCTGTGGTAGAAAGGATCTTGATTGTGGCATATTTTTCATTTTCAGCCTCTACAATCGTCCAAGGCGCATACTCTGCATCGGTCTGCTGAAGCATTTCCTCTACATATTTTGAAAATTTATCATAATTCTTATTACGATGGAGATCACCATCGGATACGCGCCAGGCGGTTCCTTTGTGAGACAGCTGATCCTTGAAACGCTTTGCCTGTTCCTTTTTGGAGATATACAGGAAGAATTTGATCAGGAGCGTTCCATCATCAGTGAGCTGCTTTTCAAAGGAGTTGATTTCTATATAGTCGTTGTGTGCCTGCTTTTTTGAGATGTCCTGATCAAAACGACCGAGCAGGGTCTTACGATACCAGCTGTTGTCATAGACAGCGATGCGGCCCTTGGCAGGTGTTTTTGTCCAGAATCTCCAGAGGAAGGGATGCATATGTTCATCCTCCGTTTCACGGGCGGTTGTAAAGACTTCAAAGCCACGTGGATCCAGAGGCTGGATCAGATGATTGATCTGTACACCTTTTCCAGCGGCACCGAGTCCTTCAAAAACAATCATGACCGGAACATTCTTTGCACGCAGTTCACGCTGCAATTCGGCAAGAGACAAGGTCAAGGCATCTCTTTTGGCTTTGTATTCTTCATCACTGATTTCTTTTTTAAGATCAATTTTCTCCAGCATAGGCATTCCTCCGATATGAAATTGCAAGTTTATTTGTAAATGATTTTTGAATTGAATAAATATTTAAGATTGTTTACATGTATTATAACTCAATTTGCATGAAATTACAAAAATTATATTTGAAAGAATTTTTGCCGAATTAGAAGGAAGCTATGCAGAGTTGACAGAAAATCCAAAATGTGGTCTGATAAGTCAATAAGGTAGCAGGATTGGACAAAAGGACAGGAAAAGATGAAGAAAAATTATAAAATTGTGATTGGATATGACGGAACGCGGTATTTTGGCTGGGAACATCAGCCGGATCAGGTTACGATACAAGGCAAGATAGAGGATGTATTAGCACATCTGAGTGAGGCACCGGTTGAGGTGATCGGAGCGGGAAGGACAGATGCAGGAGTGCATGCAGAGGGAATGGTGGCACATTTTCCTTTGGATGTGGATATGAATGTAACAGAACTTCAGGACTATATGAATCATTATCTGCCGGATGATATCGTGATTAAGGAAGTACGTGAGGCTTCGGACAGATTTCATGCAAGATATAATGCAATCGGTAAGACATACCGTTATCTGTGTTATGATGGAGTGACAAAGCCACTTTTTGACCGGAAATATGTATGGACGCTGGAGCAGCGACTGGATATTGCCAGGATGCAGGAAGCGGCGCAGTATCTGATTGGGGAGCATGACTTTGGCAGCTTCTGCAAAAATCCGCAGAAGAAGAAATCCACTGTACGGACAGTTGACCGGATTGAGATTACAAGAATTTCTTCACGGATGGAGCAGGACGATACCAGAGATTATATTGCATTGACCTTTCACGGAAATGGATTTCTACGCAATATGGTCAGAATCCTGACCGGCACACTGGTCGGAGTCGGACTCGGGGAGATCGAGCCGGAGAGAGTCAAGGAGATACTTGAAGCAAAGAACCGCGAGATTGCAGGTGTGACAGCACCGGCGAGGGGACTCTGTCTGATGAGTGTTGACTATATGTAATACTTGCAAAAAGAACAAATGTTTGCTACACTGTAGACAGGTTGTAATGGACCTGTTTTATAGTGAGTGAGGGTTTGAACAGGATGAAACAGATATCTTTATTTGAT
>JAUNSO010000034.1:16599-32665 GCA_030539165.1 bacterium
CTGTTTTATAGTGAGTGAGGGTTTGAACAGGATGAAACAGATATCTTTATTTGATGATAACAGAACACAGACAGTACCGCTTGCGAGCAGGCTCAGACCAGAAGGCCTGGAGGATTTCGTGGGGCAGGAGCATTTGCTTGGGAAGGGGAAAATGCTGCGGCAGCTGATTGAACGGGATCAGGTGTCCTCCATGATCTTCTGGGGACCGCCCGGAGTTGGAAAGACAACGCTGGCGGGTATCATAGCCGGAAAGACCAATGCGAGCTTTATCAATTTTTCAGCAGTGACAAGTGGCATCAAGGAAATCAAAGATGTCATGAAGCAGGCAGACGAGAGCCGCAGTCTTGGAATCAGAACGGTTTTGTTTGTAGATGAGATTCATCGTTTTAATAAGGCACAGCAGGATGCCTTTCTGCCTTATGTGGAGAGAGGAAGCATTACCTTGATCGGCGCAACGACAGAGAATCCGTCATTTGAGATTAATTCAGCTCTGCTGTCCAGATGTCAGGTGTTTGTGCTGAAGGCACTATCGGAAGCGGATATTCAGAAGCTGTTAAGACATGCGCTGCAAAGCGATAAGGGTTTCGCCTATCAGAATGTACATATAACCGATACGCAGATTGCAGCCATTGCGGCATTTTCTAACGGAGATGCCAGAACAGCTCTCAACACGCTGGAGATGGCAGTGCTGAATGGAGAAATCAGTGCGGACGGGATTCTCGTGACGGATGAGGGAATGGAGCAGTGTATCACCCGGAAATCACTTTTATATGACAAAAATGGAGAAGAGCATTATAATTTAATATCAGCACTGCACAAGTCAATGAGAAATTCGGATCCGGATGCAGCAATCTACTGGATGAACAGAATGCTGCAAGGCGGTGAGGATCCGCTTTATATCGCCAGAAGACTGATACGGTTTGCAAGTGAGGATGTCGGAATGGCAGATTCACAGGCACTACAGGTGGCAGTGGCGGCATATCAGGCCTGTCATTTTAACGGAATGCCGGAGTGTGATATTAATTTGACCCATGTGGTCACTTATCTGGCAATGGCTCCTAAATCTAATGCACTTTATACAGCTTGCGAGGCAAGTAAGGCAGATATCAGGAATAGCCGTGCAGAGCCTGTTCCATTGCAGCTGCGCAATGCACCGACCAAGCTCATGGCAGATCTGGAGTATGGCAAAGGATATGAGTATGCGCATGATACAGAAGATAAATTGACTGCTATGGACTGTTTACCGGAAGCTATGGCGGGGACGACTTATTATCATCCGACAGACCAGGGAAATGAAATGGCAGTCAGTGAGAAACTGAGAGCTGTGAAGGAATGGAAGAGAAAGCATATTAATGAATGAGCAAAAGAGAAAAACAAAATATGAGATCGATATGGTGAACGGATCAATTTTGAAGAAGATGCTGCTCTTTACACTGCCGCTGATGTGCTCCAGTATTTTGCAGCTGTTATTTAATGCGGCTGATATTATTGTTGTCGGCAAATTTGCAGGAGACAATGCGCTGGCAGCAGTGGGATCAAATACAGCACTGATCAATCTGCTGGTGAATCTGTTTGTCGGGCTGTCAGTCGGAGCCAATGTACTGGTTGCCCATTATTTTGGAGCGAAGCAGAGTAAAGAACTGAAACAGACGGTTCATACATCAATACTGCTTGGTGTTTACAGTGGACTGATATTGACAATCATCGGGATGGCAGGAGCAAGAGTGATTCTGGAAATGATGATGACTCCTGGCGGGGTGCTTCCGTTAGCTGTTATTTATCTGCGTATTTATTTTCTGGGTATGCCGGCTATGATGGTTTATAATTTTGGCAGTGCAGTACTACGCTCTGTAGGGGATACTAAGAGACCGCTATATTACCTGTTCTATGCAGGAATCGTCAATGTGATTTTGAATCTGCTGCTTGTGATTGTATTCAAAATGAGTGTAGCAGGTGTGGCAATTGCTACGGTTATTTCTCAATATATCTCCGCAGTACTTGTGGTCAGATGCCTGATGAATGAAACCGGAGCGATCAAACTGACTCTGTCAGAGCTGCATATCGATATGGATAAATTTATGAGAATATTAAAAATCGGCTTGCCTGCAGGATTTCAGGGAGTGATCTTTGCGTTGTCCAATGTAGTCATTCAGTCCGCAGTCAATTCATTTGGAGAGGTCGTTGTAGCGGGCAACTCGGCAGCAGCAAATATTGAAGGATTTATTTATGTATCCATGAACGCGGTCTATCAGGCAACATTATCCTTTACCGGACAGAACCTCGGAGCCAGACAGTATAAGCGGATCGATCAGATTGTGATCACCGGAGAACTGCTTGTAATCGCAGTTGGTGCTATATTAGGCATGAGTGCTGTGTATTTCGGAAATCACCTGCTCTATATCTATACAGATAATCCGGCTGTGGTCAGCTCTGGGATGGATCGGTTATGGGTAATCGCATTTACCTATGCATTATGCGGTATGATGGATGTGATGGTAGGCGGACTGCGCGGAATCGGATATTCTATTTTGCCGATGATCGTCTCTTTGCTGGGTGCCTGTGTATTTCGTCTGATCTGGCTGGCGACTGTATTTCAGATGCCGGAATTTCACTCGATTTCAGTTGTTTATTGGTCATATCCGATATCATGGATCTTGACATTTCTGGTTCATGTGATATGCTTTCTGTGGGCCAGAAAACATATCAAGGTACAGCTTGCATAGATGGTTCATCTTGCTAAAACCAGTGTGTGATGCCGCTGATATCCTTGGCACGAACCAGAAGGTCTTTAGAATTTTCAGATAGATAGTCTTCTAATTTCTTGATTTCATCTTCATCAAATCCGATGCTTTTTACAATTTTAGCTTCCGGTATACTTCCCTCAGCAAAGTCAGAGCCGCGATCGAAGCGCACGGAAACATAAGGCTTTCCATCTATGGAGAGAATGGATGAGTGAGTCAGTTTGATTTCATTTGTGTCTGCCATGGCGGATACCTCCAAAAAGACAAGAATGGATAATAGTTTCTGATATATGTATCGGTTGGAAATCAGATAAATTTATTGTATGATAGACAGATAGAAAAATAAATGGATAAATGACTTGACATGAGAACCACCATTATATATAATCACACATACAAGAACAAACGTTCGACGGATGCAGGACTGACCGGAGGAGTATTATGGAACTGTTAACAGAGATTATACGGACATTTTCTGAACGCAGGGAATGGTTTGGAGAATTAATCTTACAACACATAGGATTATCAGCAGTGGCGATTATTCTGGCAGGAGTAATCGGTATTCTGTTAGGCATTCTGATTTCTGACCATGAGAGAATGGCAGCGCCTATACTCGGAATCGCAAATGTGTTTTATACGATACCCTCTATATCACTGCTTGGAATGTTGATTCCTTTTATCGGGATCGGGGATAAGACAGCCGTGACGGCATTGACGATCTATGGAATCATGCCTATGGTAAGAAATACATATACCGGTATCCGGAATGTAGATGAGAATGTGATCACAGCAGCGAGAGGGATGGGCAGTACGGATCTGCAGATCATGCTGAAAATCAAGCTTCCACTGGCATTAGGCGTGATTACGGCCGGGTTTCGCAATGTTGTTGTGATGACGATATCCGTAGCGGCCATTGCTTCCTTCATAGGAGCAGGTGGACTGGGTGTAGCAGTGTATAGGGGAATTACAGTTTATAACGCAGCACTTACCTTTTGCGGCAGCGTATTGATTGCTTTACTTGCACTGATCAGTGACTGGCTGCTAGGCAGACTGGAACGCAGGATCAACAGGAGCAGACATTTGTAGGATTTACGATTTGATTAAACGGAAAGAATGAGGAGACAAAGGATGAAAAACAAGATGAGATCAGGAAGATGGATCGGATGGATCATGATTATGGTATTGTTTGGCATATCAGCGATGGGGTGCGCTTCCAGGCAGACAGCCGGGACAGAGACAGCGACATCAGATGCAGGAACAGAAAAGGCAGAGAACGCCGAGGCAGCTGTACAAGATGTGAAAGCAATCCAGATCGCAACGAAGCCAATGACAGAGCAGTATATACTGGGAGAAATGCTGAAGCTGCTAATAGAGACGGATACAGACTATACAGCTGAGATTACCAAGGGAATTGGCGGAGGAACGAGCAATATCCAGCCGGCGATGGAAAAGGGTGAGTTTGATCTTTATCCGGAATATACATCCAGCGGATGGGTCATGGTACTTGGACATGAGGCAGCGGGTGTATCGGATGAGGAAATGTTTGCAAAGCTGAAAGAGGAATATCAGCAGAAGTTCGATATGACCTGGGTCGGATTATATGGATTTAATAATACATTTGCGGTTGTAGCGCGTAAGGATATAGTGGATCAGTACAATCTGAAAACGACATCAGATCTTGCAGCGATACCGGACACACTTGTATTTGGAGGCAATCCGGACTATATAGAACGGGAAGATGGCTTCGGACTGCTGTGTGATACTTATGGAATCAAGTTTAAGGATGTGAAGGATATTGATATCGGATTGAAGTATGAGGCGATGGCATCCGGAGACATAGATGTGACAAACGGATATACGACCGATGCTCAAATCGGTGGAGAGGGTGTAGCTGTACTGGAGGATGACCAGCATCTGCAGGCAAATTATTTCTGCTCTACAGTTGTCAGAAAGGAAGCTTTGGAAAATTATCCTGGATTGGAAGATGTATTGATGAAGATGGATGGCATCTTGTCTGATCAGGATATGGCAGGTTTGAATTATCAGGTGGAAGTAGAAGGCAAAGATGAAGCTGAGGTTGCAAAGGAATATCTGACCTCTAAGGGACTGGTGAAATAGCAATGGATATAATCCGGCTGGAACATGTAAAGAAAAGCTTTGGAGAAAATCAAATATTACAGGATATCAGTCTGTCAGTAAAGCAGGGGGAATTTCTGACTGTCATCGGACGCTCCGGCTGTGGCAAGACGACAATGCTGAAGCTCATGAATGGTCTATATATACCTGAAAGCGGAGATGTTTATATTGAAGAGAAGAATCTGAAGGAAGTGGATCTGATTGCCTTGCGCAGGAGAATGGGATATGTGATACAGAACAAAGGGTTATTTCCCCATATGACGGTTGAAAAAAATATTACCTATGTTCCGGTGATCAGCGGCAGAAAGAATCAGACGGAGAATCATGCTTTGGTATTAAAGCTGTTGAACATGGTAGGATTGGAGGCAGAACTGGCGAAACGATATCCTTCAGAATTATCAGGCGGACAACAGCAGAGAGTTGGTATTGCCAGAGCGCTTGCTGCTGAGCCACATATCTTATTGATGGATGAGCCGTTTGGAGCACTGGATGAGATTACAAAGCAGACGCTGCAGGATGAATTGATCAGACTGCATAGAGAACTTAAAATAACAGTGATATTTATCACGCACAGTATTCGTGAAGCGATGAAGCTGGGAGACAGGGTATTGGTTATGGATCAAGGAAGAGTACTACAGATCGATACTCCAGAGCAGGTAAAAGCGAATCCTGCGAATGAATTTGTCAAAGAACTGATTAAGGAGGCATAAGGATGCAGATAGAGATCTTACAGATGATTGAAGGAGCAAAAAGGGCAAAAGGCCTGACGGTGATTATTGATGTGTTTCGCGCATTTTCTTTAGAATGCTATCTGTTCGACAGAGGCGCAAAGGAAATCATTGCAGTAGGGGCATTGGAAGAGGCTTATCATATCAAAGAGGAGCATCCGGATTATGTTTTGATTGGTGAGAGAATGGGTAAGATCTGTGAAGGCTGTGATTATGGTAATTCACCTTCTCAGACTGCTTCAGGAGATTTTAGTGGAAAAGTAATCATTCATACAAGCGGGGCAGGTACACAGGGAATCGTAAATGCCACCGGCGCAGAGGAGCTGATCACAGGAAGTCTTGTGAATGCAAAGGCTGTTGCAGCATATATTAAGCGGAAAAGCCCAGAATATGTTTCTCTGGTGTGTATGGGTAAGCGTGGAATCGCAGAGACAGAAGAGGATACGCTATGTGCAGAGTATATCAGAAGCCTTCTGTTAGAACAGCCCTTTGAGATCAAAGAAAGAGCGCTTGCCTTAAAAGAAAGAGCTGCAAAGCATTTCTTTAATCCGGAGAATCAGGATGTATTTCCGGAGCAGGATTTTTGGATGAGTATTGATGTAGATCGATTTCCTTTTGTACTCAGCGTACAGAAGGATACAGCAGGGAGAAATGTAGTGAGAAAATATCAGACAGAATCATAAAAGCTGGATGTTGACAGTGATGATCCGACACGGGAGGAGATTATTATGTTTGGAAGCTTGGCTTTACTAGGAGTACTGTGGGTACTGAGTCCACTGGCTTTAATTCCACTGGTGATTATTTTTTATAATCAAAACACTGTACTAAAACGGAAACTGAGAGAACAGGAAGAGATACGAAAGAGTCCGTATATGCAGCCACCGATCCAGTCTCGTCCGGTGCAGCCATCAGTCCAGTCGCAGCCAGTTCAGCCGACGGCATATACGGTTCAGCCGCAGCGGGCTGATATCCAGCCTGTGGTGAAGCCAAAGAAAAAGATTCATACGATGAATGTCGTGTTTTTGATTGGTGTAATCTTTATTGTAGTTGCGGGAATGATTTTTGCAACAACGACATGGAATATACTGCCGGGCTTTGCAAAGGCGGCCATTATTGCTTTATTGATTGTATTTTTCTTTGGAGTGTCCGTTTTTTCGAGAAAAAAGTTGTTATTGAAGCAAACGGGACTGACGTTCTATTCTCTTGGAAGTCTTTTTATCCCGCTTGCATTTCTGGGAGCAGGTTATTTTGAATTATTAGGTCAGTATCTTTCTGTTCAAGGTGATGGAAAGTATCTGCTTTCTTTATTTGCATCTGTATGTCTTACGGCAGCATGTGGCTTTGGTATCAGGATCTACCAGTCAAAGCTTTTTATATGGACGACATACCTTGCCGGAACAGGTATCTTTGTATCAGGCATCTGGCAGCTGCTCAGAGAGGCTGATATCCGGGTGCTGGCATTAGCAGTTTACTGTCTTGTGGTCATTTTTCTGACAAAGATAATCAAAAACAGGGACAATATGTTTTTATCTATGTTTCTGTATTATGCACGCATTTTACTATTACTGACCGGTATTTATATCTGTTTTAATGGAGAAATGACACTGATCTATGCAGCGTCGACGGCGGTGTATACGGTGACACTGGCCGTGTTCTCATGTGAAAGGCAGGAGAATGTCTTTACGAAGATTGCCACCTTTTTAGTGCCATGGAGTACACTTTTTACTTTTATCAGTTTTGTTCTTGCAATCTATCCGGACTCAGAGAGCAATGTCTTTTTGATTTACTACCTGTTTATTACACTCTTCACGGTTCTGGCCATGCTGCTGCCGAGGAAGAACAGCAGATTGAAACGGTTTGTCTTTCCCTTTTCCATAATGGTATGGACTTTGGGAGTAGTGATGGGATGCTACGAGTACTTTGCAATGCAGGAGGGTTATGCACAGGTCTATGCGTGGCTGCTAACGCTTTATGCCATTACAGCACTGTATTTAAAGATGATAGAATTGAGAGAGTCTGCTGTTGAAGTGGAAAGTCGTCTGCATCAGCATAATCATTGTCTGGCACAGGTATGGATGTATGTACTTGCAGTGATGGCAACGTTATCTCTATATGTGACGTCATCGCAGCTTTTTGCGGATTGGACTGTTGCTGAGTGTCTGAGTGTACCAATGGGAGCTGCAGCTGCAATTCTGATGATCTATCTGATTCCGGCAGTGTACCGTAAAATGAATATCATGAAGCGTGAGAGTGGACAGATGCTTTTCACTCTTGTATATGCGCTGAGCATAGTGACCGTACTTTGCTGGTGTTGCGAGTACAGACCGGGATACTGGACGGGTATCATCGCTATATCAGCTGCAATCATATGTCAGTGGGGAGTCCGTCAAAGAGGAAACAGTATTACAGGTTTTCTTTCAATGATCTTCTTTTGGATTCCGGTGTACCGGCTGATCGGAATGACAGGATTCAATTATGATATACAACAGGTGATCCTGACGGTGGTATTCCTTTGCACGTTGGTTATAGGCAGATTGCTTTATCATAGTGTATTGAAAACGGAGAAGGGTGAGAGTCGTTACGTATGCCTTCTTGACTGGATCAGCATAAGTGCTGTCTGTGTTCCTGTAGGTTTGTTTTTCGGAGATGAAATATGGCGGTTTATTTCTGTATTCTTATTGATTCTCTATACTTTAAATTTCGTAAAACGCGTACATAAAAACAGTCACAGACCCATTTATTCTGTTGCAGTGATGCTGCTTTGTGTGGCATGGTGGGTTCAGCCGTTCTTTGCATTACCGGAAGCATTTGAGAGCCTGATCAATATCATCCCTTTTCTGCTGGCAGTCGCTTTCCTATATAAAATTGTGTGGAGGGGACAGGAACGTATCATGTACTGGGTCATGTATGCAGCAATTATATGCGGCTTTGTGCGGCAATTCTGCAGCTTTACATTATTCGAGGATCTGTATGCCAGCGTGGATTTGACGCATATGATTCGATATATCATTTTTATCATTGGAGTCTTACTGGTTACGGTATGGGCATTTTATAAAAAGAGCCTGAGCTATTCTATACTGTCACAGGTGCTGCTGACATTGAGCATATTTGATTATGCTGTGAATATGGTTTCTGATGAAGTCGCAGTGAATGTTTTGCTTTATACCTGTATTCTGCTGCTGATGCTGGAGGCGGCGCTGTGCATGTGGACACTGTACCGTCTGCGCATGATGTGGAGTGGAGTTGTTCCTGCAGCAGTGGTACTGCTGATCATTGGGAAACGATTAGATGATATGAACATTGCCTATGATTTGGGCGAAAACTTTGGCAGGATTGCCTGGATTCTGGTATTTCTATGTATGCTTTTACTGAGCTATATACTGCATCACAAACGGAAGGTAGTATATATTGTACCTCCTAAGGGCGCATTGATTGACTGGTGTGGAATCATGAGTGTGATTCCGACAATCATTCTGCTGAAGAGTCCAGCCAATGAAATATGGCATTTTATAGGGCTTCTGATGTTAGCAGTCTATGTGGTACGTTTTTATCATAGAATTCATCAGAGTATGGACCGTATCCTTCTTTCCATCACGGTGTTTATTATATGTGTGATGTGGTGGACACAGCCCTTCTTCCTGGTGCCTTTAGAGCTTCAATCCGAATATAGAATGCTTCCACTGATTCTGCTGTCACTTTGCCTGTACAAGTGGATCTGGCGCGGATGTGAAAAAGTGTTTACATGGGTTTATTATGTCACAATTGTGGTATGCATGTTCTGGCAGGGAGTGGATGCCATCAGAAGCAGGATATTGTCAGATGTTTTGATTCTGGGAATTGCAGCACTTGTCATTTTGGTGATCTCATTCTGGATTAAGAGCAAACGTTGGTTTCTGCTTGCGTGCATTACGCTTGCAGCACTGCTTCTTTATATGACAAGAACCTTCTGGCTGAGCCTTGCATGGTGGATTTATCTTCTTGCTGCAGGTGTGATTCTGATTACGCTTGCCTCCGTGAATGAGTATTATAAGAAGAAGGGTGAGCAGCGAGAAAGCAGATTCAAGCGTCTGATGCAGGAGTGGGAGTGGTAAAGATTTTTTAGAGGGATTCATTAATCAATTAATTAAATACAGACTTGCAAAATACCCATAGGGGGTATATAATCCTTTCAAGAGGAATACCCCCTATGGGTATTTTGCGTTTGGATTAAGAAGAGAAAATTTAGCTGATATTCTATCATGGAGGGTGTATGAAAGAGGCAGAGATTGAGGAGACTAAGGGAAGAGAATGCTGTCAGGCGTCACATAAGACGAAGGAGCGTTCACCGAAGGAATACAAAGATCTGATGAATCGTCTGAAGCGAATTGAGGGTCAGGTACGCGGCATTGAAAATATGCTGGAGCAGGATGCGTATTGTACAGATGTGATGATTCAGGTCGCAGCTGTGAATGCTGCACTGAACAGCTTCAATAAGGTGCTGTTAGCAAATCATGTGCGTACATGTGTGGCGGATGATATTCGTGAGGGCAATGATGAAGTGATTGATGAACTGGTTGGATTGTTGCAGAAGCTGATGAAGTAATTGATGAGCTGGTGGGATTGCTGCGGAAGCTGACGAAGGAATCAATGAACGAAATGTAAATATAATCTGACTGCTGCTGTAATGAAAGAGATCTCGGCAGTACAGACAGAGTAGGAAGGATCGTTATGAAACAATATCAGGTGACAGGGATGAGTTGTGCAGCCTGTAGTGCGAGAGTGGAGAAGGCTGTCAATCAGGTAGACGGGGTGACGACGTGTGCAGTCAGTCTGCTGACCAATTCTATGGGTGTAGAGGGGAATGCAGACCCGGCAGCCATCATCGCGGCGGTGGAGGCGGCAGGATACGGCGCAGCTGAGAAAGACAATACTGCTGCAGATAGAAAATCCGACAGGTCAGAAGGTTCATCTGACAGGGAAATCATTCAGATGCGAAACAGACTGATTGCCTCACTTTGTTTTCTGCTTCCACTCATGTATATTTCCATGGGACATATGATGTGGGGGTGGCCTCTGCCTGCATTTTTAGAGGGTAATCATATTGCAATGGGACTGACAGAGCTGCTGTTGACCATAGCAGTCATGGTGGTCAATCAAAAATTTTTCACAAATGGTTTTCGCAGTCTGTTTCATCTGGCACCGAACATGGATACACTGGTAGCCCTCGGAGCAACCGCATCCTTTGGCTACAGTGTCTATGCTTTATATGCCATGACTCATGCAGAGCTGTTGGATGACACAGCAGCAGTGATGCAGTATATGCACGAATTTTATTTTGAATCAGCAGCCATGATCCTGACGCTGATCACGGTTGGGAAGCTGTTAGAGGCAGTGTCTAAGGGCAGGACAACGGATGCCTTGAAAGGCCTGATGCAGTTAAGACCAAAAACAGCGGTTCTTTTAAGGGATGGAGTGGAGCAGGAGGTTCCCATCGGACAGGTACATGTGGGAGATCAATATGTAGTCAGACCGGGTGATCACATTCCTGTAGATGGGATTGTCTTAGAAGGAACCGGAGCGGTCAATGAGTCTGCACTGACAGGAGAAAGTATCCCTGCGGACAAAAGAAAAGGTGATGCAGTATCGGCTGCGACCACAAATCAGTCAGGCTATCTGGTCTGTGAGGCTACAAGAGTCGGAGAGGATACGACACTGTCACAGATTATCAGGATGGTTTCAGATGCAGCAGCGACAAAGGCACCAATTGCAAAGGTGGCAGATCGTGTGTCGGGTATATTTGTTCCGGTGGTCATCGGAATTGCGCTCGTTACCATTGCTGTATGGATTTTGATTGGACATCAGACAGCTGGCTATGCGCTGGCAAGAGGTATTTCCGTACTGGTGATCAGCTGTCCGTGTGCTCTAGGGCTGGCAACACCGGTTGCAATCATGGTCGGTAACGGAATGGGTGCGAAGCATGGCATTATGTTCAAGACTGCGGTGTCACTAGAGGAAACAGGACGATTGCAGACGGTTGTTCTGGATAAGACCGGTACCATTACGGCAGGTATGCCGGAGCTGACGGATCTCCTGCCAGCAAAGGGGCATACAGTGGAAGAACTGATTGACAAGGCATATGCCCTGGAACATAAAAGCGAGCATCCGCTTGCGGCTGCCATTGTCCACTATGCACAGGAGAAGGAGTATAAGCTCGCAGAGATAGTGGAGTTTGAAGCAGTTCCCGGGAATGGACTGACGGGAGTGTTGAATGGACATAAGCTTGCCGGAGGGAAGGTTTCATTTATTACTGAAATGCTCAGGGAAGAGCAAAACGGTACGGATAATCGTACTGCAACAAGTGATGATGGCACGACGGAGCTTGAAAAAATCAAGAATCAGGCTCAGCAGCTCTCAGAAGAAGGCAAAACACCTCTGTATTTCAGCGAAGACGGACACCTGCTCGGAATCATAGCCGTAGCCGATGTCATCAAGGAGGACAGTCCGCAGGCAATACAGGAGCTCAAGAATATGGGGCTGCGTGTTGTGATGTTAACAGGGGACAATGAACGTACCGCACAGGCAATCGGACGCAAGGCAGGTGTAGATGAAGTGATTGCAGGAGTCCTGCCGGATGGCAAGGAGGCAGTCATCAGCCGCATGAAGAAACAGGGAAAGGCAGCAATGGTTGGTGACGGCATCAATGATGCACCTGCACTTACCAGAGCAGATGTCGGAATAGCCATCGGTGCCGGTACGGATATTGCCATTGATGCTGCTGATGTGGTACTGATGAAAAACAGTCTGCTGGATGTGCCGGCAGCCATTCGCCTGAGCCGTGCGACACTGCGTAACATTCACGAGAACCTGTTTTGGGCATTTATCTATAATGTCATTGGAATTCCGCTTGCCGCCGGAGTCTGGATACCACTGTTTGGCTGGACACTCAATCCGATGTTTGGAGCTGCCGCAATGAGTCTGTCAAGCTTTTGCGTTGTCACAAATGCATTGCGGCTGAATCTATTTCGGATGTACCGGAAAGCGGCAGCCGGACTTATTGCCGGTGATGAAAACAGCCTAAGCGGGAAAGCAAAAGAGGAACAAAAATCCATCAAAGAGAAAGAAGGAGAATGTAACATGAAAGAAATCAGAGTAGGCGTAGAGGGTATGATGTGTCCGATGTGTGAGGCACATGTCAATGATGCAGTCAGGGCTGCGTTTGATGTAAAAAAAGTCGCATCATCACACAAAAAGAAGCAGACAGTGATACAGACTAATGCAGAGATTTCAGAACAGCAGATTAAGGAAGTCATCGAAAAGACCGGTTATCAGGTGACATCATTTGATGTAAAAGAATAAAAATTCAAAAGAGTTATTGACAACTAACCGAGAATAGAATATACTAACCATGAAAGAAATGAGAAGTTTTATCAGCAGCACAGGAAGGGAGATGGCGTTGATGCCTCTGTCAATGGTTAGTGAAGGAGAACAGAATATTATCAAAAAGGTTGGCGGAAAAGAAGAAACCCGCAGATTTTTAGAGAACCTTGGATTTGTATCCGGTGGAGCTGTAACGGTTGTTTCAAAAATTGACGGCAATATGATCGTCAACGTAAAGGACTCCAGAGTCGCAATCGGAAAAGATATGGCGAACCGTATCATGGTCTGAGAAAGGAAGGAAAGAGTACATGAAAACATTAAAGGAAGTAGCCTGTGGAGAAACCGTACAGGTGAGCAGGCTGACCGGAGAGGGCCCGGTCAAGAGAAGAATTATGGATATGGGTATCACGAAGGGCGTACAGATTTTCGTCAGAAAGGTAGCACCGCTGGGAGATCCGGTAGAGGTGACTGTGAGAGGATATGAGCTGTCTCTCAGAAAAGCAGATGCTGAGATGATTGAGGTTGAATGATACAAAGAAAGATGACATCTCATGGATGAAGGGCTTCAGATAAGAGCCTTAATTTTATCCGCAAGGGTTAGATAATACTAACTGCAAAATGCAGATGAAACAAAGTACGTTACAGAAATGAAAACAGGAAAGTGAGGAAGAAAAAATGTCAATCAAAATCGCATTAGCAGGTAATCCGAACTGCGGAAAGACAACACTGTTCAATGCATTAACAGGCTCCAACCAGTTCGTCGGCAACTGGCCGGGTGTTACAGTAGAGAAGAAGGAAGGAAAACTGAAGGGCTATAAGGATGTCGTGATTATGGATCTTCCGGGCATCTATTCCCTTTCTCCATATACTTTGGAGGAGGTTGTTGCAAGAAACTATCTGATTACAGAGCGTCCGGATGCCATTATCAATATTGTAGACGGAACCAATCTTGAGAGAAATCTGTATTTGTCGACTCAGATTATGGAGCTGGGTATTCCGGTCATCATGGCTGTCAATATGATGGATATTCTGGAGAAGACAGGAGATCAGATTCATATTCAGAAACTAAGTGAAGCACTTGGCTGTGAGGTTGTTGAAATCTCGGCACTCAAGGGAACAGGAATCGTAAAGGCTGCACAGAAGGCTGTTTCACTTGCGCAGAAGCAGGATGTACAGCTTCCGGTGCATGAGTTTACAGCCGATGTTGAGAAGATCATCAGTCAGGTTAAGTGCAAGCTTGGCATGGAAATCCCAGAGGAGCAGAAGAGGTTCTTTGCAATCAAGCTTCTGGAGAAGGATGATAAGATTGCGGCACAGATGAAGAATGTACCAAATGTGGATGCCGAGATCAAGCTTCTGGAAAAAACAATGGATGACGATACAGAAAGCATCATTACAAATGAAAGATATGTTTACATATCTTCTATCATTGAAAAGTGCTGCACCAGAGGTAAGAAGAGAACCATGACCACCTCGGACAAAATCGATCGCATCGTGACCAACAGATGGCTTGCACTTCCAATCTTTGCGGTAGTGATGTTTTTGGTTTACTATGTATCGGTTACAACGGTTGGCGCATGGGCGACTGACTGGGCAAATGATGGTGTATTCGGAGACAGCTGGAGTCTGTTTGGATTAGAAATCCCCGGCATTCCGGCATTGATTGGGAGCGGCTTGACCGCAATCGGCTGTGCTGACTGGCTGCAGGCATTGATTTTGGATGGTATTGTTGCCGGCGTCGGAGCAGTGCTTGGCTTCGTACCGCAGATGCTTGTATTGTTTATTTTCCTTGCATTTCTCGAAGCGTGTGGCTATATGGCACGTGTTGCATTTATCATGGATCGTATCTTCCGAAAGTTCGGTCTGTCAGGCAAATCCTTTATCCCGATGCTGATTGGCAGCGGCTGCGGTGTACCGGGTATCATGGCTTCCAGAACGATTGAAAATGACAGAGACCGCAAGATGACAATCATGACAACTACCTTTGTTCCGTGTGGAGCAAAGCTCCCGATTATTGCCTTGATTGCAGGAGCGCTGTTTGACGGCGCATGGTGGGTGGCACCAAGTGCTTACTTTGTAGGAATCGGAGCCATTATCTGTTCCGGTATTATCTTAAAGAAAACAAAAATGTTTGCAGGAGATCCTGCACCGTTTGTTATGGAACTGCCGGCTTATCACTGGCCAACGGTCAGCAATGTACTGCGCAGTATGTGGGAGCGTGGCTGGTCCTTTATCAAGAAAGCAGGAACCATCATTTTATTATCCACGATTGTTCTCTGGTTCTTAATGAGCTTTGGCTTTGCAGACGGATCGTTTGGAATGTTAGAGGCAGAGCAGCTTGACAGTAGTATCCTTGCAGTTGTCGGCAGTGTCATTGCACCCATCTTTGCACCACTTGGATGGGGTGACTGGAAGATGGCTGTTGCAGCAGTAACAGGCTTGATTGCAAAGGAAAATGTAGTCGGTACGTTTGGAGTATTATTCGGATTTGCAGAGGTGGCAGAAGACGGATCAGAGATCTGGGGCTCTCTTGCAAGCAGCATGACAGCCATTGCAGCATATTCCTTCCTCGTATTTAACCTGTTATGCGCACCGTGTTTTGCAGCGATGGGTGCCATCAAGAGGGAAATGAACAACAGCAAATGGTTCTGGTTTGCAATCGGATATCAGACAGGTCTTGCTTATGTCGTATCACTTTGTGTATACCAGCTTGGCACCCTGTTTTCAACAGGCGCATTTGGAATCGGAACAGTTGTGGCATTCCTGCTTGTCATCGGATTTGTATATTTGCTCTTCAGACCATATCAGGAAAGCAGGACACTCCATGTAAACATGCCTAAGATGGCGAATGTGAAGTAACGTGAGAAGGAATCAGGAGGCGGCACTATGGGAACAGTAATCGCAGGACTGGTGGTACTGATGATCGTAATATTTGCAGTACGCAGCATGATTAAGACAAAGCTGCGCGGCGGCTCAATTCAATGTGGCGGTGACTGCAAACACTGCGGAGGTCATTGCCACTAGATGAGGAAAGATAAGATTATACAACAATTAAGCTATGCATGTAAACCCTTGTGAGTTATACTTACAGGGGTTTCTGCATGC
>JAUNSO010000123.1 GCA_030539165.1 bacterium
TATCTACATCGCGGATGCGGCTTTCGGCTGCAGTTGTGTTCTCTACAACATTATCTAGGTTTGCTATTGTATGCTCCAATCGGTTTTGTATGGCACCAAGCTTGGATCGTTCGCTAGATACGTAGTCGAGTCCTCCGTCTATGACTTTCAGTGCACTGCGTGCACCTTCCTGTGTCGAAAGGTCTATTCCGTTTGCTCCGAGAATAGCGGCACTGGACATGGATCCGATTCCGAATTCTATGTACTGCTCTGCTGATGCTCCTACATGGATTGCCATCGCGTGATTTTCACCAATGTTGGGCCATGTAACGTTGATTGCAGATCCGGTAACCGGATCTGAGATTGCTTCATTTGCACTGGTTATCTCTGATTGACTTCCACTATTAACTACTGCTCCTGCTGGTGTCTGACCGGGATTATCGAGTGAATCTGCTAGGGAATCTCCTATTAAAAAACCACAGCTATTATCAATCCAACTCTGCAATGTTCCAGCTGTATTTGCAGATTCTACCCCTGCTTGGAATTGACCAACTATTGTTTCCAACGTGCTTCCATAATACTGGTTAACTATTTCAGAAAATGATCTTCCGGTATTCGCCGTGTTATCTAGTGCTGCCAATACCTGATCCCAAGCCCCACCTGTACCTGCTTTACCGCCTTGATTATATAAATATCCAACAGCCAGCATACCTACGGAATAGCAATCAATATTTGGTGAAGATGCAGAAAAATCAAAATCATGAATTGCATCATAGGCTGCATCAACTGATGAATTTCCATTTGTGCCAAAACGATAATCATCTGATCCATGAACTGCTTCAGCAACACCCTCTACAAACCAGTTTGGAATGTTTATATCTGCGGAATTATTATGTCCCATCAATGCATGCGTCATTTCATGTGCCATAATACGATCGAAATACATTCCGCCAGATAATGGTCCACTTTCAGCATAGTTTAAATCTGTCGATAAAGCATCTTTATAGATATATAATGTAAAATTACTTCCTCCACTTGAACATCCCATGGCAGCCATTGTGCCATTTCCGTTATCTTCAAATTTCACTTCCAGATTTACATCATTTTTTAATTCCCATCCTGTTGCTGAAGATATTCTGGATAATCCATCACCAAACCAACTGCCTTTAATCCACTCCAGTAGTTTCTTCTCTGCCTCGGGATTTACACTCTTTGATATGGAGCCATCTAGTAGCTTCATGGTATTGAACTCTGTACTTTCTGAGATGCGATCAAGCTCGCTTGTTAATTGATCAATCTCTTTCTGAATTGCATTCCTGTCTTCATCGGTGTTTGTTCCATTGGAGGACTTGACTGACAGCTCTGTCATTCTGTGAAGGATGTCCTGTGATTCTGCCATTGCGCCCTCTGCAATCTGAACAAGACTGACACCATGCTGCGCATTTTCGCTTGCCTGATTCAGTCCTCTGATTTGTGAACGCATCTTCTCGGATATCGTAAGTCCTGCTGCATCATCTGCTGCACGGTTGATTTTATATCCGCTGCCTAACTTTTCTGCCGACTTTGCCTGTTTCTTTGAAACTGTTCCCAGCTGTCTGCTGCTGTTCATGGCTGCCATATTATGAGTAATAACCATCCTTGATTCCCCCACTCACGGTA
>JAUNSO010000035.1 GCA_030539165.1 bacterium
CTTCCGGAGTATCAGGGAATGGGCTATGCAAAGCTGGCACTCATGCTGACACTACCGGATAGCATCAATCAGGAGCTGACACCGGAATATACCAAGACCGAAATTCAGGCGGTCAAGGAAGAGGTAGAAGCAGAGCATCAGAAGACAGATTTAGAAGTCATGATGGAAGGTTTAAATCCGGATATTGAGAAGATAGAAAGCGATCTTGATAAAGCAATCTATCAGCTGATCCATGATAATCCGGATTTGCTGGTCGAATACATAGAAATCAGCGCGTCAGCAGAGCGGATAGGCATGCCAATCGGTGATGTAGACATCTATGAGATGCTGGCACCAAATGAGCAGGCAATGTATAGTACTCGCCTGCAGGGAATTGGGAGAATGTTTCTGTCAATCAAGGATCAGGAGCACATCACACTCACGAATGTCAGAACCAATGAAAAGCAGACCTATTATGTACAGGAGGCAAGAGATTATCTGCAGAAAATGATTGGAAACATGACCGGCAGCAGGACCGAAGACATCTGGATGGCACTCTTCAATGAGGAGTTCCCGGTAAAGGAAGAACCAAAAGCACCGGAAACCGCAAAAACACTGAATGCGAAGCCTATTTCAGAGCCAAAGAAATCAAAGGTCACAAAAGCGCCTGAAAAATCTGCTCCGAAAAACGAGAAACCCGCAAAAACACTGAATGCGGAAGCACACAAAAATGAAATGGAAAATAACGCTCCAAAAGACATCGGGCAGCAGCCGGATCAGGAAGCTGTGGGGCAGCAGGACACGGAGGAGACTACAGAAGAAGCAAAAGGGCAGCAGGACAGTGTGTGCACCGGTGCAACAATATCAGGAGAGCCGGTGCCTGCAACGGTAGAAAATACGGATTATGAGGATAAAGCAGCAGCGCTGGCAAGAGACATATCGTATTTTGTAGCAAATAGGAAATGGACGGATGTAAAGTATGCAGCTGATGAGTTAGCACAGACAGCATCCATGCTGATGATGACAAAGGAGGATAACTAAATGGTAACAGGGGCATGTCCATATTGCGGACAATTCAAAAATTTGGATTTAGTAGGAGAATACAGTGATGAGCTGACAGATGACAAAATCAACGACATGGTCATGATGCAGTGTGATTGTCCGGAAGCATATGTAGAGCAAAAAAGACGCAAAAAGATAGAAAAAGCAGAGAAGGATATTGATGGATTATTCGGGGAACAGACATCAACGGAAGATATCAAGGAAATCTTAAAAACTGGGTTAGTGCCAATGGTAGATCACAGGATTAGCAAACTGACCGTTGAACGTGGGACCGTCAAAGCAAAGCTCAGTGAAACCTCCAAGGGGGGGGATCAAAGTAGAGCGATCCATCACCAAAAAAGATGTGCTTGAATCATGAGTAAGTCAGTATTTTATCAGGATGATGGGCAGTGCTATCTCTGTAACCTGTATGGTATCGATACATATCACACGGATCTGGAAGAGCATCATATCTTTGGCGGTACCGCAAACAGAAAAAAGTCAGAGAAATATGGTCTGAAGGTAAAGCTCTGTCGGGCACATCACACAGGAGATTATCAAGGCTATAAAGAAGCAGTACATTTTAACGGAGAAAATGATCGTGTCCTAAAAAAGATAGGACAGAAGAAATTTGAAATGACACATTCAAGAGAAAAATTTATAAAGGAGTTTGGAAAGTCATGGTTGTAGCAAATAACGAGCGGATGGCAGCAGGATATCAGTTTTACATGGGCAAAGAAGAATGTGAGAAGGACGGAAACCATACCATCATAAAAAAGCATAAATTTACGGTCATACGTCATTATAAGCATCACGTGTTGGTACTGGATGATATCGGAGTCAGAGAGAGTATCACCAATGCAGATCTGTACCTTGCAGGGCTGGTAACAGGTCCGTACATACTAAATGCAAGGACAGGATTCAGAAAATGAGGGTTGAAACACCTTCCGCAAGGAAAAAGAAGCGTGTTTATGCAAATAAAATATATCACGAGATTATATGCCAAGCTACCTCCTGAGGCCTACGGGCAGCAGGAGGGGAAAGGAGCAACATGCAGATAGTAGCAGGAAGACAGATGGATAAAATCCATGTAGTTATTCCGTGGCAGGAAGCATTTAATGCGATTTGCACGGAACTGTATATGGGCTATGAAATAGAAAAACCGGGAGGACTCGGAGTATATAACGATAACGGTGTACTGTACCGGGAGGACAGCTCAGGGCGCAGAGAAAAAATCACAGATGATCCGGAGAAGCTGCTAATACATACAGCACTCGATGTCATACGGCGACAGCTGAGGATCCAGGAGAGGAGACTCGAAGATGCCAAATAAAAAAATGTATCTGATCTGTAGCGGCTCAACGGGAATGTATGTCATACCGGTACATGTAGAAAGAGAGACGGAGAAGCATTATACCTTTGTAGAGCGAATACCGGATATATCAAAAGCAGCTATTGGAAAGATCATTTTTAAGAACCGAGAAGCAGCAGAGCAGAGACTGGATCAGCTACAGCCACCGGATGAAGATAGAAATGATCGTACTGACAGGATGATAAACCAGATCAGGGAATGACATGAGGTGATCGTATGTCACTGTTGATAAGTATTTTACTATATGGGATATGGATATATGCACTTTGTAACCCATATGAAGAGGAGGAGAACGAAGACAATGAAAAACTATAAATGCGACAAATGTGGAAAAGAAATAACGCAGGAAGACCGAAGCTTTAAACTGGCAGTGGTAGAGATCAATGGCGATAAGGGCTGCAACATCGTGAGATCAGATGTCGGAGAATTGGATTTCTGTGAGGAGCACCTGCAGGAGGTTTATGAGAAGGTAGAAGCCACTGTTTTTGACTATATTGGCATTCAGATCGCTGACATGAAGAAAGAAGCTGCTAAGACAGCGGGGCAACCAGCAGGATGACCATGAGGCAGAGATGACAGAATAGAACATAACATGAAGGGGAGTAGAGCATGGAAAAGGTCATTGATAAGCAGTTCTTAAAGAATTTCAGAAGGCATAAGGAAGAATACATTGACCAGGTAGAACTGTATAGGGAACTGAATAGCATCAAAGAGGGATCCACAACCGCAAAGATTACCGGAATGCCGGGTGGAGGAGGCGAATCTGACAAGATCAGCAACAGCATTATATCCTTGTTAGAAACAGAACAGAGGATTAAGGAGCTGGAGAAATTGATCAAGGATGAAGGAGAGTATCTTGACTCTTTTCTATTCACCGTCCGGGATTATAAACAGCGTACAGTTATCAAATTACGCTACAAGGAAATGATGGAGTGGTCAGAAATCCGCAAATGCATGTATGGCCAGAAACGAGACTACTACGACAATGAGTCCAATTATGAAAAAAGGACATATAAGGATCATCGGAGAGCAATAGCAACATTAACGGATATGAGCAGGAGAAACGGAAATGGGAGATAACAAACAGATGGATAAAATGGATCAGCTGGAGATAATCATTGTGGATTTCAAAAACAGCGGACTGAAGCTGTGGACTGTACTCAGAATGGTATCAGAGATATACAAGAGGAGTAAAAAAAGCAGCTGGCAGAAACTGAACTTTACGGGGGGACTATATGAGCAGACTGATCATCGTTGATAAGAGAGAATTTCCAGAGGCACAAGGTGATGTCGAGTATCACGGAGATCCGAGAGTGTTATATCATGTATCCCCACTGAACATTGAATCAAGACAAATCACATTGTTTGGTCATGATACTGTATTTCGGAACCAGGTGCAGCAGGTATTCGCCTCAATCATGTCATCCTGGAACTTCGAGGTGAAATACGGTGAGATGATTGCCAATAATATCATCAGAAACATACTGCCAATATTGAGAAGTTTCAGTATGCCAGTTGCACCATGCCCGACATGTGTAATCGTATCAAGCGGCAGATCACTGCAAAATGATTTTTCATTACTGCAGGATATCCAAAAAAAAGCCTTTATCATGGCAGTAGATTCAGCAGTCAATCCTCTCATGATGCACGATATTATCCCGGACATGTTTGTCACTATAGACGCAAAGAAGTCCTTAAAGCATTTTGTGATAGCAAGCAAGATTCCATGTGCATTCACGCCAGAAAGTATCTATGTATCACAAAAGGGATATTTCTTTAATCACAGCTGCAGGTACATAGAAGAACTGCTGGGGGCAGCAGGAGTGAAAGCTCCGGATGTAAAGAGCGGCGGATCCGTATCGACGGTTGCATATGATATTGCAAGACAGATGGGATTTAAAAGAATCATTCTTGTGGGTCAGGATCTGGCATTGACAGATGGAAAGATGTACACAGGTAATAGAGCAAATCAGGATAATAAAATCGTGGAAGCTGAGGGAATGCAGACAACAAAGGAATTTCTATTTTATCGAGACTGGTTTGAAAGAAATATAGATTCATCTATCGAGACAATCAATGCATCAAATGGGCTGAAAATCAAAAAGTGTAAATTAATGAACCTGCAAGAGGCATATGAACTAATTAAGACAGAAAAACGTAGAAAGAAAAATGAGGAGCTTCCATTAATTCCATTAGAGAGACAAGGAGCAATCATTAAAAAGCTGAAAGCGGATATCAAGAAGTTGAACGTCTGGAAAAATAACATCATAAATCAGCTGATCAAAGTAGCATCAGCAAAGCTAAAAAGAGAAGCATATGAGCGTCTGTTTGTGACAATCGCAGAGGATACAGTAATGTATCTGCCGTTGGAAATATCAAAGAAGAGTATGGAGCAGTATCTGAAGGGATTGCAGGATGAAATGGATGACAGCGTAGCAGTGCAAAGATATGAGTGTTATTTACAAGAAGTGGCAGTAAACGTCAATCAGGTGTCACGAATGCTTTTGGACGTAGTGAACCAATACAAAGAATATAGTCTGCAGAGACTTGATACAGATCGCAAAGAATCACAATGAAGCTGGCCGGAATATCAGAGGTGCCAGTCTCAAATCGGGAGTAACTCTGCTGGCTGATACCTAACCGGTAAGCAACGTCATTCTGTGACAGACGATGAAGTTTTCTCAATGATTTAAGTCGTTCGTTCATGAAATTATTATAGCAAATTACAAATAAAGTAACAAGAAAAAAGGAGAGTGAATAATAATGAAAAATAATGTGCATTTAGCATTTGCAGTGATGTGGATTAGTGTTGCAATAGCAGTATCCGTAGGAATATATGTTACAAAGTCAGCAGGATGTTTATGGGCTTTTGCATTTCCAGCGGTTTTTTATGTAGGGAATTCAAAGTGAGGGAGAAGCGGAATGAAATGTTATAAATGCAATAGAAGTATAGAAAGTGGTTTGTCTTTTAGACCTGTCGATGCGGCAGGAACACCGGGTAGGAGATGGATCTGTAATGAGTGTCAAGGAATTAAGGAAGAAACGGTCGAAAGCGTGATACAAGAAGCAATAATGACAGATCAGGAGCGGGCAATTAAAGTATTACGAGACTGGAACGATGGCTGCCGCGATCTCGGATGTGAGATACATACAGATAGCATATCAGATGCTATTAACGTGGCAATCTATGCTCTGGAAAAGCAGATTCCGAATAAAGTCCATATGGACAAATTGGGTAATGATGCTGCGTGCCCTATATGTAAAACAGTATTGGCGGATGATGAGATTTGGAGTGCAAAAGAGCATATTATTTATTGTGAAAACTGTGGTCAGCTTATAGATTGGAGCGTGGAAGAATGACGAATGAAGAAGCAAGTATTATTGTTGGAAATATTCCGATTATTCCAGACGATTGCTACAGTATAGAAGAATATCAGCAAGCAAAAGCTATGGCAATTGGTGCACTTGAAAAGCAGATTCCGAAGAAGCCATATTATGTTCAGTATGATGTGAATCCTAAAATTGGAAATTGGCATTGTCCTATATGTAATAGTATATGTTTGCACAAAAATTATCCTTGTCAATGTGGTCAAAAATTAGATTGGAGCGTATAAGATGGAGATTAGAGAAGCAATTGAGGTTATAAAGTATGCAAGTGCATTTAATTCAGACAACAGTAGATTGACTGTCGCATTAGATATGGCAATCTCCGCACTTGAAGAACAGGAACGGAATAGGTGGATCCAAGTATCAGAGAGGTTGCCGGAAGATGGAGACTTCGTAGTTATATCATTAAATAATGGATATGTTAGTATTGGCTATTTAAGCCGCAAGCAGTGGTACGATTACAATGCGATTAATTTTATGTATAACGGAAAAATTGTTGAAGCGTGGCGACCACTTCCAGAACAATTCAAAGGCGGTGAAACATGAATCTGAAAGAAATTGACCCTATGCCAATCATCATAGCTGTGGTTATTATCGCAGGACTGATATTCGGCTGGCTGAACCCGATGTAAGGAGGAACAAAGAGTGGCAATATTAAACTACACAACGACGGTCGATGCCTTTAAGACCGTATCGGAGATCGAGTATATTCTGATGAAGCACAAGGCAAAAAGTATAATGAAGAATTATGAGAATGAGTCTATCACAGGACTATCATTTTTGATAGATACCGGCACACAGCAACTTCCAATTCAGCTCCCGGTAAAGATTGATGAATGCCTGAAGGTGCTGCAGCGGGAAAAGAAGAACTCTTCCAGAAGCAATATCAAAGCAACAAGGGAGCAGGCGGAGAGAGTAGCGTGGAGGATCCTGAAGGACTGGATAGAGGCACAGATGGCATTACTGGATATCGAAATGGTATCCATGCAGGAGATATTCCTTCCATACATTGAGATCAAGGGACAGACACTCTATCAGAAGCTATCAGAGCAGCAGTTCCTTCTGGATGGACAGGTTATCTAAATTAGATTTTTAGTGAGGTAGAAAAATATGATAACTATTAAAGAAAACGAACTATATCAAGAGATAGAACTTTTCATTGGAGAAGAAAAGATAGGTGAAGCAGAGGTTGAAATAAAAGGCAAAATGTTATCAAGACTTAGTATTTTTCCACCATATCAGAACAAGGGATACGGGACAGAAATAGTTAAGCAATTGTCAGAGAAATATGGTTGTGAAGTATTGTGGGTTAATGCAGATAATAAAAGAGCAATCCATACATATGAGAAGAATGGTTATTCAATAATAGAACCAACTATGTTTTTGATGAAAAAGTCTGAAAAATGAACTACTGAGAAATATTAAGTAGTTGATTAAACTGAAATCTTGTAACTGTAAATTAAACATAAGTGAGTAGTGCCTATAATACTGGTGGAGTCTTTAAATGCAGACAAGGGTGCGGGGTTAAATGTTCGCCCAACTAATGAACGGATACTTACCAAGAAAGGACAAATATGAAAGCAAAATATTTATTTGGAGACATTGTTGTTATAGACGAAAAAAATATAGGTGTTGTTGTAAAGACATGGGAACATTCAATAGGAGAAAATTTTACATATGAAGTATACGTAAGAATGTATAACAGAATAAAAGAATTTAAAGAAAGTGAAATTGAAAGATATAGAGTAAGGCACAAATATTTAGATGAAGAAGAATTGGAATGGCAAAATACTTACTAATCTAAATTATACTTTAGAGTAGAAAAGAGGTTATATAAATGGGACTTGATGATGGAATGTTAGCATGTATCAAAGCATTAGCTGAAAACAGAATACAGGATGCAAAAAATGAAGCAATACGTTGTTGTTTAAATGATAATACAAAGAAAAATGAATCATTAACAAAATATTATAAAAAACTGTTAGAGAATGGTTCTACGAATCTTTTTGAACTTCCTGCAAATCTTAAAGGATTAATCAATATGCAAGATGTATCAGACTTTAATGAGAAAAGATATTTTCTTGGAAATCAGCAAAAGGAACTGTTTGAGCAAATAGAAACAGGAGTCAGAACTACAACAAAGATGTTAGAATACGGAATACCTTACATGAATAGTACCTTAATTCACGGAGAGCCCGGAACTGGTAAAACAGAGTTTGCAAAATACACTGCGTTTAAACTCGGCGTTCCGTATGCGTATGTTAATTTTTCATATCTGATTGAATCATATCTGGGAAAAACAGCACAGAACCTCCAAAGAATATTTGATTACTGTAAAGGACAAAAATGTGTATTGATGCTTGATGAAATAGACTGTATCGGATTGGAACGAGGACACGATACAGGAGCAGATGGAGAATTAGGAAGAACGACAATAGCTCTTATGCAAGCACTTGATGGGCTTGTAGATGGTCAGATAATAATTGCAGCTACCAATCGGGAAGATAGACTTGACAAGGCTTTGCTGAGAAGATTTCAAAGAAAATCAGAATTTAAGCGTTATGATGTAGAAGAAGAACTGTTAATGATTAATACATACATGAACAGTGTTAATCCAGCATTTATAATAACACAAGATATCATGGACTATTCGAAAGAATCTCATACACAAGCAGAAACAGTAAAATATCTGATTGAATGGATAGTTAAAAAGGTAAGCTAAACTGACCTTAAGAGAGGTAAATAAATGTTTGAAAAAACAAAACATATTGTAACATGGGAAGATATAGAAGGCTCACAATGGGAAAAAATTGTGTGGGCTGAAAATAAAGAAAAGGCTAAATATAAGGCTTTTAAAATACTGAAAGATGAAGAAGGCGTATTTAATGAAAAGTGTACATTTATGGATTTTATTAAATATTATCTCGTTTCAGTAACAAACTAAACTGAAAGTGAGGTTAATGTATGGCAAAAGAAAATAGTCCATGTACATGGACTTATGACGGCAGAAATAATACATGGATAACAACGTGTTGCCATGTAATCAATGCATCTGTTATATCTTTCGACAAAACAAAATTTAAGCATTGTCCTTGTTGCGGGAAAAATCTAAAAACTGTTGATGAAACAGAAGATTATCCACCGCCATATATGCCAACTTTTATGAAACAGCTATTATATGTACAAAGAATCTAAACTGAAATTTAGATTACATAGCCTATTGGCAGAAAGGAGCGGAGTATGAGTAGAAAAAACCTAAAAGAGGCAAGAAGGGCAGCAGGGCTGACACAGCAGCAGGTAGCGGATAAATTAGAGATAGGTATACGGCAGTATCAGAGAATGGAAGCAGGATGTTCTAATGGCTCCTTTGAGAACTGGGACGTCTTGGAGGACATGTTAAAGGTACATCAACGGAAACTCCGAGAGATTTCAAATAATCATCTCGTTCCAGAAGAAAATCAACGGGGACGTCCAAAAAATCAGAAAGTAAAATCAATGTTAGATAAGGTGGTTCAATAGAGCCACTTTCATATCTTTGATATGAGCGTAAAGCCACTCCGATAGAATCAGCAACATCTTGTTGTGTAAATTTACGAAACATTCTTGTGGAACGCAACCTGTCATTAAACATATAACCTCCAAATAATACTTGACTTACGACATATTGTATCGTAATATACAAATATAAAAAACGACACATCATGTCGTAAATAAAAAAGTAGGTATCAATTTAGACACCTACTTAAAGGAGGAAAAACGTGAAAAAAATAAATATTATTAAAATTAAAGGACAACCAGTATTAACAACAAGACAAATTGCGGAAGCATATGAAACGACTACCGAAAGAATCAAATTGAATTATAGGTATAACAAAAAAAGATACATTATAGGCAAGCATTATATTGAGGTTACAGGAGAAGATCTGGCGGAGCTAAAAAGGACATGTGAATTTCACACTGACTTTAAACATGCAAGACATCTATATCTTTGGACAGAGAAGGGAGCATTGCTCCATGCAAAGAGTATCAATACAGATAAGGCATGGGAAGTATATGATTACTTGGTAGACTATTACTTCCGGACGGCAGCAGTTGTATCGCAGGAGACGGCAGCAGTTGTTCCTGTACCAACAAAGAAGCGAGAAGAGGTTGCAGACGTTCCTGACAATGCAAAAATACAAAGCCAGATCAGAGAACTACGTAAGTATACAACCGGAATAGATGCCACACTTGACACATTGGACAGATATATTACAGCCGAGGAGTATAAACACATTACGTATGTGGTTCAATGTATGGGCTACGAAATCGCACATGCCGCATTTTTACTGAATGAGACAGTACCGAAAATAATTGAAAAACCTTTGTAAAAAGTATTGACAAATGATACTATATATGATACTATAATATCAGAAAGGAGGTAATGAGTTGGCATCAGTAGACAAGATAATCGACAAAATGAAGAGACAGCCAAATGGAATCAGACCAGAAGAAGCAGACAAAGTCCTACAGCATTACGGATATGAACCGGTAAGGCAGAAAGGAAGCCACAAACAATACTTAAATAAAAAGACCGGCGATGTGGTAACAATAAAGCAAGAGAATCCATTAAAGAAAGCTTATGTAGTAGATATTTTAAACCGAATAGGGGAGTAAATCCCCTTTCGGTTACCACATACAAAAGGATGCATATAAATATATTTTTGCAAAGAAGGAGATGTATAAAGAATGAGAGTAGAAGATTATATGAAGCTGCCTTATACGAGGCTGGTACAAGAGATGAATGACGAAAGCGGACACTATTTTTATGGTAAAGTGCTCGAACTGGATGGATGTCAGAGTACCGGAGATACCATAGAAGAACTGTATGAGAGTCTGTCAGAAGCAATGGAAGGATACCTAGAGGTTAAATTGGAGAACAATTTACCAATTGCAATACCAGAAGCAGCTGATAACTATAGCGGGAAATTTGTAGTGAGATTACCCAAGTCCCTGCATAAAAGACTTGCTATAGAGGCACAAAATGAAGGAGTAAGCTTAAACCAATTAGCATTATATAAGTTGGCAAATTAGAAAAATTGCACCGGTGCACAGGAAAAGGGAGCGAAGGCATAAAGCCAACGCTCCTTTTGAATTTAATCCCGATTGTCATATAGAATCAGATACAGTACTATCAGGACCAGTAATACAGATGGATCCATATTGTTCACCTCCCACGAATGACATGACGACAGCTATTGTCGTGCTGATCAGCCGCATTAGGTATTGAACTTAAAAAATATGATAAATATATCTTAACAAGTCGTCGAAAATGAAATCAAGCATTTTTTATTTCTGAAAGGCAACAAGATGATCAAGCGAGGGGGCAGCAGGACGGTCATTTATAAAATTGGTCAAGCAGTTTATAAAAGTTTTAGAATCTGTTTATATGTAGTTTAGAAACAGGGCTCAAAAAACACATTTTTTTATACTGGAAATAATGCACAAAAATGCCTATAAACCGCGCGGTTGACACGTCTGTTATTTTATTACATATTTACAAAATTGTTCTGTTTCACAAAATTGTGTTGTAGACATTTATTTACATAAATCGCGCTAGGCTAGACTGGTGGCAGATTTAAAAAGTTAGTTTTAACTAAAATGGGGGAGTAAAGGGGAGTAAAGGGGAGTGAAAGGGAGTAACTAAGTGTGATATAGTTATACTAGCCGAAGAGGCAAAAAGGAAATATCTTCATAGAATCCGTATTTCCGAAAGGAGCATCATCATGAAAAGGTGTTGCTCCTTTTTGATGTACAGATATGAGGTGAGAGAATGCCATATGGAAGCACTCAAATCGTTATTAAGGGGTATGAGGATGTACAAAAGGAATTAAAGGGATTAGAGAAGAAAGCTGAGAAGGTTGTCAATAGGACAATAGGAGACTTCAAGACAAGAGGACCGGGATGGGTCAGTCAGGAAGTCATGGAAGAATACACGATCAAGAAAAAAGAAATCAATAGTACGCTTGCAGGAAAGAAGAGTGCAGGGACAATCAAAGTACATGGGACAAAGCTGGACAATATACAATTAATATATCAGGGCAGGATGTTGACACCCACACACTTCCAGATGAAACCTGCATCGAGACCAAGTGGGAGCCAGCCATACACGGTGACACACTTTGTAAAGAAAAAGGAAGGCAGAAAGGCATTAAGTCATAAGGCTTTTCTTGCTGAGTCAGGAAGTGAAGGAACAATACAGATTCCGTTTCAAAGGTCAGGAGATGCAAGATATCCTATTGAGCCAATCAAAACAGTATCTGTACCACAGATGATAACCAATGAAAAAGTAAGTAAGGAAATACAAGAGAGAATCAATACAGAACTGGGAAAGAGACTAAAACATAACATGAATACTATCATGAAAAAGAGATAAATATCACTCGTTATGTCACGTCTCGAAAAGGTACTGTGAAGCCTAAAAACAGCCTTGCGGTGCTGGCGAGCCCAGAAACCATCTAGTTACTGAAAATTTTTTCGGACGATTTCGTTCGTTTGGAAAGGGAGAGCTCATATGGCAGCTAAGTCAGAAGACAAGAAAATGATATCATCAACAGAGCTTTCCAAGATCATTGGGAAGACTGATAGACACATACAATTATTAGCAAAAGACGGAGTAATAACAGTTGAAAAAAGAGGGACAAAAAATCTATATAATTTGTATACAGTTGTCCAAGAGTATATCGAATATTCAAAGAAATCAATTAACAAAAATTTTTCGTCAAATGAAGAGCAAAAATTATATGAAGAGATACGGCTAAAAAATGCAAAAGCAGAGATGGCTCAGTTGGAACTGGATGAGCTAAGAGGCAATATGCATGCGGCTGAGGATGTGGAGGCAATGACTACTGATCTGGTATTATGTGTGCGCTCTGCTTTGATGTCAATGCCGGGCCAGTTATCGGTAGAAGTCGCAGAGGTAGATTCAGCAGCTGAGGCATCAGAGATAATCAAAAAGGCTGTGTGTGATGTGCTGGAAGAACTATCGCGCTATGAATATAATCCGGCGGAATATAAAAAACGTGTGAGAGAAAGACAAGGATGGCTTGCTCATGAGCAAGACGATGACGACGACTGACGTCCAAGAGACCATTAACAACATGAATCGGACAGTGAAAAAAGCAATTGCGAATTTCACACCGCCGGAATCACTGACAGTTGCAGAGTGGTCAAACAAGTATAGAAAGCTATCACCGGAGAATAGCGCGGAGCCTGGAAGATGGAAGACCAGCAGAACACCATATCTTGAAGAGATCATGAATGCATTTACAGATCCAAAAGTGCACAGGATAGCAGTAGCAGCATCATCACAGGTAGGAAAAACAGAAGTAGAATTAAATATGCTCGGATATGCAATTGACATAGATCCGGGACCGATCATGTTTGTCATGCCGACTGTGGATGTGGCGAAGGATTTTTCTAAGAGACGACTCGCTCCAATGATAAGAGACACAGGAAGATTGAGGTCTAAGGTAGCAGCTGCCAAAAGCAGAGACGGAGAGAACACAGTACTCAAAAAGTCATATCCGGGAGGCATGCTGACATTGACCGGTTCAAATTCATCCGCTTCCTTGGCATCTGTTCCGGCCAGATATGTATTTGGCGATGAGCGAGACAGATGGGCAAAGGATGCCAACGGCGAAGGTGATCCGTGGGGACTGGTAGAAGCCCGTACAATTACATTTTACAACTATAAAATGGTGGAAGTATCAACACCAACTATTAAGGGATGCAGCGCTATCGAGGCATCCTTTAATCTTGGAACGCAGGAATATTGGTGTGTGGAATGTCCACACTGCCATGAATATAATTTCATAAAATTTGACCATATCAGATTTAAGAATCATTCGACCGTCATAAACGGAAAGAGACAATACATCGTTGACAGCGTAGAATATGCGTGTCCATCCTGCGGATGTGCATCATCTGAAAATGAAATCAGGAAGCAGCCAAAGAAGTGGATTGCTCAAAATCCGGATGCTTACAAAAACGGTACCAGATCATTCTGGATCAATGCATTTAGCTCACCGTGGATGTCGTGGAGCAAGCTGGTGTTGAAATTTCTACAGGCAAAGAATGAGCCGGAGAAGCTGAAGACTGTATTTAATACATTATTCGGAGAACTATGGGAAGACCGTGGAGATCTTGAGGATGAAGAGGGGATGCTCGGCCGCCGGGAGGAGTACAAAGCAGAACTTCCAGATGGCGTGCTATGTCTCACATGTGGAGTAGATACGCAGGATAACCGACTAGAGTATGAGGTAGTAGGATATGGATTCCATGAGGAAAACTGGGGAATAGAAAAAGGCATTATCATGGGTAAGCCATCTGAGGCAGATGTATGGGAGCGGCTGGATGGTATCATAGATCGCTCATGGCACTTCGAAAATGGAAAATCATTAAAGATATCACTGACATTTGTAGACTCCGGAGGGCATTATACGCAGGAGGTATATGAGGAATGCAGTAAGAGAATCAATAAAAGAGTTTTTGCGGTGAAAGGAAAAGGCGGAGAGGGCATCCCATATACAACGGTACCAAGCAAAGCCAATATCGTTAAAGATAATATTGTAATCGGTAAGACATGGCTCTATATCATAGGAGTTGATGCCGGAAAAGAGAGAATCATGTCAGGCCTAAAGGTACAGCAGGACGGTGCAAGAAAATCACATTTTCCGAGTAACGAGGATAAAGGATATGATGCGGTCTACTTTGCCGGATTGCTATCAGAGAAAATGGTATATAAAAATGGAAAATGGACATGGGAGAAGCTGCCGGGGCACGAAAGAAATGAAGCGTTAGACTGCAGAGACTACGCAAATGCAGCGTTTAAAACGTTGAAGCCTAACCTTGATGCGATCTATGCGAGATTAAAGGAAATCAGAAAAAAGGCAGAGGAGAAACCAAAGCTGAAGAAACAAAGTAAAAAGACCTACACAGATGAAGGGTGGTAAATCATATGGCGGGTGAGTTAACAGAGCTGGAGCAAAAAAAGCGCCGACTTGCTTTATATTACGAGAAAGAAGAACAGATGCTTTCCAAGGATGGAATAGCAAGTTATGGTATCGGCAGCAGAAACATATCCAGATACCAGCTGGCGCTATCGGATATCAGACAGCAGATCAAAGAGCTGGAGGATGATATCAAAGAAATCAGTGGAGCTGCAACAGGATCAAAGCGAAGAAAAGCAGTTGCAGTAGTACCAAGGGATGTCTAGCGCATATGCGTTGACATAGGGACGCGGGGTCTACCTTTCTACCTCGCGTCTTTCAAGAAAAGAGGTGTAATTTTGGATATATCAATTGTTGGAAACAATAAAGGATACGGAGAAGCCGGAGCAAGCGTCAGAAAGAGAGCTTTAAAAGGATTTGTTGCACAATCCGGAAGTCCTCATGAAGACATAGACATGAACAACTATACCTTGCGGCAGAGAGCAAGGATGCTGTATATGGCAGCGCCTATAGCAACATCAGCGATCAAGACCAACAGAACGAATACGGTCGGACTTGGATTGAGATTGAATCCCATGGTAGACAGAGAGTATTTGGGAATGACAGCGCAGCAGGCAGACCAATGGGAACGACATGTGAAGATGGAATTTGCCCTATGGGCGAATAGAAAGCAAGCATGCGATAGTACCGGTATGAATGATTTCTATGAGATGCAGCAGCTGATGTTTACATCTTGGCTGATGAGCGGTGATGTATTTGCTATCAGGAAGGAAAAAGACCCAACCAAAATGCATCCGTACTCACTAAGACTGCAGGTGATAGAGGCAGACAGGTGTGCTACACCAATGAAACAATCCTTTTACAATCTGAATCTGACGGAGGGAATAGCAGAGAACGGAAACAAAATCTATGATGGAGTAGAGGTCAATTCGGATGGAAGTGTAGCGGCATATCATTTTAGAAACACTTATCCATTCCAAATGACTGCAGATAAAACAGAGTGGGTGAGAGTGAAAGCATACGGTGATCTGACAGAGCTCCCCAATGTGCTGCATGTCATGAGCTCAGAAAGGCCTGAGCAGTACAGAGGAGTCACATATCTGGCTCAAATCATAGAGCCAATGCTGCAGATCAGAAGATACACAGAAAGTGAACTGACAGCGGCACTTGTTACAAGCTTTTTCACAGCTTTCATTAAAACAAATACGGATCCTGCAGAAATGCCATTTAACTCTACTGCAGAGGATGAAGATGAATCACAGGAAAAATATGATCCTAATGAGTACTCGATGGGACCTGGACAAATCAATATTATGAATCCGGGAGAGGATGTAATATTAGCAGATCCAAAAAGACCAGCATCAGGCTTTGATGGATTTGTTAAAGCATTATGTACACAGATGGGAGCAGCTCTTGAAATACCTCGTGATTTGTTAATGAAAGAGTTTAATTCAAGCTATTCAGCTTCCAGGGCGGCATTGTTGGAAGCATGGAAGATGTTCCGAATGTACAGAGAATGGTTTACGAAAGATTTCTGTATGCCGGTATATGAAATATGGTTATCTGAAGCAATTGCCAGAGGCAGAGTGACTGCACCTGGCTTTTTTGATGATCCACTCACAAGAGAAGCATGGCTTGGCGCTAAATGGATAGGACCATCACAGGGACAGCTGGATCCGGTCAAGGAGATACAGGCAGAGACGCTTGCAGTAGAGGCAGGATTCTCCACGAGAGAAGATAGTGCCATTAAGATCAACGGGTCAGACTATAACAGCAATGTGGAAAAGCTGGCACGTGAAAATGAAAAATTGAAGAATTGCACCGGTGCAATTCCAAAAGTAATCATAAAGGAGGATAAGGATGAAGAGAAGACAGATAATGAAGATTATAAACGGACCGGCGCCGATGATGGTACCGGGTAAAGAGCAGACTGCAATCAGTACGTTGCCGACTGACTTAAAAGCGTATTGCTTCAAAGAGCCGGATGAGGACAGCGTAGAAGTAGAAATGTATGGAGAAGTCGTTAATTCTCAACCAAAAGATTTTTGGGGAGTTCCTATTCCGGGATTGTATATTGCACTGGATACGTTTTTAAAGGACTTAGACACATACAAGCAAAAGAAAAATATCACGGTGCGGATTAATTCCGTGGGTGGTGATCTGTATGCAGGTATTGCAATTTGTAACCGGTTAAAAGAACTGTCAGGGAATGTAGTTACGATTGTAGATGGATTAGCAGCATCTGCGGCATCTGTCATATTACAGGGCGGAGATACAAGAAGGGTATTTGCAGGAAGTCAGGTAATGCTACATGGAGCGTCATGTTTTCTTTGTGGGAGCTATAATCTGCAGGATATGAAGAGAGTAACCAATACCATTACAGGAGCTAACAAAGCAGCACTTGAGACATATGTACAGAGAAGCAGCAAGTCAAAGGAATCAATCAAATCGGATATGGATAGAGAATCATGGTTTACAGGACAGGAAGCCATCGACAACGGGTATGCAGATGAGCTTGCAGAAACTGATAAACAAGTGACATTAGAGATGTCGGCAGATAAGAACATGATCATATCCAATGGTATTCCAATGTCAGCGAGGGGATTTGCCAATATACCGGTTGGCATTCCAGTAGCAAAAATGATAACACCCGGTTCTGAACCGGCAGTTATAGAGCAACCTAAAAATCAAACAGGAGGAAAAGAAGAAATGGATATGAAAGAATTATCAGAAAAGTATCCTGAACTCGTAAAGCAGATCCAGGAAGAGGCTACAAAATCGGTTCAGGACAGCACACAGACGGGAGCGGATGCAAATGCTATCAAAGATGCGGCTATTGCAGCAGAGCGTGCAAGAATTCAGGCAATCGAAGCAATCGAACCTGCAATCGGAAATAAAGATCTGATTGCAAAAGCAAAGTATGGTGATAATCCGCAGACAGCAGAGCAGCTGGCACTTGCAGCTATGCAGGAGCAGGCAAAGGTAGGAGCAAAGTTTCTCGATGAAAAAGCAGAGGATGCAAAGACATCTGGAGCCGAAGATGTAGCAGCAGTACCAAATGCCGGCACATTATCTCCGGAGGAGCAGGCAACAAAGGATATCACAGACGGCGCAAGTTTGATTGCGAGTGCTATTAAAGCACAGAGTGGAAAAGGAGGTACACAGTAATGAATACAACGGGTCGCACATCAGAAGGTAGCTGCACACAGGAGCTGCTGGTGCTTAACAACGGACATGCAACAGACATCTGTCATGTGACGATTGCAAGCGGGCAGGGAAAGCTTACAAGAGGAACAATCTTGAATCTGAATCTTACAAATAACAAGTGCGTTATCGGTGGCTCAGCAGTGGGCACAGCTGCTTATATTTTAGCAGAGGATGTAGATGCAACATCTGCAGATCAGATTGCAGAGGCATACAGAAGTGGAGACTTTGCAAGAAATGCGCTGACCGTAAAGGTGAGCACGACACTATCAATGACAGATGAAGAGAATCTGCGCTCAAAGGGCATATACCTTGACAGCGTGATGAAATAGGGGAGGATAAAGAAGATGGCAATTAATATTTATCAGACACAAACAATGATGGCTGCACTGCAGTTATTACCGCCAAAACCGACATTTTTAAGAGACAGATATTTTCCTACAACACCGAATGATATCTTCGTGACAGAAGATGTGCTTGTAGAATACAAGGATGAGGCGCAGCGTATTCTGGCTCCTTGCGTGGTACCGTATAAAGGCGGTATTGCAGTTGCAAGAGATGGATACAAAACAGAGCGTTATACTCCGGCGAATGTTGCACCGGAAAGAGTTCTGACAATCGTTAATCTGCAGAAAAAGCAGTTTGGTGAGACATTATTCTCACAGAAAACTCCGGCGATGAGAGAAGCAGCGTTGCTTGCACAGGACATGATTGATCTGAATGATATGATCGATGCACGTGAGGAGTACATGGCAGCCCAGACGTTATTAAATAACGGCTATACCATGAAACACTACGCTGACAAATATGGCGGAGACAGCTACGAAGAATTCAAAATGCAGTTCTATGATGAACAGACAAATCCGGCGGTATATGTTCCGAGTAAGAATTGGAGTATATCAAGTACATCCATGATTCAGGACATGGCAGCAATGGCACGTCAGCTCAAGAGACGCGGTCTTGCAGCAAGTGACTTGGTCGTTGCATCAGACGTTGCAGATGTGATGATCAATAATGTGTACATACAGAAACTGTTAGACAACAGACGTCTAAACATAGTTAACATCAACCCGACACAGCTTCCGAACGGAGCAACATCAATTGGTGTGATCAATGTAAACGGAACTATGATCGAGCTGATTAGCTATGATGCACAGTATCAGGATGAGAGCAAGGTAACGAGAGACATGATTCCGAGCGGTAAGATTGTATTAACAGCTCCGGGATGCGGACGTACATTGTATGGTGCGGTTACACAGATTGAGCAGTCAGATGGAGAGTTCCACACCTATGCAAGTAACAGAGTACCGCATGTAATTACAGATGCAAAGAACAGCATTAAGACCCTGACACAGAATGCAAAGCCTCTGACAGTTCCGAATTTTAAGAACTGCGCTATCTCGGCAACTGTATTGTCTTAGGGACAGGTAGAAAGGAAGGAGCACTATGTTAATTAAAATGGTTAGTGGAACATATGGACTCCGTATCAACGGCATCGTCAAGGGAATGACCCCTGACGATGATCCGTTTGAACTGGAGGACAATCGTGCAAGACAGCTGATTGCAACAAAGAATGCAATAGAAGTGATATCTCATGAAAATGATATCGCGAAAGCTGAATCTGACACAGAGGATATCGAAGTGGAAGAGCAGGACAGTAGTGATACCGCGGAAGTTGAATCTGGCACAGAGGAACTGTCATCATATACGATGGATGAATTGAAGACAATTGCAAAGGATATTGGTGTTCAGATTCCGAGAAACGTCAAGAAGTCAGATCTGATCAATCTGATCAAAGAGGCTGATCAGGATGAAGGAGAGGAACCACCTATTCTTGAAGCAGCAGATCCGGAGGAATAATTGAGCGCGTTCAGCAACATGGTGGCAAATGATATCAACAATGTATTTATGAATCTCGATGAGTTTGGTGAGAAGCATATCGTTGATGGAAATGAAATCACAATTATTCTGGATGAAGACGCATATCGCAAGGCAAACAGCGGAATAGAAATGGCCGTGGGAGAAGTCAGCACAATGATTTATGGTAAAGTAGCTGACCTTCCAAAGCGAAAAGGATATGGCGCCGGGCTTACAGTAGACGGAAGAGAATATAGTGTGAATACATGGGATGAGGATATGGGTATGGCGACCATATCCTTATTTGTTGCCATTAATGTGTAGGAGGTGCCGGAATGTCAGTAGTAGATACAATTGATCAGATCAGCAGCTGGTGCCAACAGTCCATATGCAGCAAGATCAAGTTTAAAAAGCCGGATAATGATGAGATGGGTGGTCAATATGAGTATGAATTGATACACCCGGTAGCTTTTCCAATGTATGTACCAGCCATGGATAAATTGCCACCGAATGTAGTCAGTAATATGCCTTCTATCTGTGTACAGCTCATGGAGGGACAGGATGACTTATCAGATAACACAAGGGAAATGAAAATCAACCTTGGATTTTCGGTTTGGAATCCGGGAATACATTCAAAGGATGTGTATTATCCAACAGGCACACGTCCGGAAGAGACACCTGATTTTAGGAAAGGTGTTGATGGCTGGATGGATGTATGGAACTTCGTTGACGTGGCTCTTAGAGAACTGAGAAACATTGAGTCAATCAATGCAATCAAGATTCTGCACAGAGACAATATACGATTTGGACCATACAAGATCAAAGAGGATGTAGCAGATAACTATCCGCTATGGCTTGCCTACATACAGCTGACAGTAGAAAAGCCACTCATCAAGATTGGCAAAAATTATGAAGAATACCTATAGGAGGAGAAGAAATGTCGAACGAATATTTATATGGCGCCTACGGGCATCTGGGTGAGACAGTAGCGCAGAGCGCGATTCAGTCAGGAACAGTGCCGGTATATATCGGACTTGCACCTGTTAATCTGATCCGGAACTACGCAACTGCAGGCATTATCAATGCACCGGTCAAAGTGTCAAATTACATCGATGCACAGAAAAAGGTCGGTTACTCACCAGATTGGAGTAACTTCACATTGTGTGAAGCAATCGAAGCGCATTTTAACAATGCAAAGGGAAATATCGGTCCAATTTATGTAGTCAATGTGTTGGATCCTACCACACACAGAAAGAATGCAGTAACACCTGTAAATCTTGTATTCTCAAATGGTCAGGCCACCATTTCAAGTGATACGATCATCCTTGATACACTTGCATTAGAGGATAAAACAGAGGGAACTGACTACACGGTAGATTATAACTTTACCAAGAAGTTAGTTGTTATCTCGTCAAAAAATCCTGCAAACAAGATCACAGGAAGCGTATCAGCGACCTATTACGAGGTTACACCGAGCTCCATTGATCAGGATGATATCATCGGTGGAGTGACAGGAGCAGGAGTACATACAGGTCTTGGTGTCATTTCACTGATTTATCAGGAGCAGTATGCAGTTTCAAATTTAATTCTGGCACCTAAGTGGTCAGAAGTACCTGCAGTATACAATGCTATGGTAGCAGCGGCAACACAGATTAATGGACATTGGGACGCATTTGTGATTGCGGATATCCCGATTGTAGATTTATCAGGAACCGTCGTAGATACCATTACCAATGCAAAGACATGGAAGACAACCAACGGATATACATCTGAGAGATCAAAGGTGTTCTGGCCGCAGGCAAAGAATAATGATAACAAGATTTTTCACTTATCAGTTATGGCAGCAGTTGAGTTTCTGCGTGCAGATAACTCTCATGATGGCATACCTATGGAGACATGCGGAAATAAGACGATTCCGATTACAAAGCAGTATTTCGGTGCATCAAGCAGCAATCAGGGATTTGACCAGTTAACTGCAAAGGAATTAACCAAAGAAGGAATTAGTACATGTATCTTCTGGGGTGGTAACTGGGCACTGTGGGGAGACCATACGGCAGCATATGCATATGGTGCCAATACAGATCCGAGATCCATCTTTGATGTGTCAATGCGTATGATGTTCTTTATCACAAACGATTTTCAGAGAGAGTGGGGACAGCTCATTGATACACCATTCTCAAGACAGATGAAGGACAGAATCATCAACCGCGAGCAGGAAAAGCTGGACGGATATGTAGCAGTCGGAGCACTGATCGGAACACCGACAGTCGAATTCATTGAGACAAATAACAATGTGACTGACATGATGAATGGTGACTTTAGATGGGATATCCCAGTAACTCCGACACCGCCGTTGAAGAGTGCATCAGTATATGTAGCATACACAAGCGCTGGATTCAACGCTTATTTCGCAGAATAGGAGGAGTAAAAAATGGATATAAGAGGAGCTATTAACGGAGATACCGTATACAACGAAGGTACACTCGTGGCCAAAGATGTCAAGATCACTCTTCCTGAGGTTACACCGGCAACGACAGAGGCGAAAGCAATGGGAACCATGGAATTGCCGATGAGGGGACAGATTGAAAGCATGGAATCATCAATCACAAGGATTGGTGTAGATATGGGTCTTGCAAAACTCATGACCATGGACTCCAAAACAATCGAAGTGAGATGGGCGCAGGAAGTCACAAAAGCAGATGGGTCAACCAATATTGAGGGATGCAAAGCATTTCTTAGATGTGTACCAAAGGTTTTAATGCCGGGAATGGACATCGAGCCGGGAGGATCCGTTGAAACAGAAATTCCACTTGCAGTGACAAGATATCAGTTATATATCGGTGGGCAGGAAGTATGCTGCATCGACAGACTTTCACAGATCTGCAGGATAAATGGAAAAGATTATTACTCAGAAATTGCATCTGTATTATAAACATGGAGAGGCTAAGCGCAATGCTTAGCCTCTTTTAATGAGAGTGTGCACCGGTGCACGCATAAGCAGAAAGGGAAAAGAAAATGAAAAAAGAAGAAAAGAAAGAAATCGTATTAAAAAATGCGATTATGGTCAACGGAGTCAGCAAAAACAAATTTGCTTATGACGAAAATGAAATCACAGCAACGCTGTTTAATGAAGCTGCCGGACGTTCCGGCAAAGTAAATATGGGACTAAGAACATCAAACTCCGCTGTCATGGAACTGGATCAGATCCTACATGAGTATTTGGGAATGGCTGCTATTATTGCAGTCAATCCGGATGTTGATTGGATGGATCTCGAGCGTATCAAAGGAGTAGATGTTATCAAGATAGCAGGTATCGGAAGAAATTTTATTACATCGGGCTCGGGGGAGCCCCAGGAAGAGGAGGAATCCGAGCAAAGCATCTCAGGAGAGCCATCCGTACCTACGCAAAAATCTACCACACCAGTATCCGCGAATTAGAGAATATGAGGCTGATTGATTTCCTGAGTGAGTTTTCTGAGGCGGTTGGTGATATCAAAGAAGAAAATGAAGCAAGAGAGAGGGCCATCAAACTGGCTCGAATGAGTGCAAAGAGGCGGTAGTAATGGGAAGAAACAAAACCTTAGAAGCAGTCGTTAGCATTGCGGGATCATTAGATCCTTCACTTGCAAAGTCGATTAGCGGAGCAACTAAACAATTTGGTGGTCTAAAGACAGGAATAGCAGTGGCAGGAGCGGCAGCAGTAGCCGCAACAGCCGCTGCTGTTAAGTTTGGTACAGAGGCAGTAAAAAGTGCAGCTGCATTTGAATCCAAGATGGCAAATGTAGGGACATTGTTAGATGGCTCGACAGATCAGGTTAATAAGCGTGTTGCAGAGCTTGGAGATCAGGTGCTTGAGGTATCTAATAAGACAGGCGTGGCAACAGATGAGTTATCTGCAGGATTATACGATATCATATCAGCTGTAGGAGATTCTGAAGATGCTACAAAACAAATGGAACTGGCATCAAAGGCAGCACTTGCAGGAAATGCGGAAACAACAGATTCCATTGCACTGATGACGGCAGTTACAAAAGCATATGGGGACACAAGTTATGACTCTATGCAAAAAGCATCTGACCTTGCTTTTGAAACAGTCAAATTAGGACAGACAACATTCCCGGATCTTGCAAATAGTATGCAGCAGGTAACGGGATTATCTAATACATTAGGGGTATCACAGGAAGATCTGTTTGGCGTTATGGCAACGGCAACAGGTGTTACAGGTGATGCATCGAGAGTTGCTACGCAGTTAAAAGCTGTATACAGCAATCTGATGAAGCCAACATCTCAAATGGCAAAGGGATTAAAGAAAATAGGATTTGCGTCAGCTGATGCAGCAATAGAATCACTGGGATTGCAGGGAACATTGGATGCTTTATCAGGAACTGCAAATGGAAACCAAGAAGAACTGGCAAATATGTTTTCATCTGTAGAAGGTCTAAATCTGGTATTAAGTTTAACTGGAGATCTATCGGGAGCATTAACCAAAAAGACAAAGGCTATGTACCAGGCATCCGGAGCGACAGAAAAAGCATTTAAAACACAGACAGACACTTTAGAATATCAACTGAATTCCATTAAGAATTTGGGCAAGAATTTCATGACAGATGTTGGCCAGGAAATGCTACCGATGGTCAAAGAAATTGCAGAAAAAGTGTTACCAGCTATATCTTCTGGAATGAAATCATTAAAACCATACTTTGGAGTATTTTCAAAAGCAATAGAGCCTATATTTGAAATGGCAGGAAAAGTAGCAGAGGGACTTTTGCCAGGATTTAAGACTAGACTGCTGCAAATATCGGCAATTATTGCAAAGTCAAGAAGAATAATAGAACGCATTGCAGAAAAGGCTTTACCTGTGATTGGTGAAATGCTGGGCACTGTATTTGATGCGGCAAAGTCTCTGAGTCCAGTATTCAATGAAGCGTTCGGGGTAATATCTGAGTCTTTATCATCATTAGAACCAGTATTTCAAAATGTGGTAGAGCAGATTATGCCCGTATTATCAGATATAATCACACATTTGGCGGGCGCATTTCAGACATTAGCACCATTGATTGCTCAGTTTATAGCCGATTTGATGCCGGTTGTCGGCCAAGTGATTCAGGCGGTATTGCCGATTATCACGACATTAATGTCAGCATTAGGTCCTATTATAGATATGGTGGCTCAGCTGGTATCTATTTTACTACCGCTGATTATGCCATTGATTCAGGCACTGATGCCTGTCATCCAAGGATTAGCGTTTTTGATTTCCGAGGGATTATCAAATGCATTCGCAATTGTATTACCTTTAATCCAGTTGATGATTGATAATCTGGGAAAGATGATAGAGTTTGTCCAGAATGTATTTTCAGGAAACTGGGAAGCAGCATGGGGCAATATCAAGGATATCTTCGCTAGCAGCTTTAATGCGATTGTGGGAATCGGAAAAACAGCAATCAATGCAGTTGCCGGTTCTATTAATAAAATCATTACAGGTATCAATGGAATGGGCTTCATAGTTCCAGATTGGGTACCGGTTATTGGTGGAAAAGCATTTAATCTCAATATTCCGCAGATACCTATGCTGGAGAATGGTGGATTTACAAACGGAACATCAATTGCAGGTGAAGCTGGTGTAGAGGCGGTTATATCATTCAAAGAATCTGAGAGGAATGAAAACCTGTCTACGTGGGCAAAAGCCGGCCAGATGCTGGGAGTGGATGCAGATGATATCTTTAATCTGTTTAGCAAAGCATCATCAGGCTCCGGATCAGGTGTCGTATATGACATGAGTGGTATACAGTACTCTCCAAGCATCAACATCATGGGAGATGCGAAAAAAGAGGACGTGATAGAAGCACTCAGAGAGGCACAGGGTGAGTTTGAAGATTTCCTTGAAGATTTTTTAAGGAGAAGGGAAGCACAGAGTTATGAGTATTGATGGATATAAGCAATTTACCACAAGGGCGGGAGACACATTTGATTATCTCGCCCTTGCTGCCTATAACGATGAGAAACTTGCATCCTATATCATAGCCGCTAATCCTGATTATTCCGGAACATTAATATTTGGTGCGGGGGTCACATTGCAGATACCTGTATTAAAAGATGTAGATGTTCCGCAAACATTACCACCATGGAGGCGGTAGGATGGAGATTCTATTTAAGGGAACAAATATATATCCTGAGATATCGCTGCATACATGCATTCATGATATGTATGCAGAAAAAAGAGCGGATACTCTCTATATGCAGTTTAACGATACCAGAAAGCGCGGAGATAAGTGGTGGGCATCAGAAAAAGAAAATAAAATATCCGTACAGCTTGGCGCCGGGAAGACAGGGGATATGTATATCGAGAGCCTGCTTCCGAGGAATGGCATCTATGAGTTACGCGCGCAGTCGGTGCCATTGCATGCCAATAATGTGACAAATAAATCATGGGAAGCAATCAACTTTCTACAGATAGCAGAGGAGATTGCAGGAAGGCACGGGCTTGGATTTAGGACATTTGGAGTTGAAGAGAATCCAACATATGAATATGTATGTCAGACAAAGGAAGACTTCAAATTTCTTGAAGAAAGATGCGTATATGAGGGATGCGGTTTTCTTGTATATAATAATGACCTGATTTTATACGGAGAGAGTGCACTGGAAAGCGAAACCACACGTGCAAATATAAATGTACGACCAGATATCAAGTATGAATATGATGATAGAAGCAATAGAGCATATGGCAGCTGTATTATCAAGAACGCGTATCTGGAAGGCAGCTATAGCGCAGAAGCATCAAGCAGGGTACTTGAAAAGGTTGTTGATATTAATATTACGAGTCAGGCAGAGGCAAACAGATACGCAAAGAACCTGTTAAGGTATGAGAATAAAAACATGAAAAAAGCGGCTATATACTGGGACAAATACCTTCCAGAGCTTGCGGCCGGAAGTGTCGTAAAGGTATCTACACCGGCAGCAGGAACGTGGGATGGTACGATGTTTCTAAATCATGTAAGACATGATTATGTGACTGCTAAAACAAAGCTATTTTTAAGATGGACGCTGGGAGGATATTAGATGGCGGCAGGAGTCTATAAGGGAAAGATATTGACACTTGAAGGAAGCGACAGAAATAAAGATCCGGACAAAGCGAAAGTGCAGGCAAACACGCAGGACGGAGCAGTATCAATGTCCATTACAATTCCATGGTACTTACGTGGTAAGATGGGCGATCTCAAAAAGCAGACTGAAGTCGCATTTGTGCTATTTGAGGATGGCTCCGGAATTGTACTGTCAAGGATGGATGGAGAATGGAAAGGCATCGTACCTGGGGATGTGGAGATTAAGGATGGAGGTCTCAAAGTAGGAAAGGGTGCTGAGATCAAAGATGATATTAAGACTACAAAAGTCAGATCCTATAATTATCATGTTCACGGAGGAGTCGGCAGAGGAAATGAAGAGACAGACGAACCTGAAAGAAATTGAGGTGACTGAAAATGGCACAGGCGCAGTGGGGCAGTAAAGTATGGCAGATCAGCAGATCCGGTATCAGAAGATTAGACGGATTAAAAACAGGGTATGCCATGCAGACAGAAACAAATGCAGATAAGGACGGAGAATCGCCAACACAGGAAGTGGGCTATGAACTTCAATCAGTTTCTTTTTCAACAAGCTATAACATGACAACCGGAACACAGGATGTCAGAAGAGAGTTTGAAAGCTGGAAGTCATTAGTTGGGAAAGCAAATCCTCTCTATATTGGCGGTGCAAAATTCGGACCGGATAAGCTGCAGCTCATATCAGTAGATCTGGGAGACAACTATATTGATGAGAATGGATTGATGCGATGGGCAGATGTTTCATTTAGTTTTAAAGAATATGCGGAAGAAATACAGTCTATCAGTTATTCAGGAGATGCAAATAGTGCAGTGTATGTAACAGCTACCAAAGCAGATAAAGCATCAAAAAAGACTCTGACAATAGAGTAAGGAGAAGATATGAAATCTAAGGGAAACGGAACGGTACCGCAGTGTGTATCCAACCTTCTGAAAATAGTCAGAGGAGAGATACCATATGACAGACTGAAAGGAATAGATCCGACTTTAATCGATAGACCATCAGCAATCGCAAATCCTATGTTAGTTGCTGATGCAAAGTGGCTGATTGATACCTATGAGCCAAGAGCCAATCTGACAGATGCAAAAATGGAGGCCCTGCTTGCAGATGAGGGAGATTTTGCGTTGGTTACAAATGCAGAAATCACAGAATAGATGGAGGTGTAAGGGGTGTCGGATTTTAATTTTATAGATGTAAATTCATCAAATATTTATGAAACAATTATCACATCGCTTGAAAATAGCGTAGGAGAGCCATTATATCCGGGAGACGAAAGACGTATATTCGGAGAGGCTCTTGTAGCACTGTTTGTAAGCTTGTATACGATCGTCAATGATACGGCAAAACAGAAGATGTTAAAGTATGCAAGAGGTGAGATCCTTGATGCTTTAGGAGAGCGATATGCCTGCGAGCGTATTGATCCGGAACCAGCAGTGACTGTTATGCGATTTGCTGTATCATCTGCAATAGCAAGCAATATCATCATAGAAAAGGGTACCAGAGTAACCCCGGACAATGCCCACTATTTTGCAACGACAGAGACAGTGACATTACAGGCAGGAGCACTGTACGTAGATGTGAATGTTGAAGCGACGGAGGCAGGGACAGCATATAACGGATATTCTGCCGGAATGATATTACAGCTGGTTGATTTGATTCCGTATATTGATTCAATTACAAATCTGTATGTGACGCATGGAGGAGATGACGGAGAGCCTTATACAACAGAGGGAGATAATCTATATAGAGACAGAATTAGACTGGCTCCTACAAAGCTGAGCGTGGCGGGGCCTGAAGATGCATATAGATATCATGCATTATCTGCAGACTCTACTGTAGTAGATGTATCAATCACATCTCCAACTCCGGGAGTAGTTAAAATTGTTCCTATCTGTACAGGCGGCGCTATTCCTGATGCGGACATGTTAACAAAGGTATATAACGAGTGCAATGCTAAAGATGTAAGACCAATGACGGATCAGGTCGTAGTAGCAGCTCCAACGCAGATTAAATACAGAATCGAGGTTGTATACTATACGACTGTAGATGAGGAATCGAAGTGTATAGAAACGATTGAAGGAAATGGCGGAGCAATTGATCATTATATTGCATGGCAGAGATCAACGCTTGGAAGGAATATCAATCCGGATAAACTCAGATCATTCATGCTTGCACCAAATTGGGAAAGCGGTCTCACGGGAGCTACCAGGGTGGATATCATTAAGCCGGAATTCACGGTGTTGGATGATGATGAGATTGCATGTCTATCTCCGGAGATTTATTACACAAGTGGAACAATAGATGTTAGCGGAACAATCGATCCGAGCAGCGCAATTGATTTAAGTAGCATAATCGATCCTAGCAGTGCGATTGATTCAAGCAGCATAATAAGTACAAGCAGTATCGTAGATATAAGCAGCACAATTACAACCATAAGAGTAATGACGCAACACATCATAGAAGAGATCATTGTCAGCCATGTGGTAGAGGAGGAGTGACATCATGGATATTAACGAATCTAATTTCATAGAGCTCATTCCGGGATTTATGAAAGAAGATGAAGCCGCCATTGGATTAGCCAATGGAGTGGACTCTATCACAGACGAAATTGCTGATAAAATCAAGTTACTCAGTGTATGGAATCAGATTGATTCCATGAACACAGAGCAGCTGGATGAACTCGCATGGGAGTTACATATATCATGGTATGACAAGACGGCTAATCTTGATGTAAAGAGACAGATTGTAAAAGATTCCGATCAGGTACATGCAAAGCTTGGAACATCATGGGCAGCAGAACAGGTTATTAAAACATTTTTCGGATCAGGAGAAATTATTGATTGGTACAACTATGCAGATGGATCAGGAGAGCCTTTTCATTTTAAAGTAAGGACTACCAACAGAAGAATCAAGAATGAAAAAGCAGAGGAGTTTCTTCGTATGCTTGAGATACTCAAGAGAAAATCAGCGCATATGGATACAATTGAGCTGCTGGAGGACGGATCTCTTGATCTTTATATTGGTATTGTCTGCCACGAGGTAGAGATTACAAATTGTCATGTAATACGATAAAAATAAGGAGGAAAAGGGATGGCAGTATTTAATGACACACTGACCGTGGAAGGTGAGCGGCTGGTAGGAAAGATGTTAGCCGGCACTGCGAGAATCCAATTTACACGGATGGAGTGTGGTGACGGATACCTGCCTGCCGGGGTAACTGCTAAAAATGTATCAAGCATGATGCATACAGTCATATCAAAAGAGGTCAGCGGAACCGAACTGAGCGGAGATAATGTAGTAACTGTATCTTCAGCCTTCAGTAATGAAGATATGACAGAAGGCTTCTATTTCCGGGAGAAGGGTATTTTTGCAAAAGAGTACGGTGGAAGCAATGAGGTGTTGATGATCTATTCCAACAACGGCTCATTGGCAGAATGGATTGAGCCGCCGTCAAGTCAGTTTATTGAAAAGCTGATTAGAAGCATTATCGCATTTGAAGAGACAGATAATGTGGATATCATTGTATCAACAGCCGTATATATCACGATTGATAATGTTAACAACATCATCAAAAAGTCGGATTATAACGGCTATTTGCATGTTAATGGGCAGGAGATACTGGTATATGAGCACGTAAATGAGGGAAAAAGAAATCCTCATGGAGTCACAAAAGAAGATCTTGGACTAGGTGATGTAGAAAATATATCACCGGAGGAAATTGCAAAGTATATCACAATCAATAACATATCTATTGATGATATTCCACCGGAGATGCCGGAGCCGGGAGCCTCATTAGAGGAGATCATGGCAATCATCATGCGGTATATCAGAAATATCAAGGACATGGCATTTAAAGGTCATGATAACAACCTGCAGCTGATGCAAAGATATCTGCCGGTATCTGATCGAGAGAATGGATGCATTTACATGTATGTATCCATGGACAGAAACTGCAAGATATTCTATTTCAATTTCTTCTATATACCAATGTTTGAGACAAGCTCTTTTATTGATTTGGACACGAGCTCCTTTGCAGATATTGATATCAGCTCCTATGTGGATCTGAATGCAAGCTCCACAGTTGATATTGAGGATAGGGCGGCGAAAACAATCTATGGAAGGCTTGGAAACACAAAAACATCACAGGAAGTTATGGCCGAGACTATAGGAAAAGCTTATGAACTTAACACATACATGTTACAGCCGGATGAAGAGATCACACGTACAGCAGGAGTATTATACCTGGCAAGTGCAGAACTCAGACCGACACCAACAGAAACAGATTAAAGGAGGAAAATAGTTATGTCAGTTTATATTACAGAGTTTCAGGATGCAAATGGTGATGTGGTATATCCACATACTGATTCAAGGGTCGTATGGAGACCAAACGGAAATAGATTAGAAGACACAATGAAAGCAATAGAAAGTGCATTAAACGGAGCCACAACAACGACAGACCTGCCGGCTACAAACTCATCAACCATTCTGGCTACCAGCAAGGCAGTCAATGCAGTATATAGCAATTTA
>JAUNSO010000036.1 GCA_030539165.1 bacterium
TTCATGTTAAATACGACATCCTCGGCACGGTCAACCTGTGGATTCAGCCGCAGCTTTTCCCGCAGCAGAAATTCTCTGTTATAGAGCTTGTTCCAGATGACTCCGGTGGCTGCCTTCGCACTGATTGCCGGATAAAAGCCCATATCTCCAACTAAAAGCTTCATCTGCAAAAGCTCTTTTAATGCAGGCGTAAATTCCTCAATATTTTCATGAAAAGAAACATATGGCACTTGCTTATCTGTGCCCTCATAAACCTTTGTGGCTCCCCAGAACAAGATATCCGGCTGCGTCTTTTCTGCTTTTTCATAGACAATCTCGCAGTTGTCAGGTGCGATATAGTCATCACCATCCACATACATCAGCCATTTGGAGGAAGCCCGTTCAATGGCGTAATTTCTCCAGACGCAATACCCCTCATCCTTCTCCTGCATGAGACGGATGCGGTCATCCTTACCTGCATATTCCACACAAACCCTGTTGCAGACCTCATCTATGGGATCGACAATCAGAATCACTTCAATGTCGTGCAATGTCTGCTGCAGAATGCTGTCCAGACAGATGCGCAGATATTTTTCTTCTATTTTAAATGCAGGAACTGCTACAGTCACTTTTGCCATATTTCTATTCCTCTAACTCCAGCTCTTGAATCGTCTCTACCATGCGCTCCCAGGAAAAGCGCTGCTCTTCTGCATGGATATTCTGCATAAATTCAGCTTCCTTCTCTGCCTCAAAGTAATGTGCAATCGCTTCGGCAAGTCCGTTCACATCCTTAGGCTCCACGATGTAACCTGTCTTGTCATCCGTAACCACCTCCGGCAGTCCGCCGACATTTGTTACAACCACTGGCTTTGTAAAGCCATATGCAATCTGCACGATACCGCTCTGGGTCGCGGATTCATAGGGAAGCACGACAAGATCTGATGCTGCAAAGTACTTCTCCACTTCTTTGTCCGGTGTGTAGCCGTCCTTGATGAGCACCGTATCCTTCACGCCGCACATCTGAATCAGATTCAGATAGGTTTCCTTGTCCTCTCCGAAATCACCGACAATCATCAGCTTCACATCCTGCAGCCTTCTGTCAATCTGCGGGAGTGCCTCAATCAGATATTTTAAGCCCTTATAGGGTCTGACATAGCCAAAGAACAATAATACTTTTTCCTCTGCCCGAAGTCCCAGCAGCTCACGTGCATGCTCCTTGGACATATGTTCAAGCTGAAAGGCGTTATAGGTCGGATGTACCTGAACACGGTATACGGCATCTGACCTAATAGAAAGCAAATCCTCCGCCTCTGTCTGCGAATGCAGGATAAATCCGTCACCCTGCTTCAACACCATCCGGGTCAGCTTTTTGTCCAGTGGAAATCTCTCATGAGGGAAGACATTATGACAGATAAAAATCAATCTCTTCTTACGCAGAAGTTTTGCCAGAACATAATAACAGGGAGCAAAATACGGATGCCACCATTCGATTATGACCGTCTGTGCCGACATCTTGCCTATCTGCCCCGCTGTTTTCACCCAGTTAAATGGATTTGCAGTATTTATAAGGTACTGCGTACCTTCAATTTTGAAGCTGTCATTGGAATAATCCTTCTGTTCCCGCTTTAACATCAGCTTCGGATACTGCATTTTATAGGAAATCATTTCTACTGCATAGGATTTCTGAAGTGCCCTGCATAAAAGCCCCGTATAATGGGCGATTCCACCCTTGTACGGATAGACCGGACCAATCAGAACAATGCTATTGTTGTTCGTTATCATTTCTTTCCTCATCATACTGCATTTTGCGTACTCTGTACTGGATATCCTCTAAAATCTTTCGGTTAGAAGCTATCACATCCGCCTGCAGACCTACAATAAAGGTCATGAAGCCGAGCAGCATCAATGTGCTCGCCAGTACAAGAGACTGAATATGTCCGTTGCCGGTGCCTGCAAAGAAATAAACCAGAAATCGGACGGATACTGCGACACCACATAAGAACGGAATCATACCGACAACACTGAAAAAGGTCAGCGGTCTGTACATCATATAGGCACGCATAATCGTTAATATGGATTTCTTCACGTAAGAGAACATACTATGGAACAGTCTGGACTTACGAAGCTCCGGGTTCGTTCTGATCGGTACGGAGGTAATCGCCATATTATTTCTGCCGGCCTGTACAATGGTTTCTAATGTATAGGTATAATTATTCATGACATTGATATGCAGTGCTGCATCTCTGGAATAAGCACGGAATCCGCTCGGTGCATCCGGAATGTCGGTCTTGGAGGCTTTTCTCACCACATAACTGCCGAGGTGCTGCAGTTTTTTCTTTAACGGAGAAAAATGTGCCGTATCGTCAATCGGTCGTTCTCCAACTACAATATCAGCCTTCTTATCTAGAATCGGTCGTACCAGCTTCTCAATGTCTGCACCGCAGTACTGGTTGTCTGCATCGGTGTTGACAATGATATCGGCTCCGTTGCGTAAGCATGCATCAATACCTGCCATAAAGCCTTTGGCAAGTCCCTTGTTCTTGCGGAAGCTGACAACATAATGTACGCCCCAGTTTCTCGCAACCTCCACCGTATTATCCACACTGCCGTCATTGATGATCAGGTACTCAATCGTATCAATTCCGTCGATGTGCTTCGGCAGATCGTTCAGTGCTATTTCTAATGTTTCCGCCTCATTCAGGCAGGGGATCTGAATAATCAGTTTCATTTCTATACTTCCTCTCTGGATATATAAATCGGACGGTTCTTTGTCTCAAGGTATGTCTTGGACAGATATTGTCCCATAATGCCGATACAAAAGAGCTGGATCCCACCCAGCAGTAAAATGATACAGACCATAGACGGCCAGCCGCTGGTCGGATCTCCAAAAATAGATGCGCGGATAATAATCACAACAATCATAATAAAAGCAGCTATACAAAACAGCAGTCCAAAGCCCATTGCAAGCGCCAGTGGTGTTGTCGAAAATGCAACGATGCCCTCCAGAGAATAAGCAAAAAGCTTCCAGAATGACCATTTTGTCTCACCGGCAACACGTTCTATATTCTCATACTCCAGCCACTTTGTTTTAAAACCGACCCAGCCGTAAATACCCTTTGTAAAGCGGTTATACTCTCGCATGGAAAGGATGGCATCTGCCATTGTTCTCGTCATGATGCGGTAATCTCTGGCCCCGTCTACTATCTCTGTCTTTGACAGCTTGCCCATCAGTCTATAAAAACATCTGGCAAAAAAAGAACGAATCGGAGGCTCTCCCTTACGTGTCGTTCGTCTGGTAGCCGCTGAATCATAGCCTTCCTCAGCAATTGCTGCATACATTTCAGGTAATAATGAAGGAGGATCCTGTAGGTCTGCATCCATCAGTACCACATAATCGCCCTTCGACTTCTCGATTCCGGCATAGATGGCAGCCTCTTTTCCAAAATTTCTGGAAAAAGACACATAGCGGACTCTTTCATCAGCCTTGCGCAGCTCTTTGACCACATCCAACGTGTGGTCTGTCGAACCATCATCAACAAACAACAATTCAAACTCAACATCCGGATACTTTGCCCCAAATATGGCGATTGTCTTCTTCATTTCCTCATAGAAAAACGGTACAGCCTGTTCTTCATTATAACATGGTACAATTGCTGTCAATAATTTCATTAGTTCCTCCTAATCAGGAATTTCACATCTTACTCTCAGAATATCTCCCGGCACAGGATTTACACTCAGCTTCACCTGCAGTCTCTGCTGCGGATGCGGTGCACTGTCCTGGTCACTGCCATCTTCCGCCCGGATGGATAACACCTGGGTAAAAACATTATCTCCACTTGTCTTCATAATCTCTATTTCTTCCCCTACAGAAAATTTATTTTTCTGTTCCAGCCTGAAATAGCCATCCTCTGCGGATTCCCCTGTTATCCCAAGGTATGTATATTCTTTTATATAGGTATTATTGTCATAAATCTGTGCATCAGCATCCGGCTTTCCGAAATAAAAACCGGTTGTAAACTGTCGATAAGTACACTTTGAGATCTCCTCCAGATACCATGGCATATTCTCCCTGTACTTCTCCTCTGACTCAAAATAGTCATCAATTGCCTTCCGGTAGGTTCTGGCCACTGCTGCAACATATAAGGCTGTTTTCATCCTGCCCTCAATCTTAAACGAATCTATCCCTGCTTCTACCATTTCAGGAATATATTCTATCATGCACAGATCCTTGGAATTGAATAAAAAAGTACCTCTTTCATTCTCATAAACCGGCAGATATTCGCCTGGTCTGGTTTCTTCCATAATTGCATATTTCCAGCGGCATGGATGTGTACAGGCTCCCTGATTGGCATCACGTCCGGTAAAATAATTGCTGAGAAGACACCGGCCTGAATAGGAGATGCACATGGCACCGTGCATAAAGCTCTCAATTTCCATTTCCTCTGGTATATGTTCCCGTATTTCCTTGATTTCCTTCAGTGACAGTTCTCTGGCAGATACCACTCTTTTGGCACCCTGTTCATACCAGAACTGATAGGTCATATAATTCGTGTTATTCGCCTGTGTGCTGATGTGAATCTCTATCTCCGGACAGATCCTTTTGGCTATTGTAAACATACCCGGGTCTGAAATGATCAATGCATCCGGAGCTGCTTCCTTTAATTCTCCAAAATAGGCTTCTGCTCCCTCGAGATCCTCATTATGAGCAAGGATATTGGCAGTAATGTAGACTTTTCTTTTATGGGCATGGGCATACTGAATCCCTTCTCTGATTTCCTCCATAGAGAAATTCTTTGCCTTTGCACGCAGTCCAAATGCCTCGCCGCCGATGTAGACCGCATCAGCGCCATAGTTAACTGCAGTCTTCAGCACTTCCAGACTGCTCGCCGGTACTAACAGCTCCGGTTTTCTTCTATCAATCGTTTGATTTTGTTTTTTCTGTTCTGTCATAATCTGATATTAACTCTCACCATTTTATTTTTTCACGCTGATGGTAATCCCATCGCCCATCGGCAGGATAGACGTCGTCAGCTTCTCTGAGCTCATCAGCTCATACAGATAATCTCTCATCCGCGCATGAATCGTCCTGTTTCTTCTGGTCACTGCAAACCTTGATTCTATAATATCACCGTCCTGCAGTACATTATCTGATATCAGGAGTCCTCCGTCCATCAACAGTCTCATGATATCAGGCAGGAAGTTCAGGTACTGCCCTTTGGCCGCATCCATAAAAATAAAATCATATTCACCTGTATGCTGATCTGCAAGACTTTTCAGCACATCTGCTGCATCTCCCTCAATCAGCTCTATCTTCTCTTCGCATTGTCCTCTGCGTATATTTTCTCTCGCAATCGGTATCCGTTTCTCATACTTTTCAATCGTGGTGATCCTGCAGTTCTCAGGAGCATACTCTGCCATCAGCAAAGCTGAGAATCCTGTTGCCGTACCAACCTCCAGTATATGCTTTGGCTGTCTGATCTCCAGCATCAGCTTTAAAAGATTCTGTGTTTCTCGTCTGATAATCGGCACTCGTGTCCGCAGGGCTTCTGATTCTATTTCATTCAGAAACGGGGTGTTTCCTTTATCCAGAGAATTGATATAGGCTACGATTCTTTCATCTGCTATCACTCTGTGGCACCCTCTTCAGCTGCCGGTGCTGCATTCTCTGCAGGTGCATCATCAATCGGCATATCAACAGTTGCGGGATCAATTGGCTGTTCAGATGTATTTTCGGCTGCGGATGTGTCCTCTGTATTATCTGACTCTTCCCCATCCTCCGGTGCATTTGCTGCCATGATCTTCATCATATCTTCTGTTGACATGGATGTGTTCAAGGTATAAGTACCGGGTTGGATTTTGCCCTTATGGCTTGACAGCTTTTCCTGTACATAAAATAGCTGTGCATCCTTGATCAGGCCCTTCTCCTGCAGCATTTTTCCAATATCCATGACACTTTTGCCCTGCGTGATCGTCACATCGACATCTCTGCCCGGCTCAACTGACATCGGCTCCTCTGCAAATATACGATAGCCAAAATCATAAGCCTTCAGGCCTGCTTTATATATAAAAAGCGCCAGCACGATCACAACTACAATTCTAAATATTGTCCCTATCAATGAAAACGTCAACTGCTTGATCTTCACTATATTTCCTCCCGCGGTATTTCTTACTGATTATTCAAAATCAATTCCCTGTGCCAGCTGCGACAAAATGTCCTGAAACAGCCTGCAGAAATCAAGCTCTGCCTGCATAAAATCATTTACGCGGGAATCCTCACATAATTCCTCCAGTTTTTCTTCCACTCGTTCTGATTCATCTAAAATATCCACATTATCCGGCGCATTTTGTATCTTAAAATTCAAAGCACGCAGCTCCTCGATCTTGGCTCTTGCCTCCGGGTCAGTCAGAATGCTGTTCTTTTGATATTGATATTGTCTGTATGCCTCAGTCTGTTTCATTTCGTCGATTAGATTGTTGACGGCGGCATCCAGATTGTTTCCTATTATCTTCATGCAAAATATTTTCCTTTAGCTGGTCTACATTTATTTGCTTCGCAAATAGATTTCGCTTCCGCTCAATCTGTTAGGGGTTTCTCATTGCTTCGCAACGAGAACTCTCCCCTAACTCCCCTAACTAACTTCCATAATAATTGGGAGAATCATGGGGCGACGTTTTGTCTTTTTCCATACGTATGAACTGAGGGCATCCTTCATGGTGTTCTTCATCTTGCCCCAGTCTGTAATATTGCGATCCAGAATATCCATCAAGGCATCCTCAACTACTATATGAGCCTCTTCCATCAATTCATCGGACTCTCTCACATAAACAAATCCACGTGATACTATGTCCGGTCCAGCTACAAGGCGGCTGGTGCCCTTTTCCAGTGTTAATGCTACAATCAGTATCCCATCCTCTGCCAGATGCTGTCTGTCACGCAATACAATATTGCCGACATCTCCGACACCCAGACCATCTACAAAGATTGCACCGGCATGTACCTCTCCCGTTACCTTTGCGGACTCTTCATCCAGCTCCAGCACATCTCCGCTTGTCAGAATGAAAATATTCTCTTTGGGAATTCCAAGTCCCTTTACGAGATTTGCCTGTGCTTTCAGATGCTTGTACTCTCCATGAACAGGAATCGCATACTTTGGCTGTACCAGAGAATAAATCAACTTGATTTCTTCCTGGCAGGCATGTCCTGACACATGTGTGTCTTGGAAAATGACATCTGCTCCATTCATGGACAGCTCATTAATCACCTTGGAAATCGCCTTTTCATTGCCCGGAATCGGACTGGAACTAAAAATAACCGTGTCTCCAGGCTTGATCGTTACCTTTTTATGAATATTACTTGCCATTCTGCTCAACGCAGCCATAGTCTCTCCCTGACTGCCGGTAGTGATAATGACTGTCTTTTCATCCGGATAATTTTTTAACTGTTCAATATCAATCAACGTTCCTTCCGGTATCGATATATATCCGATTTCACTGGCTGTCTGTATGACATTCACCATACTTCTGCCTTCCACTACTACCTTTCTGCCATACTTATAGGCAGAGTCAATGATTTGCTGTACCCTGTCAATATTAGAAGCAAAGGTGGCAACAAAAATTCGTGTATTCTTGTGATCGGCAAAAATCGAATCAAACGTTTTTCCAACCGTTTTCTCGGAGTTTGTAAATCCCAGGCGCTCCGCATTTGTACTGTCACACATCAGTGCCAGTACACCCTTTTTGCCAATCTCAGCAAAACGCTGCAAATCTATGGAATCTCCAAATACAGGTGTATAATCCACCTTGAAATCTCCGGTATGCATAATAATACCTGCCGGGGAATAAATCGCCAATGCCGCAGCATCCGCAATTGAATGATTTGTTTTAATAAATTCTACGCGCAGCTGTCCCATATTGATAGACTGTCCATATTTGACCACCTTGCGTTTGACCTGTTTTGTCAGGTTATGTTCCTTTAGTTTTGTTTCAATCAGAGCGATCGTCAGCTTTGTCGCATATACCGGAACATTGATGTCCTTCAGTACATACGGCAGTGCGCCGATGTGATCCTCATGTCCATGTGTGATGACAAATCCCTTGACTTTATCAATATTCTCCTTTAGATATGTAACATCAGGAATGACCATATCAATCCCGAGCATATCATCCTCCGGAAATGCCAGACCACAGTCTATGACCACGATGGTATCCTCATATTCTATTGCTGTTATATTTAAGCCGATCTGCTCCAGACCACCCAAAGGAATTATCTTTAGCTTAGATATATTTTCCCTATTTTTCAAACTCTATGTCCTCCATTGTCTCTTCAAACACTTTGGCTACTGCCATCAGTTCCGTCTCCTCTGAGACGATTATGTAATTACTTTCCTGATCCTCTGCCGGTGCGATATCCTTGAGTATCAAAGCCTCTCCGTCGCCCTCTTCGACATCAGTCACCAACAGATAATTCATTCCATTGATTCTGGTCTGATCCAGAACATAAAAAGCTGCCTGCTCCTCGGTTCCATTCTCTCCCTGAATCGTAAATTCAATCTTTTCCGTCACTACTGCTCCTCCCTGCATAATCCAAATATCCCTGCAAAATGAAAATAGCAGCAATCTTATCTACATACTTGCCCCTATTTTCTCTGCGTATATTCGCTTCTATCATTGCCTTATCCGCCGCGACCGTTGTCAGACGTTCATCCCAGAGTACTACTTCAAGACCTGTCCGTCTCACCAGCATCTCCTGAAATTCCATTGTCTTCTCACCGCGCTCGCCGATTGTGGCATTCATATTCTTTGGTAAACCCAGTACAATCTTATCTACCTTGTACTCTGCGATCAATTCCTCAATACGCGCAAGGGTACGCCTGAGTTTATTTTCAGACTCTCTTCTGATGATCTCTATACCCTGTGCAGTAATCAGCAGTTCATCACTGATTGCTACTCCAACGGTTTTAGACCCGAAATCCAAACCCATAATCCGCATATTTTACTTCCATCCGCTGTTCTTGATGTATTCCGTCAACAACTCCTCCACCAGCTCATCACGTTCGACCTTCATCACAAGACTTCTGGCATTATTATGACTGGTAATATAAGTCGGATCCCCTGACATGATATAACCAACGATCTGATTGACCGGATTATATCCTTTTTCTGTTAATGCTTCGTATACCGTCGACAAGACTACCTTGACACCTGTCTCTGGTTCTGTCGCTACTTTAAAATATTGTGTATTTCCTAAGTCCTGCATATTGTCACCCCATTCATCGTACTGTTATAAACACCTTATATTCTTCTGCTTACCTCGTATTTTACCCTATATCAGCTTAAAGTTCAAGGATTTCATCGGTAATCAGCCTTTTCGGTATCCCTGTGATCACCTGATTCGTCAGATCTGTCTCTGCCCTGCAGGCAGTTCTGATATATTCTCTGGTATGTCCTGTCTGATAGGTATTGTCACCGATTTTCTGTTGCTCTTCAATCAGTACCTCTACCTGCTGATTCAAATAGGACTCGCGGTACTTTCTTGCCTCCAGAGCGTTCTGGGCAATCAGGATACTGCTTCTTTCATGCTTGACCGATTCCGGTATCTGATCAGGCATCTTGTCAGCTCTCGTTCCCTTCCGGCGAGAATACTTAAACACATGTATCTCATAAAAATGAACCTTATTTAAGAAATCCCTTGTGATTCCGAATTCCTCCTCTGTCTCCCCGGGAAAGCCGACTATCACATCAGTCGTCAGCGCCGGATTATGAAAATATTTCCGTAATAATTCCACTTTTTGATAGTATTCACCTGTATCATAATGTCTATTCATTCTCTTTAGTGTCTCATCACAGCCACTTTGCAGGGATAAATGAAAGTGAGGGCAGAGCTTATCCAAGGCTGACAGCTCTGCAGCAAATTCTTCTGTAATGATTCGTGGTTCCAAGGAGCCCAGCCGGATACGTTCAATCCCAGATATCTGCTGTACTGCACGTATCAGCTCCAACAGCTGTGGTTTTCCGTCTGCAAAGTCTATCCCATATGAGCTCAAATGAATACCTGTCAGTACAACCTCTTTATAGCCTAGCGCAGCCAGACCCTCTATTTCCTGAATCACATTTGCCTGCTCGCGACTTCTGACCCGTCCTCTCGCATAAGGAATAATACAATAGCTGCAGAATTGATTGCACCCATCCTGTATCTTGATATATGCCCTGGTATGCTCCGCCGTCCTGTCAAGCTTCAGTTCTTCATACTCGTGCTCATTTGCAATATCCAAAACCGTGCTGTGATGCAGCGTTTTATCATGATCTCGTTCATAGTCCTGCAGAATCTGTATCAGATCCTTTTTCCGGTTGTTTCCGATGATCAGATCAATGCTCTCATCCGCTCCGGCACCCTCAGTATCCGTTTGCGCGTAGCAGCCTGTAGCAACCACTATGGCATTCCTGTTTTGTTTTTTTGCCTTGTGCAGCATCTGACGTGATTTTCTGTCAGCAATATTCGTAACACTGCATGTATTTACAATATAAATATCGGCTTCCTTGTCAAAGGGCACAATTTCATACCCGTTTTTTGTTAATAATTGTTGCATAACTTCCATCTCATATGCATTCACTTTACATCCAAGGTTATGTAATGCTACCTTTTTCATATAAAACTCCTTATTTTTTTGTACTGTTTGGATATTGACTTTTAATTCCCGTACACGTAATATAAGGGTGTAAGAAAACAAAAAGGAGGTCATTCATATGAAGACAGTACAGATTTCTTTAAATTCTATCGACAAGGTAAAATCATTTGTAAATGATATTACAAAATTCGACTATGATTTCGATTTAGTATCCGGCAGATATGTTATTGATGCAAAATCAATCATGGGTATCTTCAGTTTGGATCTGTCTAAGCCTATTGACTTGAACATCCATGCAGAAGACAATGCTGATGACGTATTGGCTGTTATCAAACCATACTTAATCTAAGCATTCTGTTTTTAAAACAAAGGGCATTTGCGGGGGTGTTGCAGTTGTCCTTTTTTCTTGCCTGTTTTTAGCCCTTCCGTCTGCAATATCACGGCTTTGCAATTCCAAGCACATGATCATCCATTTGGATCAAAGTCAGTTTGTCACACGAAACATGTTCCAGATCCTGTTCTCTGAAAATATATACAGTATCTTCTCTTACAAGACCCTGATTCAGTTCCTGATATCTCTTTCCTATTTCTGCATTGATCTGTTCACTGTAATCTCTCGCATAATAGTAATTATTTTGTGTCATATCATGTTGATATGCATAATATGCCGTATCCATAATCCAGTCATTCTCATCGTACATAAAAACAAAATGAGCTTTCCCGGCGAGTTCTTCCTCCACATGATCCCAAACAGATGCATATGTGTGGGTCTGTTCTGAAAAGTAGGCTCTTTTTTCTGTCACCCATCCTGATAGATCAGCAATCTGCAGCAGCAAAGCCAATGCGAGCAGTAAAATGGCAGCACTGTTTCCGTTCTCCCGGCTGCTCTGTTTCCATTCCCGTCTTCCCGCAATCGGAAAATAACGCTGTTCGCGTATGATCAATATGATAGCTCCCAGCATCAGCAGATACATCGGTGTCCATATAAAACGGCCGTTTGACCGGAAAATATTCATGATTGTCTTGACCGGCCCGAAACATGGGATTCCAAGCAGCCTTGTTCCCCCGATTGAAATGGTCGGAAATACAGCCAGTACCATAAAAATCAAAGCAACCAGTCCCAACAGACACAGCCTTCTATGTCTTGCAAGAAATGCTTTATCTATTTTGATCCGGCGTGTTGCCAATGGTTTGATCACTAAAACAAGCAGACGTACAAGCAATAATAGAATTCCGGCACCCAGATAGGCAAACCCTTCATATTGAAATTCTCCATACACAGGCAGGGCTCCCAACATAGAAGAATGCCCTAATGAATTTATAAATGTATTCAGGTTGCTGCAGAATGCTCCTATTCCCTCTCCTACAGGAGATGCATCCCGGTAAAACGCTCCGAGCAGAAACAGATTCAGCAACGCAGCAATGCAGTAAATAGCGGCGGGCATCAGAACCTGTAAAAGAAATGTCTCTAATGACCTTCTTCTTTCCATCTGTTCCGTTCTCTGTCCCATCCATGCATCAACCAAGGAGCCCATCATAATCAGCCCCACCATCGGCACAAAATAGGAATGGATTGAAACGCAGAGAAATCCCATGCAAAACCATATCATACATCTTTTATACAGCGTATCCAGCCACTCATCATAAAACCAGAGCAACAGAGCCAGTAACAAAAGCCACTGTGCTCCCAGAGCTGTATGATAATACATTCTCTGCAGCATGGTAAAGCTGAGTGTGAAGAAGGGTACTGAAAATATGCAGACTGTTTTACTCGTCGTAAACCTTCTGACAAGCAAAATAGAAATGCCGCCCTGCAGCATATAGCACAGCAGACCAAACAAGCCAAAATACTGAAACATCTCCGGCAATACACCGCGAAATAGTTTGAACAATACCGCAAACAAAGGAATAGAATCCGTCCAGATCACAGATACACTGATCGGATCAGATAAAGAATCAATCAAGCCAATGGGTAAATGCCAGTCACTCGACCGGAAATGACACCATCCCAGAAAATGCTGCCGCAGATCCATATCTCCGTTCATCAGCCATCCGGTATAGCCGAAATCCAGTATCTTTACACCATACACGCAAAGAAAGCACAGGATGCCGATCAGGCTTCCTATGCAGAAGAGTATCTGATATTCCCTTGTTCTCTGCTGTTTCAAGTTCATAATATCACTCTACAATAATCAATTCTTTTGTTTCAATAGCCGTCTGAAAGAGCTCATCGATTTTCTCCTCCAGATTACGTTCCGAACGTTTGATGATATTCAGATTCGGTTTTGTGACCGGATGTTTCGCAACAAATATCGTGCAGCAGTCCTCAAAGGGCTGGATGGAGGTCTCAAACGTACCAATCTTGTTTGCTATTTCGATAATTTCCTGTTTGTCAAAGCCAATCACCGGACGATATACCGGCATCGTACAGACTTCATTTGTTGCTGCAAGTGATTTCAGGGTCTGACTTGCAACCTGTCCGATGCTCTCCCCTGTGATCAGACCTGCACAGTCTGTTTCCTGTGCAATGTGTTCTGCAATTTTCATCATATAGCGGCGCATGATGATCGTCAGTTCCTCATGCGGACATTTTTCATATATATACAGCTGAATATCCGTAAAGTTGATCACATGCAGATAAATCGGCCCGGTATAGGCAGATACAATGCGGGCAAGATCTACTACCTTCTGTTTGGCACGCTCACTTGTATATGGCGGTGCATGAAAATAAACCGCATCAATCTTGACACCACGCTTTGCAATCATATACCCCGCAACCGGCGAATCAATTCCGCCGGATAATAAAAGCATTGCTTTACCATTGCTTCCGATCGGCATACCGCCTGCTCCGGGAATGACTCTGGAATAGATATAGATTTTCTCTCTGATCTCAACAAAAAGCTCTATTTCCGGAGTATGAACATCGACCTTCATCTCCGGAAAAGCATCCAGTATCGTACCGCCAAGCTCACTGTTGATTTCCATGGATGTCAGTGGATAATTCTTTCTGGCTCTTCTGGCATTGACCTTGAAGGTCTTATGTTTATCCGGATATACCTCATCCATATAGTGTACAATGACCTTCTGCAAATCCTCAAAGCCATGATCCTCTACATGTACAACAGGACAAATGCCGGTAATGCCAAATACCTTTTGCAGACCTCCCACGGTCTCCTCAAAATCATAGTCTTCCAGACATTCAATATAAATACGACCCTGTGATTTTGTAATTTCAAATTTACCGTCTACTTTTTTTAATGCAATACGGATCTGCTTCACCAGCGCATCTTCGAACAGATACCGGTTTTTACCCTTCAGGGCTATTTCTGCATATTTGATCAGAAATGCTGTAAATTTCATATTTCTGCTCCTTTACTGTCATCATTAATGTCTTGTATATTTTCTTAATACAGGAAGCAGCTCCTGTAATGTTTCTAATGTATATTCCAGCTCTTCTGTTGTTGTCTCTACTGACATACTGAACCTGATCGTTGAATCTAAGAGACTCTTATCAAGACCGATCGCCTTCAATGTCTCACTGACAGCAGGCTTATTGGAAGCACATGCTGAACCTGCTGAAACATAAATTCCCTTATCCTCAAGCGAATGCAGCAGCACTTCGCTGCGAATTCCGTTGAAGGATGCACTGATCACATGAGGCGCTGTCGCATGTACCGCTTCCTCTGTTACTGCCAGCCCTGTTCCTTGCTCTGCTGCGATTGTCTCAATTCCATTCACCGTAACTCCATCCAGCTTCAACAGCTCTGAAACAAAGAATTGTTTCTGATGATATAGCCTGTCCATCTTCATTTCAAAATCTGTATAAATTTCCTGCGTTGCCTGACCCAGCCCGGCAATACCGGGTACATTCTCTGTTCCTGAACGAATGCCCTTCTGCTGACCGCCCCCGAAAATAATCGGATGGATCTTAACCTTACTGTTGATATATAAAACACCCATACCTTTTGGTCCGTGAATCTTATGTCCGCTGATGGAATAAAGATCAATTCCCATACGTTTGGGATAAACCCGGTACTTTCCAAAGCCCTGCACCCCGTCTACGTGAAACAGTGCCTTCGGGTTCTTTTCATGTATCAGCTTTGCTATTTCCTCCAGCGGCTGAAGAGAACCGATTTCATTATTGACATGCATGATGGATACAAGAATAGTCTCGTCCGTGACAGACTCCTCTAACTGATCCAGTCTGACCCTTCCATATTGATCTGTATCCAGATAAGTAATCCGAAACCCCTGATCAGACAGATACTTCATCGTTTCCAATATCGCCGGATGTTCAATCCTGCTTGTAATCAGATGCATACCTGCACGTTTGTTTGCCATGGCACATCCGATCAAAGCCAGATTGTCAGACTCTGTTCCACCTGAAGTGAAAAATATCTCCTGCTCCGTCACTTTCAGCGTATCTGCTATGATCTTCTTCGCCTTTTTGACCTGATTTTCTGCCTCTATTCCCACCATATGCATACTGGACGGATTTCCAAACGTCTGATCCATGATAACAGACATGGTTTCCCGAACACTGTCAAAACAGCGTGTTGTAGCTGAATTATCTAAATATGCCTGCATAATATCCACTTCCTTTTCAATACTATCGTTCCAAGTGATACATGATCCAGGCCAGCACTGTAAATCCGGCAGTCTCAGTACGAAGAATTCTCCGTCCCAATGTGATCGGCTGAAAGCCTGCAGCGGCTGCCTGCTCCACCTCTGACTCCTCAAATCCACCCTCAGGCCCGATAAAGATGGCTATAGACTGTCCCGGCTGTAAATGATCTATGATCTGTTTTGTATCAGCCATCGCCTCCTGATCAGCCAATTCATATGGGATCAGTTTTACCTCAAAATCCTCACAAAAATCAACTGCCTCCCTGATGGTCATGACACCTGTTACTTCCGGCACAATCCTTCGCTTGGACTGCTTGGCTGCCGCTTCAGAAATGGCATTCCAGCGCGCAAGCTTACCGGCTTCTTTTTTGGCATCCAGCTTCACAACTGCTCGTTTCGATGCAAGCGGAATGATCTTGTAGACACCCAGTTCCACTGCCTTCTGAATGATGAGCTCCATTTTATCATTTTTAGGAAGTCCCTGAAAAAGATAGACTCTTGACGGCAGTTCAATTCCATTCTCTTTGACAAAAAGCAGCCTGCATTTCACTTCTCCCTCTTCAAATGTATCTATTTCGCAGCGGTACTCGGTTCCGCTTTCCTGATCAATCGCAGCAATCACATCACCCTGCCTCATACGAAGCACATTCTTAATGTGATTGACATCATCACCCATGATTGTGACCTCATGTGCTGTCGCCTGACAGCTCCTAATGAAAAACTGATACATATCTGCTCCCGTTCTACTTTGCTTTCTGCGCTGTTACAGATACCCACTCTCCCTGGTAGGTCACTTCAAGTACATTCAAACCAGCTGCCTTGACTGCATTCACAACCGTCTCTTCTTTATCATCTATAATTCCTGAAGTAATATAGATACCGCCCGGCTTCAGCTGATGGATAATAACCGGCGTCAATGGCACCAGTACCTCTGCCAGTATATTAGCAGCTACGATGTCATATTTCTCATAACCCACCTGATCCTGAATCGCCTGATCATCTATAATATTGCCGATCAGCAGCTGAAAATCTGCCTCCGCCAGACCATTGACAGTCATATTATCCCTGACTGCCTCAATGGTACAGATATCCAGATCTGTACCGATTGCTGATTTTGCGCCAAATTTTAATGCTAATAATGATAGAATACCGCTTCCCGTACCTACATCCAAAAGAACGGTTTCCGGAGTTACATACTTTCTCAGCTGTCTGATACAAAGCTGCGTTGTCTCATGCATACCTGTTCCGAATGCCGTGCCGGGATCAATGTGGATCACCATTTTATCTGTATCCTCTGCCTTCACATTCTCCCATGATGGAATGATCAGTATATCATCCACATAGAACTGATGAAAATACTGTTTCCAGTTGTTCACGTAGTCCTCATCTGCTGTCTGAGAGGAAGTAATCGTACCCTCTCCGATGTCCATGAAGCTGCGCAAATCCTCCAGTTCTCTACGAACTGCCTCCAGTATACTTCCGTCATCCTGTTCTGCATCTATATAAAAGCTCAGATATGCAGTACCGTCATTTGGTCCACAGTCCGGCAGAATATCCACAAACATCTGCGCCTTGTCGGCCTCTGTCAACGGTACTTTGTCCTCTATTTCAACGCCCTCAACACCTACATCCGATATCGTGCTGATCACAACATCCTCTGCCTCTGCCAACGTTTTGATCGTATATTTGTTATAACGCATATCACTGTCTCCTCTGATGATATTGATCGATCTGACCAGACCCAAAAGTCCTGCGCATCTAGTATAGCATAATATCCTGTTCTTAAACAGTCTGATTTTTGTTTGCTTGTTTTTCCTCATGATTATGTTATACTCAGATTTATATTAATACTATAGGAGGCTATACAAATGAAAACAATCGGACTGATCGGCGGTATGAGCTGGGAGAGTACCATTACTTATTATGAGGTTATCAACACATTGGTCAAGGAGCGACTTGGCGGATTTCATTCTGCAAAAATCATGATGTACAGCGTAGATTTTCACGAACTGGAAGCAAATATGGAAACCGGCAACTGGGATGGAAACGCTGAGATACTGACCAATGCCGCACTCAATCTGGAAAAGGCAGGTGCAGACTTTATCCTCATCTGTACAAATACCATGCACAAGCTGGTTCCGCAGATCAAAGAGAAAATTCATGTTCCCATCCTTCATATTGCAGATGCTACAGCCGATGCCCTGAAGGCAAAAAATATACATAAAGCAATTTTACTGGGCACCAAATTTACCATGGAGCAGGAGTTTGTCAAAGATGTAATACATGATCGTGGAATCGAAATCCTGATCCCCACTGAAGAAGAACGATATAAAATTAATGATATCATATTCAATGAACTGTGTCTGGGTAAGATCCTTCCTGAATCAAAAGCATACTATCTGTCAGTCATCGATCGTCTGACAAAAGAAGGCGGTGAAGCTGCCATTCTTGGCTGTACAGAAATCGGGCTTCTGATCAATCAGAAGGATACAGATACACCCCTGTTTGATACTACTATCATCCATGCAACTGCTGCTGTAGATACAGCTTTATAATTTTCCGTATTTGTGATAAACTATGTGATGGAGAAAACCATAGGGAGGTTTGACGAATGGAAAAAACAGCGTTGATCATGGCTGGCGGCAGAGGCGAACGTTTCTGGCCAAGAAGCCGCAAGAATTTACCAAAGCAGTTTCTGTCCCTGACAGATGATGGAAAGACCATGATCCAATTAACAGTCGAAAGAATCCTGCCGCTGGTATCAATTGAAAACGTCTACATCGCAACCAACCGGCAATATGCTGCTCTCGTTAAGGAACAGCTGCCGCATCTTCCTCAGTCAAATATTCTATGTGAGCCGGTCGGAAGAAACACCGCTCCCTGCATCGCTCTCGGAGCTGCACACATTGCAAAAAAGCATGGCGATGCTTTGATGATGGTACTTCCTTCTGACCACCTGATCAAATATAACAGTATGTTTCAATCTGTTTTAAAAGAAAGCTGTAAACTGGCCGAGGAGCGGGACAGTCTGGTAACCATCGGTATTACACCGGATTATGCAGAAACCGGCTACGGATATATCAAGTTTAAGGGTGATGTGAACATCGGCACCGCCTTCGAGGTAGAAAGATTCGTAGAAAAGCCTAATCTGGAGCTGGCAAAGGAATATCTGGCAAGTGATGAATATCTCTGGAACAGTGGTATGTTTATATGGAAGGTTTCCACGATCCTTGATAAATTTAAACAGCTGCTTCCGGACACCTACGAAGGTCTGATGGATATCCAGGCCGCTATCGACACTTCTGCCGAACAAGAGGTTCTGGAACGAATTTTCCCTGATTTTCCATCAATCTCCATAGATTACGGAATCATGGAGAAATCAGAGAATATATACACCATTCCCGGAAATTTCGGATGGGATGATGTCGGATCATGGCTTGCCATTGAACGCATCAAGAAGTCTAATGAAAACGGCAATATCATCACAGGAAATGTACTGAGTATTAGCACAGAAAATTGTATTATTGAAGGCAGAGAGAAACTGATCGCCACGATCGGTCTGGAGGATCTGGTCATTGTAGATACAGATGATGCAATACTAATCAGCGATAAGACAAAAACAGCAGATATCAAGAAAGTGCTGGAAACCCTGCGTATCTGTAACCGCGATGAGTATTTATAACTGCGGCGCTCATCATCTATGAAAGGACATCTTGAATGGATAAACTATACATTATCATTCCTGCCTATAACGAAGAAGAAACAATAAAGCAGGTCATCGATGACTGGTATCCGGTCATTGAGCGGATTGGAAATGACTCCAGACTGGTCATTATCAATGACGGCAGCAAAGATCATACTTATGAGATCATACAGGAGTATGCTGCATCACGCCCGTATCTTCTGCCCCTAACCAAAGAAAACGGCGGTCATGGTGCAACTGTTCTTTTCGGCTACCATTACGCAATCAAGGAAAATGCTGATTACATATTCCAGACGGATTCTGACGGTCAGACACTCCCCGATGAATTCGATGCATTCTGGGCACTTCGTAATGAATATGATATGATCATCGGGCACAGAAATAAACGTGAAGACGGTGCTTCCCGTGTGTTCGTTACCAAGGTATTGAAATTCGTATTATGGGTTTGCTTTGGAGTCCGGGTCACGGATGCAAATACTCCGTTCAGACTTTTGAAAAAAGAAACACTTGCTCAATATATAGATAAAGTTCCGGAAAACTTTAACCTCTCTAATGTTCTGATTTCCGTCATCTATATTAAGAATGAGTTGAAAGTGAAATATATCCCGATTACCTTCCGCCCGCGTCAGGGTGGTGTAAACTCCATCAATCTGCCAAAGATCTGCAAGATTGGAAGACAGGCTTTTAAAGATTTTCGTGACATTAACCGATCGCTTAAGAATTCCTGATCAGAAGGGGTTATAAAATCTGGAACCATCATAAAACGTTATTGTCAGCGAAATCGCAGCAAAACAGATAACGAACGCAATTGTAAGATAGTCATTCTTTTTTAAGGGTCTGGAATAATACCAGGTCCTTTTTTTATGCTTACCGAATCCCCTGAGTTCCATTGCATTGCTGACAACATCAATTCGATCCATGCTGGAAAAGATCAGTGGGAAAATAATGGATGCCATGTTCCTGATTCTCGTCATAAGCTTCGCCTTAGAAGACATCTCGATTCCACGTGCTTCCTGAGCATGTTTGATCTTTATAAAGTCACTCTGCACATCCGGAACATAACGCAGCGCGATCGCAACCGAATACCCTATATAATAGCTGATACCGATTCTGTTCAGACTGGCAGCAAATTCACTCGGATTTGTTGTCACAATAAACATCAGCACTACCGGAATCACGGTAAAATACTTTAACATAATATTAAATTCGTAAAACAGCTGCTCTATCGTAAGCGTATAATGACCAAATAAATGTACCAATTCTGTACGGGATCCGTATATCTTTACACCCTCATAAGGAGAAAACAAAAAGACAGTCAGCAGATTCAGGCATAAGAAAAGCAGGATAAACTTGAACACAGTACCAACCTGCTTCCACTCCGTCTTTGATACCTTAAAGATCAGCAGACTGATGATCAGCATGGTCATCAGAACACGAGTATCATAAGTAAGCATGCCAATGACTGACCATCCGAGGAAAAATGTCAGCTTGGTCACACCACATAATCTGTGAATCCAGGTATTCTTTTCTGCATAAGTCAGTATTCTTGCCATTAGTGGTTTCTGATCTCTCTTTCATAATGTATAAAACGTTCTGCAAATCCCGGAGCATCCTCAACACCACATTGAATCGCCAGATCATAAAGAGACGTCTTTTTCAGGTATGCCTTGTCCGCGATCGTTTCATTCGTCAGCACACGAGCCGGTGAATCATCTGCTACCAGCTCCCCATCAGCAATGACAATGGCACGGTCTGTATACTCCAGCATCAGATGCATATCGTGTGTGATCATGATAATGGTAATACCCAGTGTCTCGTTCAGCTTCTTCAGGAACTCCATAATCTCGGTATAATGCTTGTAATCCTGTCCTGCTGTCGGCTCATCCAGTATGATCACGTCCGGATTCATAACCAGAATAGACGCAATCGTCACACGTTTTTTCTGTCCGAAGCTAAGCGCAGCAACCGGCCAGTTGCGAAACGGATACAATCCGCAGATTTTCAGCGTCTCATTGACTCTTTCCTTGATCTTATCTTCCTCAACACCTCGGACTGTCAGTCCGAGAGCCACCTCATCAAAAATCATAGGTTTAGAGATCATCTGATTCGGATTCTGCATAACCAGACCGATGACCTCACCACGTTCTTTGATAGACTTAGCCGCAATATCACTGCCGTTCAAATAAATAGTTCCTTTATCCGGACTGATAAATCCACAGATCAGATTTGACAGCGTTGTTTTCCCGGCTCCGTTCTTTCCTACAATGCTCAGCATCTCACCTTTGTTGATTTTAAAGCGGATGTTCTGCAGGACTGGATTACCGGATATATAGGCAAAGTCCAGATCCATGATCTCCAGAGCAATATCATTCTTTTTCTCATTTGGAGTAAACGCCGCATGTTCATACCATTCCCTTACCTGTTCACGATATGGATCCAGATTCATACTTTCTATATGCTGCGGATGCGTCTCCGGCTGTATCGTACAGCCTGCATATTTTAATGCAGCCAGATACAAAGGTTCACGGATACCCTGTGTTTCCAGCACATCACCGGACAACAGGTCATCCGGCTTTCTGTCAGCTATGACACGTCCCTCTCCGATGACAATGATACGATCCACATCTCTGTACAGCACATCCTCCAGACGATGCTCAATAATCAGAATGGTTTTTCCTGTCTCCTTCTGAATACGCTCAATCATATCAATGGTACGTTTACCCGTTGCCGGATCCAGATTGGCAAGAGGCTCATCAAACAATAGAATATCTACATCGTCGATCAGAACTCCACCCATGGATACTCTCTGCTTTTGTCCTCCTGACAGCTCCGACGGGGCATGCAGCAGCAGCTTTTTTACATCTACGATATCTGCTACTTCATCTACACGACGGAACATCTCTGACTGCTCTACCATATCATTTTCCAAAGCAAAAGCAATATCCTCGGCTACAGTCAGACCAATGAACTGTCCGTCCGTATCCTGCAGCACGGTTCCGACTATTTTGGACATGCCGAATATACCTGTCTCACCGGGATTCTCTCCCTTGACTGACAGACTTCCGGTTGCTGTTCCTGCAAATGAAAATGGAACCAATCCATTGATGCAGTGTGCTAATGTTGACTTTCCTGAACCGGATGGTCCCACGATAAGAACTTTCTCTCCGGGATATATAGAGATATTAATATCCCGGAGTGTCGGTTCTTCCTGTGATCGATATTTAAATGTATAATCTTTAAATTCGATGATTGGATTCATATGGTACTAATCCTCTTTCTTAAGACCTGAGGACTTGGCACCGATCTTTGAATATGCAAAACATAATAATGTACCTAAAACGCCTGCTACCACGATATTGCCGATAAATGCAAGTACACCCTGCATAAATACCTTATTGGCAGGCTCTGCATAAATCACAATATCCAGAACCGGAGCAACTAAAATCCATGCAATTGCATTGCCTACGATCTGAACGATATTAAAAAGAACGATTGTTTTCGCTGTACAGAAGCCGCCCTCCTTGATTGCATACTTTGCTGCAAACAAACCAACTGCAATACCAAAGACAGCATCCGGGAATACCCAGCTCCACCATACTCCGCCATAGAACAATGCATCACCAAGAGCATGTCCTACCAGACCGATAATACCGCCGACAACCGGACCAAAAACAGCTGCAAAAAATGTGATGACAGCAACTCTGGACTGTAAAGCTGTATTCGGAACAATTCCGAACGGAACCTGAACATTGGTCAGAACAATAAATAAAGCTGTTCCAATACCGGTTGCAACGACTTCTTTAATACCAAATTTCATCTTCATACTCTACTACCTCCTGTGTGTTTTCCCTTTTCCCTACATATTTTAAGAGTGAGTCTGCATATGCAGTACCCACTCTTATAATATAGCGAATTATGTTCTATTTTTCAATCACTTATTCCAAAATCCCTTTTTCTTCTTGTCACCGTTCTCAGCTGTATCACCTGAATCTGCAGAAGACTTGCCCGCCTTCTCTACAGCATGCAGAGAATCGCCTGTTGCTGCATCAAATTGTCTGAGCAGTTCCTTGGCTTCTCCTGTCAGATGGCTCGGCACCTGTACGACCAGCGTCACATAGTGATCCCCACGAACATCTTTTCTCTGAAGAGACGGAACACCCTTGCCCTTGAGTCTGACCTTGGTATCTGTCGTAGTTCCGGGCTTTACTTCATAGATAACCTTGCCGTCTACTGTATCAATCATGATTTCGCCGCCAAGTGCTGCCTGTGCAAATGTAATCGGTGCTGTTGAGAAGATATTGACATCCTGTCTCTGAAAAATCGGGTGTCTGGAAATCACTACCTCTACGAGCAGATCTCCGCGTGGTCCTCCATTGATTCCCGGCTCACCCTTATCTCTGATCCGGACGCTCTGCCCGTTATCAATACCTGCAGGGATGGATATCTGTATCTTTTTTCTGCTGGCGATATATCCTGTACCCCGACAGTCAGGACATTTCTCCTTAACTACCTTGCCTGTACCGCCACAGTCCGGACAGGTCTGTACATTTCGTACCATGCCAAACAACGATTGTGATGTATAGACAACCTGACCCTTACCACCACACTTTGTACAGGTTTCCGGATTCGTTCCGGGTTTTGCACCATTGCCGTGACAGGTATTGCAGGTATCCTTCAGAGTCAGTTCGATTTCTTTATCAACACCGAATACTGCCTCTTCAAACGTAATACGGACACTTGCACGCAGATTGGCACCCTTCATCGGACCATTATTTGATCTTCCGCCACCACGTGAACGGCTGCCGCCAAACAAATCCCCAAAAATATCTCCAAAGATATCTCCGAAATCAGCACTGTTAAAATCAAATCCACCGAATCCGCCTGCTCCCCCGTTTTCAAAAGCAGCATGACCAAACTGATCATATTGTCTCTTCTTTTCAGGATCACTCAACACGGCATATGCTTCAGAGGCCTCCTTGAACTTTACCTCAGCCTCTGCATTACCGGGATTCATATCCGGATGGTACTTCTTTGCCAGACCTCTGTATGCTTTTTTGATCGTCGCTTCATCGGCATTTTTATCAACACCGAGAACCTCGTAGTAATCTCTTTTTGTATCTGCCATCTTCGTTATCCTTCCATGTATCAGAACTGCAATACACGGCATATGGACAGGCATAACCTTCGCCTGTCCTTATACCTGATGTACTGCTTTTATAATTTAAACCTCTTTGTAGTCTCCGTCAACTACATCATCTGTATTGAAGCCTGAACCTTCAGCACCTGCTGCTCCACCCATATCAGGGCCCGCACCGGTAAATCCGCTCATATCAGGACCTGCGCCCTGTGCACCTGCTGCTCCGCCAGCCTGCTCATATACCTTACTGAACAGCTGCTGTGCGCTCTGCATCAGCTTCTCCTGCGCTGCCTTCATATCAACAACCTGATCCTCTGTCATCGCCTCTGCATTTTCAGTCTTGGCAAGGAGCTCCTTAAGTGCTGCAAGGTCAGCTTCTACTGCTGTCTTGTCGTTGGCATCAATCTTGTCGCCTACTTCTTCAAGTGCCTTCTCTGTCTGGAATACAAATGCATCTGCATCGTTTCTGGCATCGATTGCTTCCTTACGCTTCTTATCCTGTGCCTCGAATTCAGCTGCTTCCTGAACTGCTTTTTCAATATCATTGTCAGACATATTAGAGCCTGCTGTGATTGTAATGTGCTGTTCCTTACCTGTACCCTTATCCTGTGCTGTTACGTTTACGATACCATTGGCATCTATATCAAATGTAACCTCGATCTGCGGTACACCACGTCTTGCCGGAGGAATACCATCCAGTCTGAACTGGCCGAGTGATTTATTGTCCTTGGCGAACTGTCTCTCACCCTGTACTACGTTGATATCCACTGCTGTCTGATTATCTGCTGCTGTTGAGAAGATCTGGCTCTTCTTAGTAGGAATGGTAGTATTTCTCTCGATCAGTCTCGTTGCAACACCACCCATTGTCTCGATTGACAGTGACAGCGGAGTAACATCTAACAGAAGGATCTCGCCTGCACCTGCATCTCCTGCCAGCTTACCACCCTGGATGGAAGCACCAAGTGCTACACACTCATCAGGATTTAATGACTTCGCCGGCTCTTTGCCTGTTAACTGTTTTACCTTATCCTGCACTGCAGGAACACGTGTAGAACCGCCTACCAGAAGTACCTGGCCAAGCTCTGATGCTGTAATGCCTGCATCTCTTAATGCGTTCTGTACAGGTGCTGCTGTTCTTTCTACAAGATCATGTGTCAGCTCATCAAATTTCGCACGTGTGAGGTTCATATCAAAATGCTTCGGGCCCTCTGCTGTTGCTGTGATGAATGGCAGGTTAATATTGGTTGTTGTAGCAGATGACAGCTCTTTCTTTGCTTTCTCTGCTGCTTCCTTTAATCTCTGCAGCGCCATCTTATCATTTGACAGATCTACGCCTTCATTCTTTTTAAACTCAGCCAGCATATAATCTGTAACCTTTTGATCAAAGTCATCACCACCGAGTCTGTTATCACCTGATGTTGCAAGAACTTCGATAACACCTTCACCGATCTCAATAATAGATACATCAAATGTACCACCACCCAGATCGTAAACCATAATCTTCTGCTCTTTTTCATTATCCAGACCGTATGCCAGAGCTGCTGCTGTCGGCTCATTGATGATACGCTTTACGTCAAGACCTGCAATCTTACCTGCATCCTTGGTTGCCTGACGCTGTGCATCATTAAAATATGCGGGAACTGTAATAACTGCCTCTGTTACCTTCTCACCAAGGTAGCTCTCTGCGTCTGCTTTTAATTTTTGCAGAATCATGGCTGAGATTTCCTGCGGTGAATACTTCTTATCATCGATCTGTCTTCTCTTGTCTGTGCCCATATCTCTCTTAATAGAAGAGATTGTTTTCTCAGAGTTGGTAACTGCCTGACGCTTTGCCGGCTCACCTACAAGTCTCTCACCTGTCTTTGTAAATGCAACTACTGACGGTGTGGTTCTTGCTCCCTCTGTATTTGCGATAACGGTAGGTTTTCCACCTTCCATAACTGCTACGCAGCTGTTTGTTGTTCCTAAATCGATTCCTATAATCTTACCCATTGTTTTGTCCTCCTAAATTAGTTTATTTTCAAATTATTGTACGACTCCAACCATACTGTGTCTTACAACGGAGTCTCTGTATTTGTAGCCCTTCTGCAGCTCCTGTGCTACCACTCCGCTTTCGAATTCATCACTTTCCACCTGCATCACTGCATTGTGGATATCCGGATTGAATTCTTCTCCGACTGCCTCAATCGGTGTCACACCAATCTGTTCCAGGCTCGTCATCAACTGCTTATAAATCATCTGCATGCCTTCCGCAAAGGGGGTTCCCGCATCCTCTTCCGGAATCGTCTGCAATCCGCGTTCGAAATTATCCACCACCGGCAAGATCTTCTCGATTACGCTCTTTGCACCGACCTCATACATCGCTGATTTCTCTTTTTCGGACCTTTTCCGGAAGTTATCGAATTCTGCCATCTGACGTCTGACCTGATCTGTCAGTTCCTCGATCTTCTCTTCTTTTTTGTCCTTTTTTTCTTTCTTCCGGAAGGATTTCTTACTCTTTTCCTCCGGTACCTCGGCTGTCTCTGCATCTGCCGTTTCATCTGTCTGATCCGATGTCTGGTCTTCCGCTTTTACTTCCTCGGTCTCTGCTGTTTCTTTATCGACTTCATCTGCAGACGGTTCCTTTAAGATATCCTCTGCCTGAGTCTCTTCCATATCCTGTTTCTGATCTGACACTTCTATATCTCCTTTCGCTTAACCTCTTTTGTCATGTCTTCTTATATAATGTATCTAACTGATTTGTCAGTGACTTCAGTGTTGAAACCACCTTGTCATAATCCATCCTTTTCGGTCCGACTATACCTATCGTTCCCTGCACACCTTCCTCTAATTCATAGGTGGCTGTGACTACCGAACAATCCTTCATATTCTGAATCGGTGTTTCATTACCGATGTATACCTTGATTCCTTTAGAATCCTCACCCTCCTGTTTTGCAAGGGTTTCATTGACCAGATCTGTCAGCTGGATTTTCTCTTCAAATGCAGATATAATCTCGCTCGCTCTCTGATTATCCGCCAGTTCCGGATACTTGAATATATTATTGGTTCCGCTTGTGTAGATCTCCAGATCTTCGTCTGCCTTAATTGCTTCACCTACTGCATCTATGACACTTCCGATCAGATCACTGTGAACGCCTGCCTGCTCTTTGATCTTGGAAATGATACCAAGATTAATCTCATCAATTGTCAGACCGTTCAGGTTGCTGTTTAATAATATATTTAGATTCAAAAGTGTTTCATCATCCAGAGGTTCTTCCACGGAGATCATTTCATTTTTGATGATATTGCCTTCTACAACGATCACTGCTAATATCTGATTCTCACTGACCTTTGACAGCTGTGTGAATTTCAGCTTGCTGTGATGATACTGCGGTGCTGAAATCAATGTCGCATAATTTGTATTCGTGGCAAGTACCTTTGCGACCTGTTTAAGAAGACTCTCCATCTTGTCTGCCTTCTCTAACAGCACTTCCTTCATCTCATCAACTTCGCGTTCTTTGTCCTCCATCAGCATATCTACATAGAAACGATAGCCCTTATCTGATGGTATACGACCCGCAGATGTATGCGGCTGCATGATGTATCCGAGTTCCTCCAGATCTGCCATCTCGTTACGGATCGTTGCTGAGCTTAAATTCAAACCCTCATATTTGGAAATCGTTCTGGAACCAACCGGTTCGCCTGTCTCCAAATAATTACGGATGATGGCAAATAATATATTTTTCTTTCTTTCGTCTAACTTCATTTCGATTTCAAGATCTGCCACTTCATCACATCCTTTTGGGTTTGTTAGCACTCAACCGAGAGGAGTGCTAACACTCTACAAATAAAATACCACTCGACATTTTCTTTGTCAAGTGATATTCCCAACAATTTCACTATTTCATATTTATTTTATTTTTTATTTAGAATTGCCTAAAAAGGACTATTCTACACTCTTTAAAGACTCTATCATATCGATTCTTTTCAAGCGAAAATACATGACAAAGTTCACAATGAGGGAAAACGCAAATGTAAGCAGTACACTGTATACATAGCTGACCGGTTTGATATCACGCCCAAACATCATAATATCAATCTCTGCCGTCATAATCACAAAATAATGCAGAATCATTCCCAGAAAAATACCTGCCACCGCACCCAGTAGTGTTAATAATACATTTTCCCGGTTCACATAGCTGCTGACTTCACCGTCATAGAAGCCCAGTACCTTCAGGGTCGCAAGTTCTCTCTTTCTCTCGTTGACATTAATGTTATTCAGATTATAAAGCACTACAAATGCCAGCAGTGCCGCTGAAATCACCAGCACCCAGATGATTGTATCCATGCTCTTCAGCATATTTTTGATCCGTTCTGCCATGCCGCTGTAGAAGGTGATGCCTGCGACAGATTCAAGCTCCATATAGTATGTACCCATAGCTGTCTCAAAGGCTTCCTCATTCTGCGTATTCTTTAGGAAGATCTGGCTGTATTCTACCGGCTTATGAAACAGCTTCTCATATAGGACTTTGCTCATATAGATATAGTGATTGAAATAGTTCTCTGTGACTTCACTGACCTCTACCTGAATCTCAGAGGTATCATCCTCCTTGAGTGTGATGGTATCTCCCTTCTTGACTCCCAGAAGTGTTGCAAGCTTCTCTGTCATAATCACACCTTCATCATTCATGGAATATGACTCATGTGTCACGCGATTTCGGAAGTTAATATAGTCCGGCATTTCGTCCTGATTCTCTGGTATGACTAAATAACCGCTCTTTGTGATATCATTTGCGCGAATGTCAATGGCCAGCTGCTCTCCATACATCTGACCGGTGACTCTCTGATCTGCCTGCAGCGTCCGGTAAAGCTCCTCCTTCTCTTCCTCTGTGGCATCATCTTCGATTGTAATATCTGCATCATAGATTCGGATCACGCCAAATTGCAGCTCACCGATGGCATTGATGGAATCCTTCAGCCCGAACCCGACGAGCAGCAAGGCCATACATCCGCCGATTCCGAATACCGTCATAAAAAATCTCTTCCTGTAACGAATCAGATTACGGATTGTGGATTTCTGTGTAAAGCTCAAATGCTTCCATATAAATGTAACACGCTCCAGCAGAACTCTCTTTCCGGCCTTTGGCGCAGCCGGACGCATCAGAACTGCAGGTGCTGCCAGCAGTTCTTTATAACATGCAAGAAGTGTTGCAAGTGTTGTACACAGAACAGCAGCTGCAGTTGACGTCACAGAATACCGCAGATTCAGCGGTGCTACCACAACAGGAAGATTATCATACATAATGGCATAGGCATTGATAATCGTCGGCGGCAGTATCTTCTGTCCTGCTACAAGTCCGAACAGACTTCCCAGCAGACTGGCAAGCAGAGCATACACCAGATATTTGGCTGCTATACTGAGATTACTGTAGCCCAAGGCCTTGAGTGTCCCAATTTGTGTACGTTCCTCCTCCACCATGCGGGTCATTGTGGTCAGAGATACCAGTGCCGCCACTAAGAAAAAGATTAACGGGAATACCTCGCCGATGGCTCCAATCCGGTCTGCATCCTGTCCGTATTCCACATAGGTCTGAATATAACTGCGATCCAGCACATACCACTCCGGAATCTCCAGATCTGCTACCTGCTTCTTTGCATCAGCAATATCTGTTTTAGCCTTCGCTATATCTGCTTTTGCATCCGTCAGCTTGACATCTGCCTCTTCCTTCGCATCTTCGTATTTTTTCAGTCCGTCCTCGTACTCCACTTTGGCATCTGCTATTTTCTGCTCCGCTTCGGCAATGTCTATCTTCGCATCTGCAATTTTAACCTTACCGTCAGCAAGCTCCTGTTTTCCATCTTCATATTCCTGCAGTCCGTCCTCATATTCCTGCTTGCCGTCAAGCCATTCTTGCTCCGCCTCAGCAAGATCCTGTTCTCCATAAATGATATCATATTCTGCCTGATGAATCTTGTCCCAGCCCATGCCGATCTCAACTTCCTTCTCGGCTATGGTCTGCTTCGCTCTCCCCAGTTCATCACGGCCTGCTGACAGCTCTGCCTTTTTTGCCGCAAGCTCTGCCTGTGCCTGATCCCATTTTCCAAGCTGTTCTAAGATCGTTTGGTTCTGGTTTAATTTCTGTTCCTCGGCAAGCAGCTGCTGTTCACCGGCATTCAACTGTTCTTCCTTCTCGGCAAGTGTCTTCTTAGCAGTCTCCAGCTCTGCCTCCCCGTCCTTCAGCTTCTGCTTATTGCGCATGACCTCCTCGCGTCCGTCAGCAGATTTCTTCCAGTTCTCATCCAGTTCAGCTCTGCCGTCCTCAAGCTCCTGCTTTCCATCAATCAGCTCCTGCCAGGCATCCGCTAATTCCTGTTCTCCGTCTATGACATCCTGCTCGTGCTCTGCTAATTTCTTCTTTCCGTCTGCAAGCTCAGCTTCTCCATCTTCTATTTTCGTCTTGCCGTCATCCAGCTCCTGCTTCGCATCTGCAAGCTCTGTCTCCGCATCTGCGATCTTCTTTTCACCGTCGACGATCTGCTCCTCACCATCAGCAATTTTCTCATTTGCCTCTGTCACGACATCCTGATACCGGATCTCACAACGCACATCAGCCATCGCTTCTATCTGATCTGTTACATTCTCGATCAGAGCGTCATATTCATCGGAATAGCTCAATAATGTATCTGCGCCCTTGACTGATATGTAAAGTTCAGAATAGACATCTGATACGAAATCCTCTGGCATAATAATGATAAAGCTATTGATATCACCACTTCCAATGGATGAGCTTCCCCTGTCAAAGGATAAATAATAGGAAGTACTTCCTACTCCGACAATGGTATAGGTATCCTGATGCAGCAAATCCTCTGTTGCATCCTCAGAGCCTGATTTTACAGTGAAGCTGTCTCCTATCTGATAGCCTGTTGTCTCAATGAATTCGTGATCTGCCAGACATTCTCCGGATTGCTCCGGCAGTCTTCCTTCCAAAATGGTAATCAGATTGAGTTCATCCGGAACGGACATCATCTTCAAAACGAGCTGTGCAGATTCTGTATCACACAATACATCCTGAGTGTGTGAAGCCATAACATGCTTCACCCCATCTATCTTCATAAGCTCATTCTGATCTGCCTCTGTCATTCCCAGATCACCCAGTACCCTGATATCCATCAGTTTGCTCTGATCATAAAAAGCATCCGCGGACATCTGCATATCAGGCTGTGTCGCACGGATCCCTGCAAAAAAAGCCACACCAAGAGCAACGATTAAAAAAATAGATAAAAATCGATTCAGACTCTTCCGGACTTCCATATAAAAATCTTTT
>JAUNSO010000037.1 GCA_030539165.1 bacterium
CTTTTTCACGAAAGAAGTGTATTGTCCGTCATGTGAATATTTGCCTGATTTTGCGAAAAAATAAAAAATGAATAAAGCCTCCGGAGTACTGAACTGGATACTAAACTGCAAAAGAGGCAATCACGCGAAATATTGTATCATCATATTCTATGTCAATTTGACCATCATACTTCGCAGCTATCTTTTGAACCAATTGTAATCCATAGCCATGATTGACTGTATCCTGTTTCGTCGTCTTAATCGTACCACCATCTTTCAGAATTATGTGGGTCTTAGAATTTTCCACCTTCACCTGCAGGAATCCTGCCTGAATAGCTGTCCTGATGCTGATTTTCTTTGGCTGTGTACCTTTCGTAATCTGATTACATGCTTCTATTGCATTATCCAACAGATTACTGTATACACTACATAGATCAATCGGTTGGACTCCAAAACATTTTGGAAGCACCGCATTGATTCTCATCTCTATTCCATGTTGTGCTGCAATTTGTTTCTTCACTGATAAGACAGAATTCACGGTAGCGTTTTCGCAATAACGGCTCACTTTAGTCCTTTGCAACCATTGTATTGAAATTTTCAAGTCATCTTTGATTTCTGTAACGTTCTTATTTGTCTGAATCATTTCACATGTTTTCATGATTTGATCCGATAAATCCTGCTTTACCGTTTTCATTTGTTCAAGATGTGCTTCCGTCAGCTTGTAGTATGCCTGTTCTGTCTGACGTTGTTGCTGAACCTTTAACATCTGTTCATCAGCATGTAAATTCTGAACCATACTATCAACTGCCCCTAATATGATTACATCAACCGCCATACTAATTACCATAATCATGGCGCCAATGATTGTATCCTTCCAATCATAATGACCCGCTCCTGCATAAAATCCAAACAACAGCAGAGCCTGATAGAGCGGAAATACAATGTAAGAAAATGTCTGACGTCTTCTCAAGTGTCCTGTCTTGATCTTATAAATTGCAATAACAATCAATACCAGAATTAGGAGCAGCATATTATTGATAACCTCTGCAATCATCATGATTGTACTATGTTGCAGAAACTCCATGCTGACATAGTCATGATATTCTATCTGACCAAGAATAATTAGAATCCCCATTGAAAGAATCTCACTGGCACCGCATATGAGGTAAAATGCAATTACAGAGCAAAGATAATCTTTAACATGTCCTTTATAAAAGAAACACATAAAGCATACAATAATCACCGGTACCAATATATTATACAATAACGGCTTGTCAGGAAGACAGAACGATCTGTTAATAAAACCCATGGTAGATATTGCAGTTGTATAACACAATACATTCAGCATGCTGTTTTTCATTCTCGGTTTCATAAACTGAAGATACATATAGCCAAGTATTAAATTGTTAAGAACCAAATTTGCATTTACATAAACGAATTCATACCATGTATCATAACCGGACATCCCTTATTCTCCTACTCCTTATATTTTCTTCCTTATGTGACTATCATAGATGCCAGTACCCTGAAAATCATGCCATCGTATTCTATATTGATTTGCCCTTCGTATTGATCTGCTATCCTTCTAACCAGCTGTAGCCCGTATCCATGATTAACCTGATCCTGTTTGCTCGTCTTGATAACCTCACCAGACCTTTGAACCGGCTGACAATAAGTATTCTCCGTTTTCACAATTAGGAATCCTGCCTGAATTGCTGCCTTGATGTTAATGACCTTCTGACCAGCATTTTCGGGTAATTGATCACATGCTTCTATTGCATTATCTAATAGATTACTAAATAGACTACACAAGTCAATGGGTACAATTGTAACATACTCTGGTACAGATACTCCTATTTTCATATCAATACCATGTTCCTCTGCATTTTCCTTTTTTACAGTCAGGATAGAATTCACGACAGAGTTTTCACAATAACGCCTTACCTTTGTGCTCTGTAATCTTTGCATGGAATCCTGCAGTACATCCTTGATCTTAGCATCCTTCTCTTCTGCCTCAAGTAATTGATAGACCTTCCTGATCTGATCCGACAACTCCTGTCTTACCGATTTCATTTGTAAGATATGTTCCTCCGTCAGCTGACGGTATTCCTGCTCAGTCTGACGCTGCAGCTGAACTGCAAGCATCTGATCATCCATATGCAGACTCTGCGCCATGTTGTCTACTGCATTGATGATAATGATATCTACCACCAGACTAAAGACCGTGATCAGTACACCAATAACTGCATCCTTCCAGTCATATTCTCCGGCACCTATGTAGAAGCAGAAAAGCAAGATGCCTTGATAGAGTGGAAAAACAATGTAAGCCAATAATTGCTTTTGGGAAATATGCTCTGTAACAGCCTTATAGATTGCAAGAAACAGTAATACCAATACAAGAGCAAGCATGTTACTGATTACCACACCTATAATCATATATCCATTCTTTTGTATACTACTTAAATATAACGGACAGCCAAGACTAACCATAACACTATTAGCTACAATTTCTGTACAGATATTAAGACAATAAAGGACAAACATGCTAAAGACATATTGTCTGAGTCTGTTTTTGAAAAAAAGAAAAAGAGAGCCAAAGAAAACAACACTCATAAAAATAGTATACAATAAGCCCATCGGTGCACAGTAGTATTTAATAATGATGCTGCCTGTTATTACTGTCACTGCATAGCCCAAAGCACTAAATAGCCAATTTTTGGCTCGCGGCATTAGCAGTTTTGCAAAAAAATAGCCATATATCAAAGAATTAACGCCCAAGTTCATCCATACATATGCCGTTTCAAAGGGTGAATCAAAATCAAACATTATCATCACCTGCCTCATCGGATATTTCCTGCAGTCTGTTATAAGCAGCATCTAACAGCTGTTTCACGCTTTCTCGTTCTGCGCCCTGCTCCATCATCACATATGCCGTCTGCAGCTGGTTGGTAAACTCATGCCTGATCTCGCGCATCTGCCCGATATACACTTCTGACCTCTCATAATACTCCAGTTCCTTCTGTCTCTGTGCATACAGTTCTGTCAGCTGTTCTTCTTTGGTCAGCTTCTCAGCCATTTTATCCAATGAACGGGCCAGAAAATGATCCACGATTACACTGCATAGTAACAACGCCACACCCATCATGATCGTCGTCGCCGTATACTCCTCCATCCCGGCAATATAAAGGCATAACAAAGCCACCTGATAAATCGGAATCAGGATATACAGCATTTTCTGTCTTGCTTTAATCTTCTCAACCGTCATAGCTTGTGTCCCATATACTTTAAAAAGTAGTCCTTTGCCTCTTTATAACGTCCTCTGCTGACCGGAAGAAGTTCGCCGGTGCAAACCTCTACTCCTGTAATGGAAATATTTCTGATCTTATCCATATTGATGGCATAGCTTTGATGGCAGCGTACATACCTTGGCGGCAGCTGCCCCAGCAACTCCTCCATCTTCATGACCACTGTCACTGTTCTGCCATTTTCATGAATGTACAGTACACGCTTATCACTTTCTATGTAAATGATATTGCCTGTGATAATGTTGATTACTTCGCCCCGGTAGCGAAGCGTAATAGAATCCGCCATTTCCTTGCGGATCAGATCAATTGCCTTATCAAGCGCCTCGTAAAGCCGTAGTGCTTCTACCGGCTTCACTAAGAAATAGATTGGCTCTGCCTGAAAGATATCACGTGAATAGTCAATATATGCTGTCAGGAATATCACCTTGATATGCGGATACCATGCCTGCACCTGCTTTGCCACATCGATCCCGTTGTCATCACCGATTTTGATATCCATCAGCAGGATTCCGACATCCCCCTTCATCTCCTCCATCACAAAGGCCAGAATGGAAAATGCCGTCGTAAAACGATACACAGACAGCATGTCCGCATACTTTTTGTCAATGACGTCTCCGAGTTGGTTCAGAAGAGTTTCATTATCTTCACAGATTGCCAGTTTAATCATTTGTGTTCCGTCCCCCTAAGAAGCAGTTTACAATAAATAACATTCTCTTGCAAGAGAATATCCTAATTGAGCTTGGTTCCATATGTATAGCTATAGATTTCACCGTCTATCACGTAAAATTCTTGATTGTCCAGTGAAATATAAATTGTCTTTAAGCTGCTGCAATTATCAAAAGCTCCATCAGATATCTCTATCAAGCTTGCCGGTATTATTATTTCCTCAAGATATCTGCAATTCTTAAATGAATACTCACCCAGTCCTCGTACACCCTCCGGTATAACAACCTTCGTCACATTGGCGCCCATTCCTTCTATATCCAGAACAGGAAGACCTCCGATTGTCGGCGGAATAACTGCCACTGTCAGACTGGGATCAGAACCTGTTATTGCCACACATTCACACACTTCTCTAACTGTAAACAATTCTTCGCTTGAATACTCTAATGGTTGATCCAGCATCGTGACCTCGGGTACTGTTTGATGCGCTTCTGTATCCGCTACTGCTTGAGATGTCTCAGGCAAGGGTGTCTGCACGGGTTGCGTGACAGTTACCTCTGTATCCATCGTATTGGATATCTCCGTTCCTTGATTCACACCAGTCTCATGTGCACTTATCTTATTCCCTCTAGACTGACCATATACAACAAATCCTATGATTGCCATGATTGCAACGATACCAGCAATCATGATTGGTGCATTTTTCGACCCCTGTTTTCCACGATACCCACCTTCACCTTCAGAAAACGCTTCGTCTACATGCACCTGTTTTTCTTTGATTGCCTTTGATAACTGTTCTGACAGCACTTCCATTGTTGAAATACGATCGGTATACTTGACGGCAAGTCCCTTCGCTAACACACTCGCTACAGTCCGCGGTATCTGCCTGTCATTCCACGCAATGAGTGCTGTCCGTCTGACCAGTTCCAGTGCCTCCGGTGGTTTATTACCCGTAAGTGCTCTGTAAAATGTTGCACTCATGGCGTAGACATCCGTCCATGTACCCTGATATCCGCCTGTCTGATATTGCTCAGGAGCCGCATATCCATGCTTCAATACTACCTCCTGTTTATTATTCACAGAAGTAAGTTCAATAGCAGAGCCAAAATCAATCAATGTCAATTTACCGTTAGGTGAAATCATGATATTATCCGGACTGATATCTCTGTGGATGATTTTTTCCTGATGCATCATTCCGATTGATTGCAATAATGGCTGAAATAAAGAGAATAGAAAATCCACATCCATTACGCCGTTTCGTTGAAGATAATCCCGTAAGGTTTCTCCTTCCACGTACTCCATAACCATGTATGAAGTTCCATTCTCAAAAAAGAAACTCATCAGTTTGATTACCCCCGGAACGTGCTCCAATCTGGCAATCATATTGGCTTCCTGCCGTTCATCCCGCCTGCCGGATCTTACATTTACAAAATACTCCTTGATGGCAACCTTAACCTGCAGATTCAAGTCAAAGGCTTCATAAATCGTTCCGAAACCTCCTGATCCGATGACTCTGTCGATTCTGTATTTTCCTGCAAGTATACTTCCTTGATTTAAAGTATCCGTCACTTGATTTACTCCTTAAAATGTGGGTTGAAACTCTGAATCAATATACCCCATATCTGCCTCTAAAAAAGTAACACTATTTCCATTCACCTGAAAAACTGCATATGTAAGATAGCAAGGTGTATCTTCAAGGAAGAGTTCATCTAAATAGATTGCTTGTGACTCTGTTTCATTTCTCCACTGTTCAAAATTGATATAAATCTTCCCATTCTCGTATGACAGTACCTGATAGGCAATCATATACGGATATTCTGAAAGATTAAAATCGCCCCACATGTCGCTCTGAACCACCAAGTTTTGCAGATTTTTCACTGCTTCAGCATATGCTTCCTTTCCATTGTCGTAATTAAGGAATTCTTCATAACTGGATTCTTTAAATTGATATAGATGATAAGAGCCTCCTTCATAATAAATCTGATAGCTTTGATAATCCCGTCCACTCGCCATGGAATCGTATGGTTGTTGCTGTGCCACCCTGACAAATGTCTCACCATTTTTGCATAACAATCTTGTAGCAAAATCCTGCAGCACAACATGTGGTATCTTATCCTCATATGCGAATGTAGTCGTCTGCCAGCCTTGTGCGGCAACTATTCCACTCTTTGTCACGGAAAAGTGTTTTGTATTTCCAAACTGTACAACAAGTGGAGCATCTTGTTCGACATAGTATCCCCAGTTATCCTCAGTCGTTCCTACCTGTCTGGCTCCATCCTCATTCACAAACCAGATCTGACAGTTATAATCGGCATACTCACCTTCAGTACTTGCATAGATAAATAATTCCCTGACTCCATCCCCATCAAAATCATCATAAACTGAATTCACAATCGGAATACTATTTGCAGCATTATACATCGCGATTGATTCATTCTCTGATATTTCCGTCACCATCGGCAATGTCGGCTCTGCCTCTATTGTTGGTTCCATAGTTGCTGTAACTGTGGGGGCTTCTGTAACTTCTATCATTGTCTGTGGCGTAGTCTGTGCAGCAGTGTTACTCTCTTCCTTCGTATTGACTCGTTTTCCTGATGATGATAAAGCTACAGCCATAATAATCACAAACAAAACTGCGATTCCGCCCAGTACAAGCCATATTGCACTTTGATTCCCACCATGATCAGACGTTGCCTGTGTCACCTGCATCATGCGATCCTGTTTCTCCTGTATCGGTGCAGGTGCAGGCTGTACTCTTGCCGGAGCCTGTTTGCCCATATACAGCTCATCATATAACTCCGTCATACTCTGCTGCCTGTTTTCAGCAGCAACCGATAAGCCTCTCATAATGGCAGCGGCGGCTTCTCTCGGCATATCAGGACTATACGCCTGAACAGAAGGGACATTGGTTCCGTCAACCAGACGCTTTACCGATTCCTCCGGCACCTGTCCCGTAATCATTTTATACATTGTTGCTGATAATGCATACACATCTGTCCACGGTCCTTGTCTGCCGTTTGAACGATATTGCTCTTCCGGTGCATAGCCAAATTTCAACATGATAGTCAGGCTCTTTGGATTATTCGGATCTACTACTCGTGCAGCACCAAAATCAATCAACTTAATTTGACCATCCATAGTAATCATGATGTTGTCCGGGCTGATATCTCTATGTATAATCCCACCCATATGTACACGAATCAGCGTTTTGATAACAGGTTCCAGCATTCCCAGCGTGTCTTCCCATGTGAAGGATTTTCCTGTTTGATTCATTTTCTCCTTCAGGGTGATTCCATCAATATACTCTGTCACCATATATGCCGTATGATTTTCGAAAAAGACATCTTTAACAGATACTATTCCGGGCAGTTGGTTGAAACGGGCCAGATTCTTAGCCTCATTCATAAACTGATTCAAGCCCTTTTGAAAGTATTCACTTGATTTCCCCTGTCTGACCGTCAGCTCTGTAATCGTTCCTCCGGTTGTATCTCTTGTAGCAAGCTCTGATGGAAAATACTCCTTAATAGCAAGCTTCATATTCAGATTCAGATCCAGTGCCAGATAAGTGATACCAAACCCGCCTGCTCCAAGAGCCTTCCCGATTAGGTACTTTCCTCCGAGAATTGTATATGGTGGAAGGTATCTTGGATTTGATTCATAGGCCTCTATTCTTTTCCCGCATTTCGCACAGTACTGTGTTCCATCCTTTAATTCACTCAAACAATTAGGACATAAACGGTTCGGATTGATCATGATAGTTTTCCTCTTTTTCCTCAGACTGATTTGCTGACATTTATATTACCTTGTATTACGGGAGCACAACACCATCGCGCAGATACCACAAATCAAGTTGATCCTCTCCCATCTTATAAAATAGAATCTTTGAATTATTTTCTGCTGTCCAGACAAGGCTGTCCTGCCCTTTATGGGTTTCCTTCACAGGCTCTCCATAAATGGATGAGAAATACGCCTGAAAATTATCCCAAAGTTCCAAATTATACCCTTTTTCTACTGCTCCCAACCCATATGTTTCATTGATATAGTAACAGCAGGTTTCTTTCCATACATATAACTGATACACATTTCCTCCGACATCAGATACATTGCCCCAAATCGTATTTGGAGTTAAATTCACCTGCAGCGTATTCGTAACATCCTGCCCTGTCATCCCCCATGCTAAATTATCATGACTAAAAAGGTTTTTGTTGGGATGAACTGTCAGATTCGATATGCTGGGTAAATTCGGCTGCACAGTCAAGCGAAGATTGCTCCCATCCAGATTCGCATTATATATGGATGATAAATTTGTCACATCCACACAATACAGTTTATTACTCGTAACCAGTGGAAAATATACTCCTGTTCCCGCTGCAATATAGAACGACTCTCCTGTGTATTCGCCATCCAGAGTATATAACGATGTCTCACATAAAAGTTCTTCTCCATTAGATGGCGAAACCAGCTTGACAACATACAATGTCTTTCCGTCTGTATTGGCACTCAGAACATCATCTTCAATAATTTTTACTTCTTTTGTATCAAAATCTATCATTTTTAATTTGTAATCTCTTTCATCACGGTAATAAACCGCTGTTCCGGTTTCGCATACAGGAACTCCGGCAAAATCGTCAAAGCAGTCTGAATATGTTCCATCATAGCTATTAACAAATAATTTATAGTTCTCAAAATCAAAGCTATAGATAACCTTCTCTCCATAAACAACAATTGACTGAACATCAGATGTTTTGTTGGACTGCAAATCTAATGCAAATTCTTGCACTTCATCCTGTTCGTCAGTCCAATGATAATAGAGTACCTGGTCTACTATATTATCAATCTGTATATTTTTACATTCACCCATGATTATCTTTGCATAAGAAATCTCTTTTGTTACCGTATCGTACATACCGATCTTGCTATCATTCTCGGTAAAATATATCTTTCCATCGCATTGGGTTAAGCCACATATTTTGCCGTTTGCAATAATGACTTCATATGTATCATCCGGATATAGCACTACCATTCCATAAGCTGATCCAATATAGGTTCCACCACCATACTCCAAAACGGTTCCCAGTGCTGCTGTATTACCCAAACTATTCCCCAATGTTTTTCTCTCAAGATCAGCATAAGTAACCACACCGGTTTCCTCCGGTTCCTGTGGCTCCTGTTCCTCTATTGTTGCTTCAACTGCCGGTTGTGGCGTTTCCTGAACACTCTCGGATGCAGTTACTTCATCAGCAACACTGTTTACATTTCTTCGTGACCCACCCATCATAATCATTGCAATGATTACTACAGCTGCCGAAGCTATGACTGCTGCAATGATCCACGGATTTCTTTTTTTCTTTTCCGGATTCTTATGTAATGATTTATCATCTGCGTTGACTGGATCAGTCTCTTTCGATTTTCCTTCTATGGCATCTCTCAATTCTTGAATCGTCTGATAACGGTCTTCTGCCTTGACAGAAAGCCCTTTCATAATCGCATCAGATACCGCCTTCGTACACTTAATCGGATAATCACAAACCGGCTTCAGATTGTCCTGATGCAGCCTGTCCATAGCATCCTCGGGAACCTCTCCGGTCAGCATACGGTACATCGTTGCACAGATAGAGTAAACATCTGTCCATGGGCCTTGATTCCCCTTTGTCCGATACTGTTCTTCCGGCGCATAGCCATGCTTCAGCGTAATCGTAAGGCTTTTATTACTGTCTCCGGTGGTTACTCTTGCAGAGCCAAAATCGATCAGGCGAATATTTCCGTTTTTCTCAACCATAATGTTATCCGGGCTGATATCACGATGCATGATTCCGACAGAATGCACACTTTCCAACACCTTCAGCACAGGAATAATTCGCTTCAACACAAGCTCCTCACTGTATGGATGTTGCATTCTGCTCATTTCATCCTTGAGTGTCTCACCATCAATATATTCCATCACGATATATGCTGTTCCGTTCTCATAGATATAATCCTTAATGGATACAATACCCTCTTCTTTTGAAAATCGGCTCAACAGCTTTGCTTCCTCTGTATATTTTTTGATTCCTTTATCAAAGTACTCCTTTGCATTTCCCTGAATCACCTGCAGCTGTGGAACTGATGTATGTGTTGTATCTCTGGTTGCAAGTCCTGTCGGAAAATACTCCTTCACCGCAACCTTCATCTCCAGATTCAGATCCCACCCTAAATAGGTGACTCCAAATCCACCTTCGCCGATTACCTTTCCAATCAGATATTTTCCTGCCAAAACAGTATAAGGCGGCAGGCATCTAGGGTTTACATTCATCTGTGAAATGTCAAACCCACATTTAGAACAGATACCACTTTCCCCTGTTAATTCATTCATACAGCCCGGACATAATTTGTTTGGATTTATCATTGCATTTCTCCCTCATAAGAAATCTGTACTTAGCCTAACCGGAACATATTATCCTGATTGCCTACCGCAATCACTGTACCTTGTGCAACAATTGTCGGAAAGTTCTTCGGCAGTCTTTCTCCTGTGCTTTTGTATGTACCATTGGATGAAAAATCTGTAACTTTATAGCCTGTTGAACCAAGGTATTGAATCAGGCAATGCTTGCGGCTTACTTTTGGTGCTACAATGATCAGATTACACATACTGGAATCTCTTCCGATCATCAGCTGCTCGTTTACCTTCAGTTCTATTCTATTTCCGTTGTATACTCCACATGTTCCTATAATAGAGCCTGTTCCGCCACTGATGGCTTCTACTGCCTTGGGGATGTTGTTGATTACGTTGACTGCTTCTTTAATAACCGGATTGTTTGTATTAACTGATAATGGGGTTGTATTTCCTGACTGAAAGGATAATATAACTGCTGCAATATGCACAATAAAGAAAAGCCAATAACCTATTCCAAATAAGTCAAATGGAGAAACACCCTTAATAGATCCGCCAAGAAATTGCTCTGCTTCATCCTGTGCATATGATAACATTGCCACAACTGCGATAAATGCAACTGCATAAATCAATATTGACAAAATAGAAGCAATACACGCACATATCAATGCTGATCTATTCTCGCTCATCCATAAATATACGGATACAGCAACCGTCAATACTACCGGAACAATCAACATAAGTCTAATTAATGTGATAACAGTTGAATCCCAGCCCATGAATTCTACCGCCATTTTTAGATTATCGCTCTGAGACAAGATATCTACCGCTGTAACTCCCATCATGAAATTCATGAAAAGTGTAGCAATTGCTATTACATATGTACAAGTTATTGCTATCTTTATTTTCTTTCTTTGATTCATCCTACTTTCCTCCATCCTTCATATAATCTTCCCAACAGAATGCCTCAGAACAGCACGGAATGAGCATCAGCTTTGTCTTTCCAATTGACAGGATATCATTGACCTTCATAGTCACATTGCTTAATACAACCTCATCATTCAGATAGAAAAGCTCACTTGATTCTCCGGGCTGTGTAATGAAAATTCGACCACGTGGCTCATATACAACAATTGCATGTTTTTCTCTGGATACGCTCACATCTCCGCTCAGCGATACATCCATATTAGATGCACGTCCGATAAAATTTCGACCGGACTTCAATTTGAAGTCTTCTCCGAAGTGTTCTCCTTCGATGCATACAAGCCACCCAACGACTGGCTCAGTACCAATCAATCCGGAATAGAAGCCTACTGTAACATTTGAATCCTTCTCTGTATTTCCGACAGCTTGATTTACAGCATCTGCAAACAGCGGCTGCGTCAATGCCTGTGTTTCAACACTTCCCTGATTGTCAAGTACTACCGTTTCCTTCTGTTCTGCTGTGAAACCCCCTGCGCAATGTGGACAGGTTGAATACTTCTCCACATCATAAAAATGACCGTTACTACACTTTTGTAAATTCATCTCTTTTTCCTCCTTGGTATATGACTATTTTCCCATATAAATAAATCCTCTATAAGTTTGTCCTTCATCTATGAATTCAGCGCAAATCCAATTTAATACATTTCCATCTACGAGCAATCTGCATTTCATTTCTATGGTGTCTGGTCCTATTGTTCTTACCAAACTACTATTTAGATCTGGTCTTTCATAAACCATATAAGATGTTGGTGCTTCAAAGGAAAAAATACCTGTATATACATAGTCAATATTAGGCAAATCATAGTATTCTATTCCAACATCCGGAAGGTCAATAATACTTACTACCTCTAATGATGGTAACGTATTTAGAACTGTCAAATCCGTAATGGGATTATTGCTCAAATCAACTTCCTTCAGATAATTCTTTCCTTTAAGACCCTCTATATTTTTAACGCAGCCTTCACTAATGTTTAAATACTCCAGATGATCAAGTCCATAAAGGTTACCTAGCACTTCAAATGTGCCATTCGCAGCTGTCAACCTCCTCATGTTAGTACAATACTGTACATCTTTTAGCGAAGAACACCCACTACAATCTAGTTCTGTTATCTTCTCCATTTCTGTATACCTAACATGATATGAAGAATCTTTTCCCAGAACTTCCTTTACGCTTTTCTCAACTATAGCATCACTAAAATCAACAACACTGTATTCTTCCACAAACCAATCAGCAAATGCCGATACTCCCGCTAAGATCAAAAGCATAACAACACAGACAAGCAGTACTATTTTAATTTCTTTAAACCCTGTAGTCTTAACCGGATTAACCGTATCTACAATACCTCTGCTCTCTTGTGATATATGTGGTTGAGGTCTCACATCTGGTTTGTTCTGCATAGCCGGTTGTACCACCCGCGGCGCTTGATTTCCTTTTATGCTGGATTGCTGTAAAGTCTGCGTTTGTTTACCTGATAAAGCAGCAGACTCCATATGCTTCGTATTACTACTAATAAGTTGAGATGAATTTCTCGCCTGCTCCAATGCAACTCTGAATTCCCGCACACTCTGATATCGATCAGCTGCCCTCACAGACAAGCCCTTCATAATAACAGCCGCCACTTCCGGTGAACAGTTATTTTGAAACTGATAGATTGGTTTCAAAGTATCCCGATACAATCTGTCCATAGCATTATCAGGAACAACACCGGTTAACATCCTGTACATGGTCGCACATAGGGAGTAAATATCTGTCCATGGTCCCTGATTTCCTTTTGTACGATACTGCTCCTCTGGCGCATAACCATGTTTCAGCATGATTGTCAGACTCTTATTATCATCTCCGGTAGCCACTCTTGCTGAGCCAAAGTCAATCAATCGAACCTGACCACTCATTGTAACCATAATGTTGTCGGGGCTGATGTCTCGATGAAGCACTCCTGTTGCATGAACACGCTCCAGTGAATGTAAAATCGGCATGATGCGAAGAAACATCTGTTGTTCAGTATATGGCTTCTTAATAATAGCCATTTCCTCTTTGAGTGAGCGTCCTTCGATGTACTCCATGACAATATAAGCTGTTCCATTCTCATAGATATAATCCTTAACAGATACAATCCCCTCTTCCTGAGAGAATCTGCTGAGCAGCTTTGCCTCTTCTGTATACTTAGATAGTCCCTTATCATAATAGGTTTTGGCATTTCCCGGAAGAATTTGCAGCTGCGTCATATCTGTGTGTGTTGTATCACGCGTTGCAAGACCTGTCGGAAAATACTCCTTAATTGCAACCTTCATTTCAAGATTCAAATCCCACCCGATATACGTAATGCCAAAGCCACCTTCGCCAAGCACCTTACCAATCAGGTACTTACCTGCAAGTATGGTATATGGCGGCAGACATCTGGGACTCACCTCAATATGGTAAATATCATACCCGCAATGAGGGCAGTACTTTATACCATCCTTTAATTCTGTCATACATCCCGGACATAGTTTATTTGGATTGATCATAACTTCTCCCTCTTCACATAACTAACACTTACTTAAGTTATGATTGATGAAAATCATTACTCTGTTAGTTTTCATACCTCAAACCAGTCTGAATACATTCTCCTGATTCCCTAGTGAAATCATCGTCCCTGCAGGAACGACTACCGGTATTTGTTTTGCTAATCGTTCATCTGTATTTCTAAATGTTCCGTTTGATGAGAAGTCTGTGATTTTATATCCTTCTTTTCCCAGATACTGAATCAGGCAATGCTTACGACTTACCTTCGGTGCTACTATAACCAGATTACACTCAGCAGAATCTCTTCCAATCATGATCTGTTCGTTGACAGCAAGCTCAATTTTACTTCCGTTGTATGTACCACAGATACCGATTAATCCTCCTGGTTTGATATGGGTTTCTTCCGTCTTTGGTTTATTGACACCAGGTGTCATCGCAGGACTGGAGCCATCCAAGTTTGTATCCCTGACAGAGTCAAACATTCTATCCAAAATCAATGGAAATACAATAATCAGGACATGTGAGATAATTACCAGCCAGAAACCAATTTCAAAGGTTTTCGTTGCTTTTTCAAAAGATTCTAAAATGCCATCCTCAGCAGCCTTTGAACTCAATGCTGTTAAATACAGCAAAGCAACAATATAAATCAAAGCAGAAATTGAAGAAGCCACTCGAGTAACGTAAATCGTGATTCTGTGTTCCATTCTCCAAATACAAGCAAGTGCACCAACTGATAGTAAAAAAGGTATCAATATCATGAATCGTACAATCATTGCATCACTTGTCTGTAAAAGGAAATAACCCAAAAAATCTGTCATATGCTGCTTATTAATTAAAATATTTACTGTAGAAACAGCATATGGACCTTCAATAGGAAAAAAATATAATACTTTCATAAATAAAGCAATGATTGTCAGTCCATACAGAATGCTCATAATAATCTTAGTAATCTCAGGTTTTTTCAGACTCTTCATCCTATTTCTCCCCATCCTTCATATAGTCATCCCAGCTAAATGCCTTACTACAGCAAGGAATCAACATCAATTTCGTCTTTCCGATTGATAAAACATCATTGACTTTCATAGCCGTTGTATTTAGAACTACTTCATCATTTAAATAGAATAACTCACTGGATTCACCCGGTTGTGCAATAAATGTCCTGCTTTTCGGCTCATACACAACAATGGCATGTTTCTCTCTTGAAACACTTACATCTCCACTCAAGGAAATATCCATATGAGAAGCACGACCTATAAAATTGCGTCCCGATTTTAATTTGAAGCTTTCTCCAAAATAATCCCCTTCGATACATACAAGCCAGCCCACAACAGGCTCTGATCCGATCATCCCTGAATAATAGCCTATTGTTACATTTGAATCTGCTGAGGGTGTGCTTTTCGTATCGGACACCGCATCAGACAAAGGAGAAAAGGGATGTGTTAACGCCATTGTCTCCACATTTGATTGATTGTTCAGTACCACTGTTTCCTTTTGTTCTGCTGTAGATGCACCTGCACAATGTGGGCATGAAGCATACTTTTCTGTGTCATAAAAATGTCCGTTACTGCATTTCTGTAGATTCATAATTTTGTTCTCCTTCGGGGTTTACCCTGTCTCCATCTGGTTGATATATGATTGCTATTAATGTTGCATTGTCCTGAGTCGGGTTGTCTGCCTGATTGATACAATCTATGATATTGCAGGCGACTGCCTCCATATTGCTTCCGGCATCACGGATCAGCGTCTTCAATGTCTCTTCTGACAGTGTTTTATATATCCCGTCGGAACATAGCATGATGATGTCTCCGGCCTCAAGTTGAAATGGTTTCTCGGTGACATCCATCATCTTAATCTGCCCCATCCCAAGATAACTGATCAGTGCATCCCCCCGCTTATCCTCCTCAACATATTCCTCCGCCGTCATAGAACCCTCTTCATAATATTGAGATATCATAAGTCTGTAATTATGCTCCCTTGTCACGCAGATCATATCTTCTCCACGCAGTATATAGATCTTGCTGTCTCCTACGCCGGTCCAGTAAAGCTTATCTTTTTCTATAATCACTGCAACCATTGTACTGCCTGCACCGAGAGGCTTACCTGCTTCGTTTCGTAACCCGCAGATTGCCCGATCCATGATTTTGATGGCATGTCGAAAGAAAGCGGCCTTGTCTGCTATCGGGGTTTCGTCATGATAAAAGTCTTCAAATTTGCTTACAGCAATCTCACTTGCCTTTTCACCTCCCTGCATTCCTCCCATGCCATCACAAACAATTGCAAATGCATGATCATATTCAATGCTGTATCTGCTGTTGTCCTGCTGACTCTTTCTCTGACCCTGTGTACAATGTGATGCAATATAAAGCGGGTAATTACATGAGTTACTTACATCCTCTTGATAAATCTGAACTGTTCTTATTTCATCCTGTTGTTTATACATGCAACCTCCTGTCACCACTGAATGGTAATATCGATTGATCCTGCACTGATCAGGTCATGATTTTCCAGTTTCCTGCGGCCACCCAGCTTTACTCCGTTAACACTTGTTCCGTTTGTAGTATTCAAATCAGTAATCAGGACATTGTCTTCCATAAGTTCCAATGCAAAATGCTGCCTTGACATTCTTTCATCATCAAAAAACACATCACAGATATCTGCTCTTCCTACAATCAAACTGTCATAAAGCTCCACTTCCATCTTTACCGGTGTCTTATTCTTACCGTTTGCTATCAGGATCAGATGTTTTCCATTTGGCTTTTCAATTGACACATGCTGTTTCTGACTGACCTTGGATACAAAAGATGGCTTCCCGTCTATGTAAACAATACCACCGTTTTTTTTGACCGCTTTATAGACACACAGGATTACCACTGCCAAAAGAAGTACACCGGCAATGACTAACGTCCACCACCAGTCCTGCAAAAACTTCTTGACCGGATTTACCTCTTCCAAAACTTCGGTCACCGCTTCTACACCATCCACATATTGTTCTACCTCATTGGATATCTCGTTCTTTTCCATAGAACAGTCCGTGATATTCATACAGGTGACAGTATAATCTCCCTTAATCAGATCCTCTGCCATTGTCAATACAACAGATGTCTTACTGTCATCCACATAGCCCGCTGTGGTAATCACAGCAGCAGTTACACCATTAAGCATAACCTGATAATTTGATACATCCTCTGCTGCATCTACCGCTTCACTAAAGGTCAGGGTCATCTGATTAGAACCACTTTTCTCAGCTCCAAGCAATGTCGGTGCTTCACTGTCTTTCTGCCAGCGGTACACGCCTACCTCTTTTGTCTTGGTCACATCTGCGTCGGGAAATTGAATGCTCATTGTCTGTATAGAGTTACTTACCTGATTGCCTTTGGCCCGAAACAGCACCTTAACTGCTGATTCCAGATACTCCTGTAATTCTGCAAAGGATTGAGCCACCACTGCATCCCCCGCAGTTGTAAGTGTCCCGCCTGTTGCTCTTGTAAATTCACCAAATGCATCTACATACTCCTTTTGTGCATATTCGGGAGCAATTCCATATACAGGAATTCCATTGGATATTAACGTATCAAGAGCTTCATCCTTGGTTGTCTTCCCGACCGCTACATCTTCACCATCCGATATAATGACCGCAATACTTCTCTGACTCTCAGATGCAACTGTTTTCTCGATCATCTTTGTCATCTGTGATAGTGCTTCATAAAATAGTGTAATTTGATCGCCGCGCTTTAAGGAAGAGATCTTCTCTGCTGCCGTTTCACGGCTTTCACTTCCATCTAATACGGTAGTTACCTGTTCACCAAATGTCACCAGAATCAATCTGTCCTTTGGTCCGAGCTGTTCTGACAGCTGCAGGATTCCTTCCGTTACTCCTGTAAAAAAATCACGTTTGATCGAACCGGATATATCGACAAGAACATAGTAATCCATTCCTTCCGTATCACGATTCCATTGATCAACAGACTCCGTGGTCAGCTGTTCATCCCCAAGAAAAGCAATGACATTTTCTTTCTGCAGACTCTCCTTGTCTGTAATAATATACGTTGTCAGATCAGGCATATTGACATATACCTGTTCTATCTGTATCCCTGTTGTCTGTGCATAAACCGAAGTGGTGTTTATGAAAAAAGCACTTAATATAACAGCAATCACAATTCTCACTACTCTTTTTCCCATTTTCGCTCTCCTCTGCAGAATGCAACAAATTCAAATGTGCTTCCTCCGATTGTAAAAGTATCTCCCGTCGTTATCTTACTTGGCCTTTCTAACAATGTATCCCCCAGATAAGTCAAAGTTCCCTGACTCTGTACGATATGAAAATCATTTCCCTTATCATCATATGCTATTGTACAGTGACACTCTCGACTCATTTCAGGTTCTTCTGCCACACATACATCATTCACATAGCTCCTGCCGATTTTATTCATTCCGTGATGAAGACGATAGTCTCTTCCTTCCTCCGGCCCCTTAACACAGACAATCCACCCGGTTACATAATCTGTTCCTCCGGCCTTCGAGTATATACCGATGGTTTTCTGATCATCCACATCAACCTTGCGGGTATCATACATAGCCACTGTCTTATTCTCAGATGTATGAACCGGTTCATCATAATAAGCGGCTGTTACATTTTCGTTGAGAGAAGCAGAAGCTCCTGTACGATATGGAATATTGGTTTTGTTACAATAAGGACAGGTGTCATACTTGCTGTCATCATAAAAATGTCTGTTGTTACAACTTACAATTGCCATTCTTCATCTTCTCCTTTGGTGTAATCCATAGAGCAACAGCCGTATAGTTATCCATATTCTGCCTGATTCCTTTGAGTCGGATGTGATGCAGCATTTTATTCATCCAGTCCTCTACAGAATGTGCTCTCTTTAGATATTTCATCATGTGTGCTTCATCTATGTATTCCCAGAAACCATCTGAACACAATAATATTGCACGGGTTTCCATGATCTCACCTTTATAATCGAGTTCCCACTTCACCTTTTCCTCAGAAGACATACCAAGTGCCTTTAGAAGTCTGTTTCGATCCGGATGATTTCTGATTTCCTTTTCTTCAATCTCACCGCATTGAACAAGCATCTGCGGAACGCTATGATCAATCGTCCTTCTGTATCCATTTGATGTATCAAACATATATCCTCTTGAATCACCCATATGACCAAGCATGATGATCTGATCCGATACTGCGGCAACAACAAGAGTGGTCTTTGCCTGACTGTCTGAACCTAATTCCTTCTGTGCTTCCAGAATCTGCTTTTGTGATTTCTGGAAAGCCTCTTCCATAAAGAGGTCTGTCATTCCGTGAAGCTCAAACTGTCTCAAGCTGTTAGAAACTGCAATATTTGAGGCAACTTCTCCTTTTCCGTGTCCTCCCAGTCCGTCAGCAAGTACCAGACAAATTCCGGAACCGGTCTCAATCACATTGGCGCAGTCCTCGTTATAGTCTCTTTTTCCCTGATTGGTGTAAATTATGTAGGTTATCATATTTCCCGCTTTCTATTTTTATGAGAATAGATCTTCTGCAATATATACTGTTGACTGTATGGAAGGATCACCGGGTATTACCTTTAATTCCAATACCTGAACACCTGTTACATCTATATTAAACTCACATGGTGAGCTCGTAATTCCAATGATGCCGGTGTCAAACAACACTTGACCATCCCCAATCATTTGAAATTGCAACACTTTACTTTCATTAAATTTTTCAGTCTTATGTACATATACTGTTCCCTTGTAACGTGTATATACGCCATCAAGGCCAACTTTTACATCACCATAATGATCCAAGAACTCATAATATGTTATCCATGCCCTGACAGAGTGTTCATTGCCTAGGGCATCCACATCATGTGTAGGATGTAACGTTTGAAGTGCTTCATTATCTATATAGGTTTCAAAGTCCGCAATTGATCTCGGTCTATGTTTTATATCAAGTGCATCAGCTTCCGTCTGCAGTTGTCCTGCACGTTCAGGAACCAGTTCCTGCGCTTTGATAATTACTTCGTAAGCTTGATCGTAATCCCCTTCCGCCTTCAATCCTTCTACAGTTTGCAAGATAAATTGAACATATTCATCACGTAATGTCTCTCGCAAATCATACAGAAGCTGCATATCCATCAATTCATCAATAGAATAGCTTTCTATATAATTGTTTAAGGTCAAAATAGCCCCGTCATAATATCCGTTGGACTTAAGCTTATTCAGTTCCTCTGTCACACTATCCATGACCATCTGTCTGGACTCCTGTGTAAACTGTTGCGCCATTTGTTGTGCTTTATCATAGTTCTTATCACCTTGGGCAATATCATTGCACAGCTTTACCGCTGTGTAATACTGCTTCTCCGATGCATATTTCTGTGCTTTTGTCAGCATCTCTTGTGATGTCTCCGTGCCTTGCTGACTCTCTTCATAATCCGCATTGGTGCCGTACTCATCATATGCAGCATCCACATATTCCTGATATTCATTTTCGTCGGAATAGTCCGTTCCCTGATTTGCGGAACGTCCGGAAGAAACTCCTGCAACTATACAAATAAGAACAACAACCGCTCCTATTCCCAAAATCAGACCTGTATTACTTTTAGGTTTTTGATTCACATTATTTTCTTGTCCTGAATACATATTTGAAACCGGAGTATTAATCTGGCTGCTGTGTGTTCCCATATTACCTGAAGACATTGATTGTCCATGTGTGACCGCCTGTTTAGATGAACTTAATTTTGTCCCACAATATTCACAATACATTAATCCATCTTGATTTTTTTTCCCACATGATTTGCAAAACATTATATTATCCTCCCTCGTCTTATCCGATTTTATATTACATTTCCAATTTAGCATCGAGCAGCTCCCATATGTTGGAAACGTCATTTTTTGTCCTTTTTAAGTCAAAATTTGTACATACATGATAATTATAGTCTTTATAATGACTATAGTCAATTTAAAAACTACATTATACGCCAATTATACGCCAATGTCTCAAGTCTTGAAGCAAAAACAGCATAGTAAAAGTGTGCATCTATGCACTCATTTGTGCGAACATAGACGTATCTGGAATGAAACTCAGTTTTGGATAAAAGAACGGGAATCCAGAAATAGCAGAACTGTACCGTAAAGAGAACAAAGAACTGATAGAAACAATAAGAAAATTACCAACGTATACTTAGCGCAAACATCTCTCTATTTTTCATTGACTTTTCGTCGCATACATACTATTCTATAAATATAGAGAAGCGCCTATGTTACCGATTAAAACGGTTGTGGCTACTCTCGCTTAATTGGTGAAGCTACCGTCTTTTATGACGGCGCCCATTCAACTTTGCAGAGTTGGATGGGCTTTTTCTTTGCCTTGACTCTCTGCAGACCTTACGTAAAAACCACAATGACAACTGTATCAGCTTGTATGTAATCTCCACTACTGCAAAGGTTTGAAACAGATCCACCTGCATCACAGCACTTAAAATCACTGCAATAAATATCGGTATCACTTCCTGCTCCATAAGCATTCCCTCCTTTCCAGATTAAATATCAATCCTTGTTGAATCACTACCCGAAGGCAATGCTTCATAGGGAGAGAGCCACATCCATCTATACCACGCAACATCTGCGCTTCCCAGCTCTTTCGAGCTAAGTACAGTATAGCATGCATGGCGTGTAATGGCAAACGCTTGTTCGATTTTATTTATAAGTTTTATTCATATTTGTTTTGTAAGTTTTACTAAAAATGTAAGTTTTTTCTTACCTTTCTTCACTTTTCTCCATTCTGTATCCAGTTCATAGCGGATTTTGGACAAGAAGTATGCTCCGTGAACGCTGCCAATTCCAAAACAGCATATGCAAAATGTCGTGCCATTCTATATTGGACAATAGAACCCCAGCAACCTAAATGTAAATTCCAAAGAAATAAGGTTACTTCATTTTCTTTGGAAGCCGAGTTAGCGTTATCCATGTCACCTTGTCCAAAATCGAACTTACATACATCTGAATGCTTCCAGTTTGGAATTTTTGTTCATTTCAGACACTTCACTTGTCCAAAAACCTAGTGTCTTTCATATATAATTATATCAGTAAGTTTAGTACTATTATCAACTAACGAACTTAAATATTGATTGCCTTCCTTTACTTCCTTTCCACATGAACTACAAAACATACATCTTCTCCCTCCTTCTTATTTAGAACTTGCGGATTTGTCTTGAATCCCTATAATTTCCATACTTTTAATTCCCATAATAAATCCTTCCACCCACAAACTCCAGATCCTCCAGCCCTGCTTTCGTGGAAAGCTGTTCTGCATGAACATCCCCATAGACTACCTTTAGTTTCATTTGGCTGATATCTGCATCCTTCGGAAGCCAGATGCTGCCCCAGACATTTTCCAGATTTGCGAGACAACTCATATCTTTCACTGCCTCTAAATGGGCATCTCCAAATATATCAGTCACATTGACCAATGTAGTCGCATCTATAGTTGCATCATAGGTAAAATCCATTCCAAGGCATGTTACACCGTCATTTTGCTTGGAAAGTTCATTGATATCAGTTATCACCTGACCTGCCTGACACTTTAGTATTTTCTGCAGACTTCTCTTTTTTTGACCAGATTCATATGTATGAGATACAACGGCTCCCACTCCATTGAAAAAGAGCCTGACCCCAGCCCAAAATCCCTGTAACTTAGAGAAAGCGGTCTCCTTTGCAGAAGCCGTGTGCAAAAATCGTTTTGATCCTGCATTTACAAACACTTCCGACATTCTGAAAGCTTTATCATAACGTTGTTTGTAAGCATAAAGCTGATGATTCATTACGCTGGAACACTGATCCATAGTTGATACCCTCCATTATCCTGTTTGGTTTATAATCCTCTAAAACGCTCTATTTACTACACGGCAAGCCATAACTTGAACTTCGATCCGGAATGATTGCATATACCTCATCTTTTGTAAAATCTCCACATATCATCAGCTGATACAGTTCTTTGCAAATAGATGCACTTTCTTCCATTGCCAGATCATACAATTCCAACATTGACTGTGTAGAGCCAATCCCCTTGTTCTTGGGATTCGTCCACCTATGATGCTGCAAATTCATATATGGAACGGCATCATTCGGTTCAACAGCATACGAAAGTGCCGCACTTCCCTTTGAAATATGGTCAAAGACGGAAAAAAATCTTTTCTTGTAACCATGTGGGTCATATTTACATAGATGTATGAAATGTCTCGTCTGCCAGATGCCTTTCTTAAATTTGCTTCCTCCACTCTGTATTCCATACACCCTGAAAAGCGTATCATCCAAAACAGTAATCAGTGCCGGGTCGATCAGTAAATCAGTACGTGGAAAGTCTTCATACACTTTATAGTCTGTGCATTGCCTATGTTCGAAATATTGGGTGAAATAAACATCTAAAAGTGTCTCTATCTTTCCATGTTTCCATGTCTCATTGGATGCATCTCTGATATGATCTCCCGCATAAAATATAATCAAGGGATGAAGATAACTGTCCAATATATGATGAGCAATATATCCCGGACCAATGAATAAAAAGATCTGTTCCTGATTCAGCTGTCCGTTCCTTTTCGCCTGTATCAGATATTGATATATGAACTCTTGAAAATGATCCTCCTGCAACCAGAGCGATTCCTGAATATGTTGATTCAGTTTCCACAGTTTCCAATAGTCATAGAAAATCAGAAGATCATGACCCTGTGCAAAAATCGAATAATTATCATAATCAGGCAAAGCTACTGTCATCTCCGGAGACAGTTTTCTCTTTAATTGTTTATAGAATAATTCATGAATTTTTGATCCGGGCATATTTTACATACACCCCTTTCAACAGTTGACAGCACTGCTATATTGAATTTCTCTGTTGTAAAATGGATAATCCTTTGTCAATCCCTCGTATATTATGTAGTCTTCCAACTTCTTGCAATAATCACAAGGTGTTACCTTGATAGGTGCTTTTCCCCCAAATAACTCTATCTTGCATGAATTCAATAAGTCAGTAACCCACTCTGTGCATAAGAAATGATCTTTTATAGTAGTTCCGCATCCAACAACTATGAGAGTGAATAAACCCAGAAAATTATATTTGTATTGTTCATGATGCCCCCAGGCTTCCTCTACCTCTTGTTTCAGACGTTTGTATTGCCATTTTTTAACGTTAATCTCGAAAACTGCTATTCTACTGATATCCGGTTTCCGCGCAAACATCCCGGAATGAATATTCTCCTTGATCAATCCAGCATTAAGGGGATTGTATATCTTCTTTCTCGCAAATGAATACATTTCCGTAAGACTTCTATCCAGCGAAAGCGAAATATGTGAATAATATTTCCCAGTATATTGTTTCCAGTACCCCAGTGTACATCTTGCAACAATGATTCTGCCCGGTATCGTATCAGTATAGCTGGCAACTATATATATTGTTTGTTTGTTTGTTTGTTTGTATTCACGTTGACAACCTCCTTCGTGATTGTTAACCTAATCTGAATAATTCATCTTCACAAGATCTGTAATGCGATTTTTCAATTCTATATTAGCTGCTTCTAAGTCCTGATCCTTTACTTGAAAGGGTTTTCCTATACGCACCATCAGATTATGATTTCCAATCACATAATCCCCTGTTACTCCAAAGGGAACAATCCAGGCTCCCGTTTTCTGAGCCATTGATACTGCTCCAAACTTCAGGGGAAGCAATAATTCCCCTTCAACCACAGTATTTCCTTTTGATTCAATGGTTTTCTTTGCTTGATCAATTTCTGCTGTTGCTGTCTGCAGCTCACGTAAATATGACTCTGCTTTGCTCCCTGCCCTCAAAGACTGATTGTATAACCGTTCATATTTATGCAGCTTGTTAACCGCTACCTGATATTGATTGCGGGTTCCCTCCGGAAATAACCCTACGGCAGAGCCCTGATTTAAGTAATCAATGGCCACTTCCTTGGATTGATGCGGATCATTCCATCGATCTACCGGGATACAGCCTGCCAGCCTAAAAAAGGGAGCTAGCTTTCCCTCAAAATATTCCTTTTTTGCCATCCAGTGAATAGGTCTGTTGGTTGCACACATAAGTGGAAACTGATCCCACACATGAAGATGATTCCCACAAAAAATAACTGCTCCACTCTTGGGGATCAATTCTTTATTTAGTATAGTAGGATGCAAGAACAGCCTAAACACTGCACATACGATGCCTCTTCCAAATTTGTATGTAACCTCATTAAAGTTCCTGTTTCTCATTTCTCGTTATCCTCTATATCATTATTCTTGACAATTTATTTGTGCCTGCATCTCAACAATCTGTTTTCTTGCCAGTTCTGTCATCTGAACCGCATTCAGGCTTTCTCCGTTAATAGCTGTTCCAAACACAATATGAATTCTATATCTGCTTTTGTTTTTCCAGTCAAATAACTTTGGAAGTTTACTTGTGCTTGGATAAATTGTATATCCGCCCTTCATAAACACAGGGATCATAGGAACCGCTGCATCCTTTGCAAGCTGAGCTGCTCCGGCTTTGAATGCCCCTAACTGACCATTTCTGGTTCTTGTTCCCTCAGGATGAATCAGCACAATACTCTCTTCAGACTGCAAACATCTCAAACACCGGTTTAGTGCCGGTACGAAGTTTCCACTCCGATCAATCGGAATACCTCCAAGCATCCGAAGTCCAAATCGAGACACAAACCGATTCAGATGCTCCTGCTTTGCAAGACACTTGATCTTTAAAAGTTTTTTATGTTCCAGACAAGAAAACACCCACATACCATCCAAATGCGTTTCATGATTCGGACATAAAATATAGCTGCCTTCACTTGGAATATTCTCAATACCGGCTACTTCAAATCTCCAAATCACTCTAAATGTCCGAAGCAGAAGTTGTAAAATCATTTGGGACATTACAGTCTTTTTCAAAGGAAATTGTGAAATATCGTATCCTATTGTCCTCTCACCGCAAGCATTCTTCTCCACCAGATTCTTTAGTTCTGATATTTTCATGCTTCTGTTAAGATATTCTCCTATATCCCGGTTAAATAGACGGTAGATTTCAGTGCTTAATTCAAACAATTGCAACGAATCCATACCTAGTTGTTCTAATGTATCATCATGACTTAACTTCTGAATTTGCATGATATCACAAAAAATTCTATCTAATAAATCCATACTCGGTTTCTTGATTTCTTGTGCCGATGCCATTCGATGCCTATTACTCAACAGCTCAGCACCTATTTCCCTTAATTCATATCTTTTGACCTTACCTATTGAAGTAAGTGGAAACTGATCAATAAAAAACACCTCATCAAGTCGGTAATTCATCGGTACATTTTTGGAATATGCCAGTACAGTCTCTTTCAGTCGGCTCATCTCTGCATCAGTCCGGTTATTTTTCTCTACGAACATGCATACTCTGTCATATTCATCTTCCTCAAGCGATACACCGCAGCACGAAAATATTTCCCCAGGATCGAGTACCCCCCCCCAGAATATACAGTTTCTACCTCTTCTGGAGATAATTTCTCCCCATTTGACAAATGAATGCTTTCCTTGGTTCTGCCTACCACATAGAGATAACCCTTCGTATCTATATATCCCATGTCACCTGTTTTAAAATATGAACCATCATAGGCTTCCTCTGTTGCTTTCGGATCTCTGAAATATCCCTGCATCATGATTTTGCTTTTTACATATATTTCGCCTACTCCGTTGGCATCCGGGTGATGTATTTTGATTTCACGATCAGAAAAATTATTGTATCGTCCAACTGCACCTGCAGGATACTGATCTTCAAATCTTGTATTGGATATTACATTCGCCTCTGTAGATGCGTAGATATTGACCCATTCATAGCCAATGTTCAAAAAGAACTCACTTGTTTCTCTTTTTGAAATTCCGCCTCCCAATGCAGTAATAATCAAGCGTCCACCGAAAACCTGCGTATTAATGCTCTTAAACAAAAATTTTCCAAGGTTAATCTGATAGTGTTTTCTCAGAAATCCACAAAATGCAATCAATTTCAAAACAGTAAAGGACACAATTGCTTTTTTCTGATTAATCTGCTCTATAATCTGATCCTTAATTGTGTCATATACTTTTGGCACCATTCCAAATAAGGTGGGACGGTATGTCAACAGTGCACTCCTGATCTTGACCGGAGAAAAGTTTTCTACCATTCCAAACTCCCCGCCGCCTAAGAGGATAGTCGTAAATGTAACAATTCCGGATAAGTGAAACAAAGGGAATAGAATCAGGTACTTCACATCTTCATTTCCGCAAAACTGTTTGATATCGATCATCGGATTCATCAACGCATCAAAGGCAAAAACCACTCCCTTAGATTTCGCTGTTGTTCCTGATGAAAAGAGAATAAAGGCTGCGTCAGCTATCATTTTCTCTGGTGTCCTGAAATTATGCTCTTTCCCATGTGCGATCCGCTCAAGTTCGCCATCATGGTTTACTATATAGATCTTACTCTGTTCGCATAACCTTGTACTCAGCTGATCAAATTGATTGTTACTGATGCAAATATGATTTACATCCGCTGTATGGATTCTGTCCAGCTTCTCTTCTTCCGGGAGAGAGTAATCGATAATAACCGGGATGGCTCCGGCTTTCACTGCTGCCAGAAAACAAATCGATTCTGCATAATTGTTCTCTATAATCAGAACAATTCTATCTCCATAAGTTACTCCGTCATTTTGCAGTTTTGTGTAAAATGAGTTCACCATTTTATCATACTGTTGATATGTAATATTCTGTACTGCACCATTATCCCGAATGTAACGGATCAAAACTTCATTTTCATGATCAGAAAATACTTGCTTCACCTTTTGGATAAATGCTTCTCTGGCCTGCATATCAAACACTGCTTTTACCTCTTTCTAATACTTATCCGATATTTTTGTAGTATTTTTCTATTTCTTCTTGTTCCAATTTAAGATAATCAATTTTGTAGAATTTAGTCTTAGGTAATTCATCCCTGACCTCAAATAATTTTGGTACAGCGTATCTGGATAGCTTCTCTCTGCACAGTGTCTTTAACTCTTCTAAAACAACATCAGACGATTTTGTGCCCTGTTTGACAGTCAGGAATACCTTTGGAACATTTACCTTATATGGATGAGGAACCCCTACTACAGCACAGGCTTCCACAGCTTCATGCTTTTGAATGACATTTTCTATCATGTTGGGATAGATGTTATATCCGGAGGATATGATGATTCTCTTGATTCTCTGGGTAAAATACAGAATTCCCTCTTCTGTCATGTATCCGACATCTCCGGAATGAAGCCACTGCCTACCATCCTCATGAAGTCTCAATGTTGCTTTTGTTTCTTCTTCATTTTCATAGTAGCCGCTCATCACTGTCGGACCATTGATGCAAATTTCCCCATTTGTTCCATATGGTACCTCTTCTGTTGTGCCGGGCTTTACTATCTTATAAATATTCATGGGAAGCGGAATTCCTACACTGGACTCATGATTTGCTCCATCACAGCCAAAAGATGCCGCAGCAAGACTTTCTGTCATTCCCATGCCCTTATATAACTTATGTGCACCGTTGTGCTTCTCAAAAAAATAATTGACTTGACGTTCCAAATCAATTGGAAGGTTATCCCCCCCGATACAGGAACTGTCAAAAGGGACAAATTTACATGTTTGAAGTACCGACTACTAACCATTGATGCAAATAGTGTTGGTACTCCTATTAGAAATGTTATTTTTTCTTTTACAAATGTTTTAGCAAATAGTTTCTCATTATACTGCGGCATCAATACAACTTTTGAATTTGAGCATAATGATGTATGTACGCAGTCTGCAAGCCCAAATCCATGAAAAATCGGAGTAATAGCCAACAAGTGTTGTCCTCTTACATAGTGCGGTATTGACGTTTTTAACTGCTCTACATTGGTATTAAAATTCTCATTTGTCAGCATCACAGCCTTTGCTTTTCCTGTACTTCCCCCTGTATGCAGCAACACCGACAGCTTGTCAGGAACAAAATCTGCTTCCTTTAAATCTGCTATCTCATCAGCTGAACTAAGAAAATCAGAACATTTTATAAATTGAGACGGATGCTTCTCATGGTAGTATCCCAGTTTTCCTGCATTCAGCATCTGGTATCCGGTTCTCATGATCAAAGGCATAGAGTCACCTGCCGATACAACGATTACCTGTTCCAGAGAAACTGTCGGAAGCAATTCTTTCACCTTTTCATAACATAAATCAATCATAATCATGATTTTGGATTTGGAATTGTGTAAATACTCACCGATTTCGTCCTTGCTGGACAACGGGTGAACCATATCCGCCACTGCTCCTATTTTATTGATTGCATAGAAGCTGATGACCCCTTCTGGAGCATTCGGCATACATACCGTTACTATGTCGCCAGACTTTACTCCATAAGCAAGAAAAGCCTTTGCATATTGATCTATTCTGTGAAAAAATTCTCTATAGGACATACTTTTTCCAAAGTACCCGATTGCCTGCATTTCAGGATAGTCTTTGCTGCATTGGTACATATATTGATAAATGGTTTGTTGAGGTATCTGTACATTGAATTGACTTTGCGTATAGAATTGCAGCCATGGCTGGTCGATTGAGCCATGATTGGTAAAAGATCTGTTTTGGAGATAGAGATTTCCGGGTTTTTTCTTGATTAGTTCTACAGTATCATATAGCCTTGTAACATCATCTAATTTGAATATATTAACATGGCTGCAAGTCTGATTGTATTTTGCAGCTATACAGATCACGTCTATCACTTCTGCTATTTCGAGACAGTTGTCCGGGTTGTCTTCGATCATGATGTCGATCTTGAGATCATTGATGATCTTCAGCTTGCTCCCCTTACAGTAGGTGATTGTATCATATACGATGTGATTTCTTTTTAACCAGCTACGCACAGCCGCCCTCATAAGATGACCGGCAATTCCTTTACTGCATGCAAATTCCCGTGATGTAATGATATTCACGGAATCCTTATTGTCATGTATTCTCTTGATTTCTTCGCTGATTCTCGGTCTTGCTTTCTCCCATAGCGAATAAGGGATCAGATACTTTGTCCAGAACCGGCGATACTGCTTCTCGGAACAGTTGAAAATCTTCTTGATATCGAAGCCTTCTGGGTTCTGAATTTCCTGATGGTACTTTTTTTTGAAAAATGCAGTGCCCTTCTTTAATTGATAGTGTTCAATGTCTGTTAATACTCCATCAATATCCAGTCCGATTTTGCTCATGATTTCCCACCATATCCTGTAATATTTACTGCATTTTCACACTAAATAGTTGTTGTTCCTACTAATAGTCATAAAAATATCAAATAATAAAAGGAAAACGTTCCGTATCCTTGCGCACATTTCAAAAATATTACAACGAAATCCATTTCAAAAATATTATAGTCGTTTTAATGACTATAGTCAATCTAAAAACTACATTATACGTTTATATAATAAGCATTAGGAAAGGAAGTCTTTCTTTGATTAACTATGGTCCTTTTTGGGATACTTTGAAGTCATCATCGGAATCTACGTATACTTTAATAAACCATTATCGAATCTCCAGCTCGACAATAGATAAACTTCGGAAAAATAAACCACTGACCACTACTACTTTGAATGATCTATGTAGAATCTTAAATTGTAGTCTCAGTGATATTGCTGTTTATACACCTTCTGATGCAGATCAATTACTCTAAATCTGATGTTTATTTACATTGAAATTTTAGCATTTATTGATTTCCATTTGATGGAAATGTAACTTTTGGTTGTTTTAAAGTCATAATTTGTATCTGTCTCAAGCGGCAGATGTTGGATGGTATCCTCACAACCTTCTGCTTTCATTTCAAATAGAAGAATTTAACTTTGTATCAATAAATGTCAAATCAAAATAACAAATCCACGATTCTTCATACTTTGTTTGAATCGTGGATTTGCTATCATGAAATAGATATTTGATTTTCTAGTGTTATAGTGCTAGTCTGTCTGTTTTCTCAGTATTGGATCTGTTCTTCGAACTCCTCTACAGAACCGACCTTTATGGCAAGTGCAAACCATCTGTCCAGTACCTCAACATCCTCTTCTGCTTTTATGATTGTGCTTAACTGCTCAGAAACCTGACCATAATGCATTAGCAAAGTCAGTATATCCTCTGCTTTTCCTTCCGCTTTTCCTTCTGCACGAGCATCTCTGCGTATCATCTTCATGTGCTTCTTTTCGTTATATTCCGTTAATA
>JAUNSO010000003.1:0-89277 GCA_030539165.1 bacterium
GACGGCAGTATTGTCACAATCTCCTCTGCAGGGACCTATGTCCTGTCAGGGACACTATCTGACGGGCAGATTCTCATAGATGCCGGAGATGATGATATCGTACAGCTGGTTATGAACGGTACGGATTTGTCCTGTCTGGACAGTGCACCCATTTATGGTGTCAATGCGGATGAAATCGTGCTGACACTCGCGGAGGGTACAGAGAATATCATTTCCGACGGAACGACATATTCCTATGAAGCAGATGAAGAAGAACCGGATGCCGCTATTTTCAGTCACGATGATCTGGACATCAATGGTTCAGGCTCCCTGACTGTGAACGGTAATTACCTAAAGGGCATCCGTTCCAAGGATGATCTGACGATCGTAAACGGCACATTGAATGTAACAGCTGTAGATGATGCCATTTCAGGCAAGGACGGGCTCTATATTGCGGGCGGTACGTTTGTAGTCAATGCAGGTGAAGATGCTCTGAAATCCAGCAATGACAGCGACACAGACAAGGGTGACGTACACATCACGGCAGGTATCTTTTCCATCAATGCCGGCGATGACGCTGTACATGCAGAAAAAAACCTGATTATTGACGGCGGCACGATCAATATCGAAAGCTCTACTGAGGCTCTTGAGGGAATGACCGTTACGGTCAATGGTGGTGATATCAATCTGGTGGCAAGTGACGATGGCATCAATGCAGCAGGCTCCGGTCTGTCTGATGATACAGAACAGGCGGCAGATACCGCTGCCGGAACAGAATCCACAGCAAAGGACGATACCACAGACTCTGCCAAGAAGCAGGCAACGGCAGATACCGATACAAAGAAGGATATGACACCTCCTGATGGTGGTGATATGACACCTCCGAATGGGGAAACTATGACTCCGCCCGATGGAGAAGCTATGACGCCTCCAGATGGGGATACTGCAGCGGCATCCGCCGGTGACAGGGCAGGCGGCGGATTTGGCGGTGGCAAGGGCGGTTTCATGGATGAAGCAACCGATTATAATTACATCCGCATCACAGGTGGAACGATCACAGTGGATGCAGGTGGTGACGGAATCGACTCCAACGGAAATCTCTATGTCAGCGGCGGTAATATCACAATTTATGGCCCGACCAATGATGGAAATGGTCCTCTCGACTATGCCGGCACATTTGAAATCACAGGCGGTACCTTCCTCGCGGCAGGCAGCTCCGGTATGGCACAGAATGCAAGTGATGGCTCCACACAGCCTTCTTTGCTCGTATACCTTACTTCCACGCAGGAAGCAGGCACCATTTTTACACTCTGCGATGCAAGCGGTACTACCATAACAAGTATTACTCCGATTAAGTCCTGTCAATGTATTCTGTTCAGCACACCTGACATGGCTCAGGGCAATACTTATACAGTCAAATCAAATGATACAGCATTATGTACCGTAACCCTTGAAAATATTGCAACTTCCATCTCTGAAGACGGATCCGAGGTACAAGGAGGCATGGGCGGTAAGAACCCCGGCAATATGGGAGGTGAACGTCCTGAAAATGCTGACGACGCACGCCCTGAAGCTGGTACTGCCCCTGACGGTACAGCAGATGAAATGCCTGCAGGTACTGACATGATGCCTCCGACAGACGGCACAGCACCAGAGAATGCCCCTGCTGGTGGTCCGGGCGGCCCCGGTAGTCAAGGTGGCAGACCCGGCGCCCAAGGCATACCCGGTGGTCAGGATGGTGGATCCGGCGCCCAAAACGACTCCGGTGGCAACGCCACACAATAAACAGACTTCACACGCCCCTTTTTATATATGGTCAGCAGACCAGCTCAAAGCAGAATTTCTGCATATAAAAAAGTGAAGTGTGCTGCGGATATCAGCTTCCGATTACCCTGATACCCGCCGGTGCACTTCACTTTTTATATTTAAATTGAATTCTTAATGTAATAAAGAAAAACTTTTATTAATGACTACCAGAAACAGGTATTGCGTCACCACTCGATGAACTTCCACCAGATTCCGGCATTCTCGTTGTTTCAATTTCAGGTGTTCTCGTCGTATCCACTATAATGGTTGAACTGGGTATCGATGATTCAGGATCGCTTTCCCAGTTTGTATCTGCATATTGCCTGCCCAGTGCCTCCTGCTCTTCCGGAGTCAGACGCTGTATGGGAGCATTCGTCCCTGCCGGCGCTGCACCAACGACCTGATATTGATTCGCAAAATCGTTTACAATCCTTGTATTCTTATCAAGCGCAATCAGTGTACTAATGTCAACTGTAACACCTTTATCAACATCAATTGAATTTGCTCCCGTTAATACCAATGACCCAATATTTACATTGTTTGTCAGTACAATATCACCTGTGTCCATCAACGTCAGTTGTTTTGTTGTCGGTACTCCGTTCACGGCGGAATCGGCTATACATACACCCTCATAGCTGATATTGGTTCCGGGAATCGTAACGATGTAAGTGATAACCGGATAGTCATTCACACCCGGTATCTTACTCTTGTCAATTGTAAAAACATCTGCCTTTGTCTGTGTCTGCGCAAAAGCCACCAGCAGACCAAAAATAAGAGTGGCCGATATGAGATATTTTATCATTCTTTTCATATTCTTCTCCTTTCGGTAGCAACCTCGTTTCCCATACATTGAATCATAAAAATCACTTAGGATTTCCAGTCAATCATAGCAGACTCACCAATAAAAGTAAACTACCCTTTCATACGAACAACACATAAAAATGTCACAACGTACAAATATCACAACATGCAAATGCCCAACATCTGCCTCAGCATGGAATACAGCACAAATTACAAAACAGATTCAGGCAGCACATTTCCAGACACCAGCTGCCAACAGAGCTGCTGCGACCATAGTCCTCTCCTCTGCCCCGGTACCAGGAACCACCCTGCTGCAGTTTATTTAATAACATGCGGTATTCCATATTGTCAGGCTCTAATCCAGCAGCTCGCTCTGCATATTCCAAAGCAATCGCATTGTTTCCCAGACCGGAGTTTGCCACAGCACTATAGTAATACCATCTTGCTGTCCTGCTGTATTCCTCGATCCGGTTCAGTACATTGAGTGCTGACTGATACTCTCCTGCATTGATATAATTACGGGCTGCCTGCATATCAGTGGATTCCTCCTGCTGTCCTGCTGCACGCTGCCATGTGCCAAAGAAATCGTCAAATGCAGAGCCTCTCCGGTAGTCCTGCCCATAACCTGCTGAGCCATACCCGAACGGATTGCCATTTCCAGACGTTCCGTATCCGGCTCCCTGACCGTATCCGCCCATAGAACCGTAAGCCCCTCGTTCACGCATTTCTGTAATGTTCCTGTACGCCTCCTGCACTTCCTTGAACTTCTGCTCAGCAAGAACCGGATTGTCAAGATTGGCATCCGGATGGTATTTCTTGCTCAATGCACGATATGCTTTTTTGATTTCCTCATCTGTGGCATTGCCTGCAACACCAAGTACCCTGTATGGATCTGCTGTCATTCTTTTTTCTCACGCTTTCGCTTCATCTGCTCAAATTTATTCCATGATCCTGCATATAGGATATTCCGCAAAATATCTGCATCCTGTATGATCGGCAGCTTTTCAAATGCCTTTGCTGCCTCCGCCATCATCAGATTCAGGATATCCTCTACACGCCGGTTAAATTTCTCTCCTGATTCATTGTGATAATACTGCTTCCAGGGATTATAGGAGCCGCTTTTACAGTCTGCAATCACATCCTCATAGGCGTCCATCAGGTAGATAAATTTTCCAAGGAAAAATCCTATACGCCGCAGATCCTTCTCCCAGACATCTTCCTTCCAGAGCATGATCTCTGCCATCATCGTCCCTGTCAGTCCTGCTGCACGATCCAGACTAAAATCTCCTTCTGTTTCACACACTGTCAGCTCTCTGACGTAGTCCTCAACTGCCCGGACCTGTCTCGGATACTGATTCTTCAGATCTCCATAATGCTGCTCTAAAAGCTTCGCCAGAGCTTTGCTTTTTGCATTCCTGTCATCCTTCCAGTCATCCATGAGATTATAGTAGGACAACAAAATGCCCATATCGGCTGCATAGTCGGTAATCTCGTTCATATACATATCATGCATTTTGGCCGGATGCATGATGCAGGCATGACGCTCCTGCCTGTAATCCGGCTCATATAATGCATTCAGCAAAATCGTCAGAAATGTCATATCATAATTAAGCGTTACCTGACCTGCCTTGCCGTACCGTTCTTTGAGGGCACGGCACAGTCCACAGTAAAATGCCTGATAACGTTTCACATCTTCCGGTTTCATTTCTTTTTTATTGGTTACAATATATCCGAACACCTGAGATCTCCTTCATCATTATCCTTGCCGGCATGCCTTCTGTCATCATGTCCTTCGTTCAAACTCAGCCCTGCACTTCGGACAGGTAATCCGGATCTGGCCTTTGCCACGCGGTACACGAATATCCTGATGGCAGGTGGGACATCTGAAGAATTTATGAGTCTTATATTGTGTAACGTGTGTTTTCTTATTATGAAAAAAGCGTCTGATCCCTGCTGTCATCTTCATAAAAGCTGCATTTTCCCCATATCTCTTCTGAATATTGCGTGACAGCATTCTGAAATATGCATAGCCCAGCACTGCCAGTCCCAGCAGGTCTATGTAAGGATATCTGATGAACGTAGCAATCAGAATCAGTACAAATGACACACCCAGCAGAAATCTGTTAAAAGAATCCACTCCATATCTTCCGATCATAAACCTCTGTAACTTTTCACGCATATCCTTACCCCTTTTTTGATTGCATATCATTTCCGGCAGCCGGTTTTTCATTCGATCTACCCGGCAGCTGTATACACTCCATCTTATCAATACCATCCATAAATACAATAGAATGGCTCTAAACTTTTATTAATAATTTATAAACAAAAACAGGAAAGCAGCTTTATATTTGCTTTCCTGTAATCACATCTGTTACTTTTACATCGTTCACGTTCAAACATCAATACAATATGTAGCCCTCGACCTCTTCCAAAAACTCCAGCCGTTGTCCGGTGGAGAGATACTGCAGCCGGTTGCCCAGCTTCTCTTTCATTTTATCAAACGCCTTACGTCCCGTACAATGGCATGTATAGAATGTGGTCTTATTCCATTCTTCCAGTATCTCTGTTGTCTCATCGATCAGTTGATCACTTTCATAAGTGTCAGTAGGTTCATAGTACATATGAAACCCGCCTATGACTAACATCGGTTTCTCCTGGCACACCTCTACCGCACGATCCAGAATATTGGCAATCCCGTTATGCGCACAGCCGGTCAGCAGTGCCCACTCCTTGCCATTTGTTAATAACATGTGTTGTTCATGTACAAATTCATCTGTAATCAGCTTTCCGCCCCTGCGAACACACATGACCTCATTAGACTTTGGATAGCCGCGCCGCTTGCTGACCCCTGCAAATAATGTTATTTCACCATCCACCTTTGTAAAGTGATCCGTCAATACAAATCTTTCATCATTTTCATCAATCAGACCGGCATCGATCCCGATCGGACAGGGAATCCCCTCAACCTTGATAAAATGAGGATCCATTACGTTTCTGTTCAAATAGATTTTCGCTGTATCATTCGCATTTAAGAAAGCACGCAGCCCACCTACATGATCACTGTGACCATGAGACAGGACTACCATATCTATTTCCGAGATATCAATGTCAAGAGCCGCTGCATTCCGCAGAAAGGTATCATTCGGGCCAAGATCCATCAAAATCTTGTGATCACGCGTCTCGATATAGAAACACAATCCGTGTCTGGCAATCAGATTCTGCGATGTCACTGTATTTTCTACCAAAGGAATAATCTTCAAAGCTGCCGCCTCCATCTATTGGCTTTTCTTCCGCTCAGCCAATCAGGGGATCAGAACGCTCCCCTGACTGGATTATAACATATTCACGAAATCGTTTCCAGTACAACTGCATGTGCGATTCCCGGTACTGTTTTGCCTTCATTAAAGCTGACTGTGGAAAGCAATGCCCCCGTTGGAACAAAGAGAACCCTCTTCCATGTGCCGCTCTTGATCTGTCTCAATATATAGGCACTCAAGGTCACTGCCGAGCATCCACAGCCACTACCGCCCGCATGCGTATCCTGTTTGTCCGCATCGAAAATCTCTATTCCACAGTCCATATGGACTGTGCCGATGTCAAAACCTTTCTCCTTGAGTAAGTCTATGAGCAAAGTGCGTCCGATTGCGCCAAGATCGCCTGTGACAATCCTGTCATAATCCTTCGGACTCCTGTTATAATCCATAAAATTGTGATAAATCGTATCTGCTGCTGCAGGAGCCATCGCTGCTCCCATATTCATGGAATCCTTGATTCCAAAATCCACGATTTTTCCTGTTGTAATTCCCGTAATTCTGGCAGATGCTGCATTTCCCTTGCCTTCCTTCTGATCAGACAGTACAAATGCTCCTGCACCCGTGACCGTCCAGGTTGCTGACAAGGGTCTCTGATTTCCATACTCCAAAGGAAAACGAAATTGCTTTTCTGCGCTTGCAAAATGGCTGGATGTCACGCACAATACGTGAGCTGCATAACCTCCTGCAATCGTCATCGCACCAAGGGAAAGTGCCTCTCCGCAGGTCGAGCATGCCCCATACAGTCCAAACATCGGTATTTGATAGCTGGCTGTTCCAAAGGAGCTCGCAATCAATTGACCAAGTAAGTCACCGGCAAACAGATAGCGTATTTCTGCACTTTGCATACCTGCCTTGCCTAACGCCATGGTTACAGCTTCTTTCTGGAGAGTACTCTCAGCCTCTTCCCATGTCTGGTTTCCAAACATGGCATCCTCACAGATCACATCAAAGAGCTCCCCCATTGGGCCCTCTCCTTCTTTTTTCCCTACGATGGACGCAGAATTCAGAATATATACAGGGCTTTCAAACCGTATGCTTTGTTTTCCGATCATCTGAGTCATATCATACTGCCTCCGCTTACTGCACCGCTGCCCGCGTGATCACCATGCACGTGGTCTGCACTGCTTACTTTACATCAGATAGTATGACCCTTTTTCTGTCTTTTATACAAGGAGCTGCAACAAAATATAAAGACCGGTTGTGACGGATATGGTCAATATCATATTTTCCTTTTTGATCGCCAGAACGGCTGCTGTGACTGCTGCAATCACTGCAATCGGTATATGTGCCGTATCGAGCTGCAAAATGCCGGGAAAGATCAATGCCCCGAGCGCTGCATAGGGTATGTACTCTAAAAACAGCTCCATCCGCCTGTTCAGCTTATTCTTCCCGACCAGAAATACCGGCAGAGCTCTCGGTATGTATGTCACCAGAAACATCAGAAACATGAGTATCCATATTTTCGCATGCATCTTCCATGGCCTCCTTTCGTAATCTCAAGGTACTTCCGATGGCAGCACCTGATAGCATCGAAATGATGACTGACCATCCTGATGGTATCCAGATACTCAGGACACAGTTCAATAAGATGCTGATGATGACCGTCTTTAAGATGTCTGAATCCCTGACTGCCCTGGGTGCGATGATCTGAATAAACATGGCATACAGTGCAATCACAAGATAGGAACAGATTTTCTGCGGAATCAGCTGAATCAAAAATGTACCTGCCAGCGTTCCTACGATCCACGAAAAATAAGTCATGCATGCTACTCCAGCAAAAAATGGAGCTCCACTGGACTCCGGCTCTACGGAATAAAGAGCAAATGTCTCATCCGTCACGCCAAAAGCCATCACCAGTCTGGCACCAAGCGTTGACCAGTTCAGTCGACGCATTACATAGGTACTCATAATAAAATGCCGCAGGTTTAAAAAGAATACTGCAAAGACAATTTCGATCATACCACTGCCTGCTGCCAGCATCTGTACAGCCACAATCTGACTGGAACCAGCCAATACCATCACAGACATCATACTGGTCTCCAGAGCATTCATCCCACTCTGTGATGCTAAAACCGCAAATGTTGTAGCCACCGGGAAAAATCCGACCAAAATCGGAATTCCCGTCTGAATACCCCTGAGGAATTCCGATTTTACATTGCACTGTTTCATAAATATCGCTCCTTATATCTTCCGCAAATAAAACCGGATTTTGTCTGTCTGTATGACAAAATCCCTGCATGCTATGATTTCACTAATTCACTCAAAAGTCAAGTCTTTGTTATACCAGACCCATCATCTTCCCGATCCAGTACAGCACCCCCAGCACCCAGCTCGCAAAAATGCCATACAGAATTACCGGCCCTGCGATTGTAAAAATCTTGGCACCGATTCCATAGACATGTCCTTCTTTCTTAAACTCAATCGCCGCTGCTGCAACAGAGTTCGCAAACCCCGTAATCGGAACGAGAATACCGGCACCTGCAAACTTTGCAATACTCGGATACAGATTAAAACCAGTCAGAAGAACCGAAATCAAAATCAGAATCAAGGCGCACCAGCCACCTGCAGTATCCTTGTCCACTCCCATCGATGTGCAGATATTCAAGATCCATTGTCCCACGGTACATATGATCCCGCCAACCAGAAACGCCTTCAGCATCTGCATCCAGAGATTGTGTGTCGGAGTTGCTTTTTGTACCTTTTGTTCATAATGCAGTTTTTCTGTTTCACTCATGAAATAATCCTCCTATAAAATAAACCAGCGAGCCGGTCATCTTTCCAAGCGCCATTGTCGTAATCGCAATTCCGAGACCATGTCTGAACGAGATTCTCCTTGCAAAGATCGGAATGGAATTTAACATCTCCGCAATCGCAAGCGCCAGACATCCTACAAAGCAGCCCGCAAACAGTCCATACAAGCCAAGCAGAATCTGTCCACTCATCCCTGACAGACCCAGCTCCGGCTGAAAAATACTCAGAACACAGCCAGTGATCGTTCCAAATACAACCATCTCTTCATATAGAAAAATATGATTGGCTGTATGTGTTTTTCCTGCGAACCTGGGCAGCAAACCCACTGCAATCAATACTGTAAAAACCCCTCCTGCTGCCAGCATGCCAAAGCTGAACCCACATACTGCCAGGCCTATGCTATTCCACATCTATGATCTTACCTTCCCTGTCCCCTGTATCTACCAGAGTATTATTAACATCAGTCTCATACTTTCGCATTTCCACCTCAATCGGAGTCGGATCCTTCGTAATCCTGCGGCTGCCGATATGATTAAAAAACACGATGATTCCAAGAGTCAGCCCGACAGAATAAGAGATTTCCACTACAGTAACACCTGTTGTTGATTCTCCGGTCACAATTGTATACAGATGACTGAATACATCCGTGATCCCGATATCATTATGAAATGCCATAATCGTAAAGGCGGTTCCAAAAAAGCTGATCAGACTGACAAATGCAATCTTTAAAAATACAAGCGCAGATACATGATCAGGCCTTGGGATATACTCGATCACAACCTCTGCCTCCCCCTCATTGCTGATGGTCAGGTTCGGATACACCTCCTGGATCAATTCCATGATTTTCAGGATTGTCACGATCTTTCTCTTCTCACCCTCATGGAACTTGCAGATGCGAATCGTTTTCAGGCGGTTCACAACCGTCTGATCTGTGCAAATCATCCGTGCCACATCCGAGAGATGCACATCGGCCACACGCATCTCCACGTTGCGCGTTATTTTCATATACAAAGTCAGCTGCTGCCCCGCCATACAAAAATCTCCACTTCCAAACCAGATAGATTTCTTCACTTGATAAAATTATTGACAATATGCGTCGGGATTATACATATCAATGAAAGCAGATTTTTGAGGTACTGGCATGGTCTGCAAACAAAAAAAGGAATTGAGTGCATGCACTCAATCCCTTCACATGACAGGTAACGTAATTACATCTGCAGAAACATTCTGTGTGCTTTCATTTCGGCAGGAACTTCGATCTTACTGTTTGCCATTTTCTGCAAAACCATATCGTTCAGATGCATTGCCTGTTTGTTTTTGTTTATATAACGCTCGATGATTTCTTTGTAAAGCGGGTTGCTGATCATATTCTCACGCACTGCCTTACTGAACGGACAATAATTAAACAGAATATAGCGGGCAAGCTTGTTCATACGGATGGAGCCGACTCCCTCAAACATAACATAGTCCATATAATCACGGACAAACATTTCTTTGGAGCTGTTTCTTGCCTTCTGAATGGCAAGCTTTAACTTATCCTTCGCTTCCGGAGAGAGATCACGGTTCTTCTTATAGGTATCCAGATAATCGCAATAATCACTGGTCAGGGAACGCTCTGAAATGTCATTCCAACGGACACCCTGTATACGACGGCAAAGCTCCCAGCGAAATTCGCCTGTCAGACGCACCATCGTTGGATAGAGCTCCTCTGTAGAAAAGATCGAAAGCATCATACGTGCAGGTGAATTTCGTTTTCGCCCTGTGATTTCCTGCCACATAACACCACGGGATCCAATATTGGGCATCAGTATGATATCAGGCAGTACCTCAGCCTGTACGAGCTCTTTCGTGATTCCTTTATCAGGATTGGTATAGATCGTTTCACGGTAATATGCCGAATAGTCAATCGAACGGATCTGATCCAGTGCCTTATGGATGGCATCAGGTGATAAATAGGCACTGTCCAGCTGCTTGTACAGATTATGGTCTGACAACACAGGACAGAATGTCGTGATGCGTCCAAAGGTTACTTTATTTGTGAGACGGAACATATTATCAAATTCAAAATTGACACGCTGCTCACGATTGCGGAGGGCGGCAGCCTCCTGATCTGCAGTCAGCTTGCCGGTTACCTTGAGATTATGCAGATAAGCAGTATAGTCAATATTCAGATCATTGATGCAGGGGTCTTTTCTGCCGTTGTAGATTTCGATCAGCCAGTCATAGAGCGTGAAGATGTTTCCCTTGGAATCGGGAGTCATCCTGCCCGCCAATGTATACAGGAACACAGCATTTTCCATGCCAAGGACATGTTCGTCCACATATCCAAAATAAAAGAACATTTTAATCACAGTCGGTATTGAAGGATCGTTCAGACTCTTGAAAAATGCTGCACGATAACAATCATAAAAGAGAGCCGTGAGCTGCTTACGAAGTTCTCTTGCAGAATCATCAGAGGCATTGCGGTCAGCTGCCTGCGTATACTGCTGCAGCAGTGTACGAAAACGTCTGGCATCTACTTCAGGAATTTCTGCATAGCCGGTAATCGTATCGATCGAATTGTTGAGTTCATCCGTGATCTTTTTCAGGGCTTCAGCGTTCATGGTCGTCGTTACGGAAGCATTTGCATTGCTCTTGGTACCTACAATATCCCGATATTCTGTCATACGGCTTTCAATCAACTGTTTATCAATGTGTGTTTCGTTATTGATCTCCAAAATGATGGCATCCAGAATATTTCTGACAGGTGTCAGATCAATATCTGCCGAAGCTGCCTGCGCCTGTTCATAAAGAGACAGATAAAAGGTGTACAGATCCAGATTAAAATCGCTCAGAAACAGGTCGTAAATCATATCCAGATAACGGTGCAGACGTTCACAGAAAGGAAGAATATACATAATATCCGCGCTGGATTTCATAATAAATCCAACACAGGCATTCGGACGGCCTTCATAGAACTGTTTCCATTGCGTCTGCGTGGTTGAACCGAGTGCCGTATAATAGTTCAATAACCAGTCATCTATCACGGAATCGATGGTAAACTCATTTAGCTGACCCATACCGGGAAGTGTCAGCGGCTCAATATGATAAATACTGCACAGCTCTTGATATTTGTCATAATGCTCTGCAGCAGAATCATATAGATTCTGACAGTCCTGCAGCAATGCTGTATAGACCTCTAAAAAGGAATTGCATTTGCTGGAAAAACTGCTGGTGACCATGCCGGCTGCACCGGGATTTTCAGTGATCAGTGAAGCAATATCTGCCGGTGTCGTATAGGAATACACGTAAAGGGTCGTATCTTCAAGTGATGTATAATCAAACGGATAGTAAATATTGTCTGTTTCGCAGATGCCGAGAACCTCTCCCTTTCCCAGAATCATTTCTGAGAACTGACTTGATGCTTTGATACTTCCGGATGCAATGATGCATAACTGCGTATCGCGGTCACCTTCATGGCGAACCATAGTATCTTTCGTGAACTTCATACCTGTCATGATGTACTCCTTCTCCAAAGACGAATTGATAATTTGGCGTAATAAAACCCCTAAAATATAGTATAGTCAATATTTTCGTATTTTTCAATAAAATATGTACTATTTATTTGAAAATATATGTGAAAATTGCTAAATAAATGTTGTAATAAACAGGAATTTTATGCTAGAATAAGATAACTTAAGTATATTAATATTTGTTGGGAGATATTTATATATTATCAGGGGAATGAGGCGTGTTCATGGGGAAAGATCAAATCTTTACAATGAATCGTACGGAACATCATAATCAGGATTTGAAAAACATTTCGGATCAGGAACTCAGTAATCTGCTGAAGGAAATTCCGATTCATATGATTATGGACAATATGCAGGGTGGTTTTGGGCTGATTGAGATAGGGAACGAGTTTAAGGTTCTGTATCTTAATCAGTGTTTTTTTGATATGATCGGATATACTGCTGATGAGTACCAGACTATGCCGGAGGAAGAACGGGTGAAGCTGGTGTCTGTAAAGGATGACAGGAGTATCCTTGAGAGAATCAGGATGTCTGTTACAACGGGAGATCTTGTGGATCTGGTATATTCCATACACAGTAAGAATAACGGAGTCCGGTGTCATCATTTGAAGGGCGTTTCGATGCAGTGCGAAATCTATCAGAATCCGATTTTTATTATGATGGTCACAGATATCACCGAGCAGGAATCTACAAGATTGTCACTGGAAAGGCAGTATAAAAAAGCCCAGCGTATGTATAAACGTGAAATGCGGTATATGGAGAGCATGTCACAGGCGATTCTGTCTTCCCTGAAAGCCAATCTGACCAAAGGAACGGTCGAGTTCCACAGAACCAGTATCGGAGATGAGTTCGAGGAACAGGAAAAAGTGTCCTATGAGGAAAGTCTGCGGAGAATTGCAGAAAAGATAGATGATAATGAGGAACGAAATGCATTTCTCAAATGCTTTAACCGTGACAAGCTTCTGACCTTGTTTGAAGCAGGTGAACGTGAAACAGAGATAGAGTACCGTCATACAACAGGACCTCATGAGTTTTTGTGGATGCGTACCTATATGAAGCTGCTGAAAGATCCCGAGAGCAATGATGTCATCGGTGTGGCATATACAAGAAATGCAGAAAATGAAAAAAATCGTATGACGACCAGCAGAATGCTGCTCAACCAGCTCCATGTGGCAACTGACCAGCTGTATGTATACGTGATGGCATTGGATTTTGGCGATTATACATATGATGTCATTCAGGAGGATCATAAGCATTCTGTCAACTTCCCGCTGCATGGAGATATCAGAGAGCTTACAGAGATTTTATATCAGGAATACCATCCGGACAGCTATGATTTTCTGGATACCATTGGTTCCTATCCAAATATGATGGCGAGATTTGTCAGTCGGAATGAACTGACCTATGAGGCACTGGTACTAAGAGCCGGAAGAGAACTATGGTATGAACATAAGATCATACCTGTTGCCAGAGAAAACAGCGGCCAGCCATATTATCTGGTTATGACCCTTGATATTACCGCAAAGAAACAGGCAGAGGCCAATCTGAAAAAAGCACTTCAAGAGGCAAAAGCAGCAGGTAAAGCGAAACAGGACTTTCTGGCACACATGTCTCATGAGATGAGAACACCACTTAATGGGATCAAAGGACTGCTTGATATCATGCATCAGAGGCCTGAACTGGAGCACGATAAGATGTTAGGCGATGCCATTATGTCAGTGAATCATCTGGCCGGACTGATCAACGATGTCCTGGATATGGCGAAGATTGAGAGCGGAAATATTGAACTTCGCAGAAATATCGTATCATTTATGGAAATGAAGGATTATCTGGATGCGATCATCGGTCCTATGGCAGAGCAGAAAAACATCACTTATACATATGATCAGAATACCGAACAGAATATACATGTGTATTCTGATGCAGGCAGGATCAAGCAGATCTTGACCAATCTGCTGACAAATGCGATCAAATATACACAACCGGGTGGACAGGTTTCCTATCGCTGCGGATACCGGTATATCGATACAAATCGTGTCAGTATCCACATGATTGTAGAGGACAACGGAATCGGCATGAGTCAGGAGTATCTGGAAAAGATCTATGTTCCGTTTGAGCGTGATGAACCGGCAAAGGCACTGTATAACGGAACCGGTCTGGGTCTGCCGATCGTAAAGAGTCTGGTAGATCTGATGGACGGCAGGATCGAAATAGAGAGCAAACCCGGACAGGGAACAAAAATCACGATTACAATCGATGCGGATGTGGTGGATGAATCCTCAGAGCATTTTGTCAGATATCAGCAGTGCTTAGTCGAAACAGGCTTTGAAGAACAGTGTCTGCAAGGAAAGCATGCATTGCTTGTAGAGGACAATATCGTAAATATGGAGATTGCAGAATACAATATCCGCTCCATGGGACTGATCTGTGACAAAGCATATGACGGAGAAGAAGCACTGAAGATGTATTGTGAGGCGCCATCATGCAGCTATGATATTATTTTCACAGATATCATGATGCCTAAGAAGGATGGACTGACACTGGCCCGCGATATACGTCATTCAGGGTGTAAAGATGCCGTTACAATCCCAATCGTAGCCATGACCGCAAATGCATTTACAGAAGATATTGACAAGTCAATGGAAAGCGGAATGAACTACCACCTAAGCAAACCCTTCGACATAAAAGACATCCGAGGAATTCTTGTCCGCGAATTTTCAAACCAATAAGCAGTTATCTGCGAACCAGACGAAGGAAAGGTGAGATTGGATGCTCGCATACAATCCCACTTTTACTTCGTCTGGTTCATAGGAACGCAAAAATGAGCCGGGAAATCCCACGGATTTCCCGGCTTATTTTTACGTTCGCAGATAACGTCCACGACCACAACTAACGTCCACGTCCACAGACAACATCACATTCTATTTCCGACAATGATGACAAGAGTCACAATCACCCTCACCATTCCAGCAATAAGTACATAATTTAGAGGAATCGATTCCCACAGACTGAACCATATCATCCAGACGATGGAATCTCAATGTCGTAAAATTCAGCTGTTTTCGAATTTCCTCCAGCATATCTGCATAGTTCTGACTATCCGGATCTGCATAGTCCTTTAGCAGTTCGTCCGATATCGTGTCACCTTCGCGCTTCTGTATGATACGGCGCGTAATCAGATCCAGCTCCGAATTGGATCTCGAAAAATTCAGATATTTACAGCCATACAGCAGAGGCGGACATGCCGGACGGATATGAACCTCTTTGGCTCCGCTGCGATACAGGAACTCTGTTGTCTCACGCAGCTGTGTCCCGCGAACAATCGAATCATCGATCAGCAGCAGGCTCTTATTCCGAATCAAAGCATCAACCGGTATCAGTTTCATACGTGCAATCAAATTTCTCTGGCTCTGGTCTGTTGGCATAAAAGAACGCGGCCACGTAGGTGTATACTTGATAAACGGTCTGGCAAACGGAACTCCCGAACGGTTTGCATAGCCTATGGCATGCGCGATTCCGGAATCAGGCACACCTGCAACGATATCCGGTTTGACATTGTCACGCCGTGCCAGCATATCTCCACAGTTGTAACGCATTTCCTCTACATTCACACCCTCATAGGTAGAGGTCGGATATCCGTAGTAAATCCACAGGAATGTACAGATCTTCATATCTTCCTTTGGTTCACTGACCGTCGTACAGCTCTCAGGCGTGATATAAACGATTTCTGCCGGTCCGAGTTCCCTCACATCCTGATAATCCAGATTAATATATGCAAAGCTTTCAAAGGAAACACAGTATGCATCCTCTTTATGTCCGATGACAAGCGGGGTTCTGCCATAGTAATCCCTCGCTGCGTAAATCCCCTCATTTGTCATGACCATGATCGTCATTGAACCATCAATGACCTCCTGTGCATGCTGTATACCCTCTACGATACTGTCACTCTGATTGATCAGCGCAGCGACTAGCTCTGTCGGATTCACATTGCTGCCGCTCATCTCCAAAAACTGCGTCCTGCCTGATTCAAAGGCTTCGTTCACCAGTTCCTGCAGATTATTGATCTTGCCGACCGTCGTAATCGCATAACTGCCTAAATGAGACTTCACTAACAGCGGCTGGGGTTCATAGTCTGAGATGCATCCGATGCCGATATTGCCCTTCAGTTCAGCAACATCGCGGTCAAATTTGGTCCTGAACGGCGAATTTTCAATATTATGTATGGCACGGTCAAATCCACGCTCCCCATACACTGCCATTCCACCTCTTCTGGTACCCAGATGAGAGTGATAATCCGTTCCGAAAAACAAATCCAATACACAATCCGTTTTCTTAGCTACACCAAATATTCCGCCCATGCTCATTCCCGCCTTCATAATTTATAGTTCAAACAGTACTGATCTCAACAAAAACAATCATATCATCATGTATGGGTGAATGCAATTTTAAATAAATTGTTTGTGCCAAAAAGTTTGTGAGAAGATGGTACTGTTTCCGAAATCATGTTATAATGTCGTCAGACATTATACGCGCCGAAGTGCGCATGTAGTTTCGGTTAGGAGACATTATATGAACCAACATCATCAATCATTACGCTTAGAACCTTTTGTACTGCTGTTTTCACTGTGTATGCTGATCAGTCTGGCACTAGACGGGACACGTGAGGATCTGTACTCTGGAACCTTTCTCTTTCTGTTTGCTGCCATATTGCTCGGTTCGTGGGCTCTGCGTAAATATCTGCCGCTCAACTGGATCACGATCATCATAGGACTTGGTATTCTGGTCAGAATTGCCTATATTCTCTATACTCCTGTTTGGTGCAGACAGCATGATGTGATCAATTTTGGAGCAGAAGAAGGACATGCTGCCTATATCGAATATCTGCTGAACAACCATGCCCTGCCGGACTTTGATCCTCGTGAAAAATGGGCTTTCTTTCAGCCGCCTCTGCATCACATCCTTGCCGCTCTTTGGATCAGGATCAATACAAAGTTTGGGATTCCTCTCCAGCAGGCACAGGAAAATGTACAGGTGCTGACTCTGTTTTATACCAGCACCATCTCCATCATTTCCTATTACATTTTCAAAGAATTTCAGTTGAAAAAATGGGGCATGCGGATTGCCTGTATGGTTATGGCGTTTTCCCCCGTATTTATATTGATGTCAGGCAGTATTAATAATGATGCTCTCTGTATCTCACTGCAGGTGACAGCGCTCTACTTTGCCATCAAATGGTATCAGGAACCCAGACTGTGGTCAGTCATCCTCACTGCTGTCAGCATCGGCGGCGCCGCCATGGCAAAGCTGTCCGGTGTATCGGTCGCGCTGGCAATCGGTGTTTTATTCCTGCTCAGACTGCTGACACCTCCTGCTGATGTGGCTTCTGCTGATAACACAACCGTAAAACATTTTCAGTGGAAGTATCTGGGGCGAAATATCCTGTTTTATCTCAAACAAATCATAGTCTTTTTCCTTATTTGCGTTCCACTGGCTTTATGGTCTCCCATTAGAAACAAGGTGTTATTTAATGTTCCTTTTTTCTATACTCCGGCTGTCGGCGAGGGCTTGGAGCAATATTCACTGTTTCAGCGGCTGTTCGATCTGCGTCTGAGCAGTGTCTTTCCTGCCATGATCAATAACGGAGATGCCTATGACGAATACAACATCCTGCTGGCACTGATCAAGACCTCTCTATTTGGGGAATACAATCTGGCTGCAGAAAATCCGTTTGTCAATCCGTTTTGCATCCTTCTTTTCATAACAGCTGTCATACTGGCAGCGGCAGCATTTGCTGCAACGATATACTTTATTTTCAGCAAGCGCTCTATGCTGTCCTTTGAATGGAAATTATTTTTAGGTGTTTTCTATGTATCACAATTACTCGTCTATCTTATGTTCGTATTCAAACAGCAGTATTTCAGTTCACAGGACATCCGTTACATTGCCGGCATCCTCGTACCGGAAGCGCTGTTTCTCGGCATTCTGGCTGATAAGCTGAACCCTGCCGAGGATACAGTCTCTGTCATCAGCTCGAGAACCCAGAGCTTTGCATTTTTCACACTGCTCACCTGTACCGAGCTCTATGCGCTGTGTGCCTTTGGCATTTATATCGGGATCGGACTGTAATCGGTTTCGATACCCGGCATCTAGATCAGGCTTCTCATGCGCAGCAGTATTTTCTTTTCCAGACGGCTCACCTGTACCTGGCTGATTCCCATCTCATCTGCCACCTCTGTCTGTGTTCTGTTATAGAAATACCGTAACAGGATCAATCGTCGTTCCATCGTTTCCAAATGCTCAATCAGCTGTTTTAAAACCATGTGATTCAGGAGCTGATCGGTCTCTTTGTCCCCGCTCTCTGTTGCCGCAACCTTATCGATCAGGTAGATCTGACTACCGTCATTTCCATGAATGGGCTTGTAGATAGACTCTACCTCTACGTTTGCCTCAGTTGCCATGATGACCTCCTCCACAGTGAGCTCTGTTTCTGCTGCTATTTCCTGCAGTGTGGCATCTCTTCCCAGCCGACAGGTCAGCCTCTCAGCTGCATGCTTGACCTTCCAGCCGTTTTCCTTAATAGAGCGGCTGACCTTGACCATCCCGTCATCCCTTAAAAAACGCTTGATTTCTCCCTGTATCATCGGTACGGCGTATGTGGAGAACTTCACATCAAAGGAGCAATCAAACTTGTCTATTGCTTTCATGAGTCCGATGACCCCCACCTGAAACAGATCCTCTGCTTCCTGTCCGCGATTCAAAAATCTTCTGACAATACAGTGTACCAGTCCCAGATTTCCTTCTATCAGTTCCTCTCTCGCTTCTTTATCCCCTTGGTGTGACTTCTCAATCAAGGCAGCTAAGTCGCTCATCTACTCCATCCTTTATATGATACACTTCATTCAGTTTTTTCGTCATATGTACTCTGGTTCCAACTCCAGGTCCTGACTGCACCGTCAGAGTATCCATAAATGCCTGCATAAAGGCAAACCCCATGCCCGAACGTTCCAGATCAGGTCTGGTTGTATAGAGTGGTTCCATGGCACGTCCCACATTCAGCATCCCCTTTCCTTCGTCAACGATCGTGACCTGCAGCAGATCATCTTCGATTTCTGCCATCATAACGATCGTGCCCTCTTCCTCCGGATACCCGTGAATAATTGCATTGGTCACGGCCTCTGATACTGCCGTCTTGACATCCGCAACCTCCTCCAGTGTCGGATTCATGCCCGACATGAATGCAGCGATGGCAACTCGTGCAAATCCTTCATTCACTGATTTGCTTAAAAACTCCAGTTTCATTTGATTTGTCATTGATCATTCCCTCCATGATTATCTTCTTCCACTACCTCTATAACTTTATGTAAACCAGATATCTTAAAGATCCTTCGCAAACCGCCATTTACATGGATGGCCAGTACCTTTCCCCCCAGGATCTCCATCTTTTTATAACGGCCCATAATGACCCCGATGCCTGAGCTGTCCATAAATTCTGTAATGCCAAAGTCAAAAATAACATGTGATATCTCTCTTCTCTCAATGTACCTGTCTGCAGTTTCCCTGATTCTTCTCGCCTGATGGTGATCCACCTCTCTCGGCATTCGTATCATCAAACACGATTTTACGACCTGAAATTCCTCATTCATACTCTTCCTATCCCTTCTGCTTGAACATTTTTTCTATAATACAAAAAAAAGACAAGGACGTTTTGTCCATGTCTTCTTTCGTATCTTATACCGCCTTTTTAACCTTCGTAATCTCCTTCTGTACTGTTGCCTGCCTCTGATGAGATAAATCCCTTCGAACTTGCTGCAATATCTGTGTCCGGGAATTTTTCGATTACAAGCTTGTACAATTCATCTGCCTTGTCCTGATTGCCGGAATTCCGATATGCATGTGCCAGATTATAGAGTGCACTTCCGTTTGTTTCATCCAGATCCCAGGCCTTTGTCAATTCTGTAATCGCTGTCTCGTTATCGCTGGCATTGAGTGCCTCCAGTCCCTGATCATAATAAGACGTAGCTGCCGTAGCCTGTACAGCCTCCTTCAACAAGGTATGCAGCTTGATAAATGACTGTGAAGCTGTTGTCAGATATTCCTCATCGATCTGTTCCAGAAGATCCATCACGGCAACTGCGTCATCCGGATTCTGAATATAGGCATCTGCCGCATCCGCCAACAGATCCGCTGCCTGTGCCACACCGGTGTCCCCTGTCAGTTCTTCGATCTGTGCTGCCTGATCCTCATTTTGTGTCCTCAGTGTATCGATTGCCTCCTCCAGCTCCAGCTTGGAGGCCTTTTCCGCAGTCAGTTCCTCACTGACCTTTTTGAATTTCTCATCATTTTTATCTGTCTCAATACCGACTCGTGCCGGCAGGATCAGAAACCACGCAATCGCCACTCCGATCACGATACCGATCACGATATTGATGACACTGGAAAATGCAGGTCCTTCCTTGACATACATCGGCTGTATAATCGTATCATTGCCGCTTTGATAGGAAAGCACATCCTCCTGGTTCTTCTTGCGCTTTGTCTGCAGATGCTCATCGCGTTCACGCAGCATCGTGTTGACTTCCTTCAGATATCGAAGAGTCGTTGTATTATTGGAATCAATCTGAATCGCCCTGTACAGTGTTCTTCTGGCCTTGTCCCAGTCCTCGCTGTTGATATAGAGCAGAGCCAGCAGCTGATAACCACAGATCAGTTTCGGATTGATGGACAATACCTTTTTCAGCTGAATGATAGCCAGGTCATTGCTGCCCTGATAGCAGTATGCCAGTGCCTGATTGTATTTTTTGATTGTCTGATTGATGGTATCTAACTTTGTCGGGTTCGTCTGTATCGCGCTCAGATAATCATCTGCAATATTTTTCTTGCTTTGCAGATTCTTGCTGATGACCCACTCACTAAAGGCTGATACTGCTTCACCCATCTCAAAATAGACCAGTCCCAAAAGGTTTCTGGCCTGTGTATTATTCTTATTGAATTTTAAGCTCTGACGCAGACTTTCGACCGCACCGGATAAGTCTCTGACGCTTGCCTTTTCAAGTGCATCATTGTAACATCTGTTCGAAGAATAGATAATCTTCTTATAGACAGTTACATCTGTTCCGCACCCTGTACAGTAATTCTTTTCAGACAAACGACAGCCGCATACAAAACATTTCATATTTCCTTGTCCTTTGCCTCTTTGATCATACTCATGAGCACATCCGTCATATCTGTCAGATCATGGTTATATATTGCATCCTCTGCGTCTTCTACTTCAAGACTGGGATGGAATTTCTTCAGTTCCTCTTCAAAATTAATCACTTTACTCACTCCCAAACAAATCTATTCTCAAACAGTCAGTGCCCTGACAGCTACTCCTGACTGCATGTGATCTCTGTAAAACTCCGTATAGCTGAAATCACTTGCAAGCTCCTTCACCTGATCATCAATGATCACCTTGGTTCCGGCATACGCCTGATGATTGACCTTCACTGTCGCATTCTGTGCCATTTTAATGGTTTCTGCAATCTTGTCCAGCTCTTCCTTTGCACGCTCTATCATTTTATATTCTCTGGCTATTTTCTTCTTTGCCTGTGAGATTTTTGCAAGGATACTGCCCTCGTTCATAATGTCGCGCTTTTCCTGCTCCAGCACTGCCTGCTCTGCCTTTGCCTTCTCGATACTTGCCTCAGCCATGGAAATCTTCACTGCCAGCATATGCTCTCTGTTTTTCAGAGTGTCATTGACTCCGGCTGCTACGATTGTTTTCAGACCGACATCATTTCCGATCTCTGCACTGGTGATTCCGGCGACAGCATAAATATTACCGCCGACAATATTGCCTCTTTTTCCGGTTACCGTCACATAGCCGCCTGCCTTGACATTACAGTTCATGATAACATTTGCCTGAACATTGCCGTCTGCCTCAACTGTCGTATATTCTATAAAATCTGCATAAACATTGCCGCCTGCCGTAATCTTTGCCTTCTGACCGCCCTGCATGCCCTTACGGATCACTATATCTCCGTTTGCAGTCAGCTTGGCTGCCTCCACGTGTCCGCCTATGGTAATGCTCTTTGTCGCACGGATCTCTACACCGGACTCCACATTGCCCGAAACAATGACATCTCCGCGAAAATCAATCCTGCCGGTGATCAGGTCCACATCACCCCGCACCTCATAGACATCCTTTACCTCCAGATAGTATTCCTTATACTCTACCTTGCCTTCAATGGTAGCCGTATAGATCAATCCGTCTTCAGACCGTTCAAATCCACGGCCACGCAGTACCGGCAGATCCCTTGCCGGCTTCGGCTTGGTCACTCTGCCTCTGATATCGGTTCCCTGCTCACCCTGAACAGGTGGATGATAGATTGCCAAAACATCACCAATGGTAATGTTCTGAATCAGACTCATACTCTGATAGTCCACAGAACCATCTGAACGGATGACCGGTCTTCTGGCAATGTCCTCTGAGTTAAACTTGAACTCATAGTATCCATTGGTTCCGTTTACGATCTCCGTCCCCTCAGCCACCTTGACTTCGCGTAAGTATACACCTTTTTTGGTCATGGCTTCAATATTAGAATATATAACACCCGATATTATACCATATCTTTTCAGATATTCTATGACCTGCTCACTGGTATAGCTCTCCCCTGGTCCGGGCGCGCCTAAAAAGAGGTATGCTGACATATTATCGGGTGCAATTTTTACATAGGTTGAAGTGCTGAGTTCCGGCATACCGTCATACCTCCATCATGATCGGAAAATCCATTCTTTAATCATTCTATCACGAATCTGCACGCTTCGCAATCTGCTATCAACCATAAATTTCTATTCGTTTCGACTTATTTAATTGCTCCAGACGCTCTCTTACCTTCTCCAGCATCGGAGTATACTTGAGCAGCTTATCCATTTCAGCGTCTACCTTTGCCTTAGGAGCCTTTTCCGTAAAGTTTTTATTATTCAGCATTCCATTCACGCGATCGATTTCTGCCATAAGGCGCTTCTCTTCTTTTTTCAGACGTTCAATCTCCTGTGTTATGTCAACCAATTCGGCAAATGGCATATAAATAACTGCGTTTTCAAGAACAACGGATACTGCATCATCATCAATGCCGCTTCTGTCCTCTTTGATTTCCACATCACTTGCATATGCCAGTGATGCAAAGAACAGCTTGCCATTTGTAAAGGTATCCTTTACATACTTACTCTTGGTTACAATATAGACATGGGCTTTCTTACTGGGTGCCACATTCATCTCAGCTCTGACATTTCTGATGCCTCGTACAGCTTCCTTGATGGTCTCAATAGAAGCAGCGTCCTCTGCATAGTTCCATTCCTTCTTATATAATGGCCATGAAGATATCATAATGGATTCTTCTTCATTCTGCAGTGTACAGAAGATTTCTTCTGTAACAAACGGCATATATGGGTGCAGCAGCTTCAGTGCGTTGATCAGAACCGTCTTCAGTGTCCACAATGCTGCAACCTGAGATGCGGCATCTGTCTCCTCTTTGCTGTACAGACGCGGCTTAACCATCTCAATATACCAGTCACAGAATTCATCCCAGATAAAGTCATATACCTTCTGAACAGCAATACCCAGTTCATAGGCTTCCATATTGTCTGTCACCTCTTGAATGACATCATTTAATTTAGAAATGATCCATTTGTCTACAGGCTGCAGCTGATCTGCAGACAGATTTGCCGGTACTGCTTTTCCTTCCATATTCATCATGATAAAGCGGCTTGCATTCCAAACCTTATTTGCAAAATTGCGGTTTGCCTCCACTTTTTCATAATAAAAACGCATATCATTTCCGGGTGCATTGCCTGTAATCAGAGTCAGCCGGAGTGCATCTGCACCATACTGGCTGATGATCTCCAGAGGGTCAATGCCATTGCCTAGGGATTTACTCATCTTGCGCCCCTGTGAGTCACGGATCAGGCCATGAATCAGTACCGTATGGAACGGTGATCTGTCCATATGCTCGATTCCTGAAAATACCATTCTGATGACCCAGAAGAAGATAATATCATACCCTGTTACAAGTACATCTGTCGGGTAGAAATAGTCAAGGTCTTCTGTTTTCTCTGGCCAGCCCAATGTGGAGAAGGGCCAGAGTGCTGAGGAAAACCATGTATCCAGTGTATCTTCATCCTGCTTCATGGTAGTACAGCCACACTTGGGACACTTGTCCGGTGCTTCCCCGGATACCACGATCTCTCCACAGTCTGCACAGTAATAAGCTGGGATTCTGTGACCCCACCACAGCTGGCGGCTGATACACCAGTCTCTGATATTTTCAAGCCAGTGTAAATAGATCTTATCAAAGCGCTCCGGAACAAACTTCAGCTCACCCAGTTCGGATTTCTCACCTGCACGTGTTGCACGCAGTACCTCGATAGCAGGCTTTGCCAGTTCTTCCATGGCTACGAACCACTGCTGTTTTGCCATCGGCTCGATGGTCGTCTTGCAGCGGTCATGTGTTCCTACATTATGAGAATGCTCCTCGATCTTCTCAAGGAGTCCGAGTGTCTGCAGATCCTCAACCATCTGCTTTCTGGCCGCATAGCGCTCCAGTCCCTGATAGCGTCCACCCTTCTCGTTAATCGTTGCATCATCATTTAATACATTGATCAGTTCCAGATCATGGCGCTTTCCAACTTCAAAATCATTCGGATCGTGTGCCGGAGTAATCTTCACAACGCCGGTACCAAATTCCTGATCTACATACGCATCTGCAATCACAGGAATCTCCTTATTCACTAACGGCAGAATGACAGTTTTGCCTACCAGTGTCTGATAACGGTCATCCTCCGGATTCACAGCTAAGGCTGTATCTCCTAACATCGTCTCCGGTCTGGTTGTCGCAACGATTACATATTGAGAAGCATCGGCCTCTGCAGAAGCCACACCCTTTAAAGCTGCTTCTGCCGCAGGCGTACCTGCAATTGGATATTTAATATGCCAGAAATGACCTGCCTGTTCCTCATGCTCTACTTCTGCATCGGAAATAGTCGTCTGGCATACAGGACACCAGTTTACAATCCGGTTGCCCTTATAAATCAATCCCTTTTTATAAAGCTTAATAAATACTTCCTCAACAGCTGCTGAACAGCCCTCATCCATCGTAAAGCGTTCTCTGTCCCAGTCACATGAGGAGCCCATCTTCTTTAGCTGCTCTACAATCGTGTGACCGTATTCCTCACGCCACTCCCAGGTTCTCTTTAAAAAGCCGTCACGACCAAGCTCAGCCTTGTCAATCCCCTCTTTTCGCAGAGCCTCCGTTACCTTGACCTCCGTAGAAATGGCTGCATGGTCAGTTCCCGGTACCCACAGTGCATTATAGCCCTGCATTCTCTTGAAGCGAATCAATATATCCTGCATGGTAGAGTCAAATGCATGTCCCATGTGCAGCTTACCTGTAATATTCGGAGGCGGCATCACAATCGTAAACGGTTTCTTGCTTCTGTCTGCCTCCGCATGAAAATATTTCTTTTCCATCCACTTTTGATAAAGTCTGTCTTCCAGACCATGCGGATCATAGGTTTTTGCTAATTCTTTACTCATTTTCTCCATCCTTTCTATCGCAGTGCGATCTTCGCAGCACGTTTATATGACAGGAGTTTTCCTAATCATATAAAAAACGCCCTTCACTGTCATCTACAGTAAAGGGCGTAATCATCAATTACACGGTACCACCTTTATTCAGACAGGCTGTATCAGTCTGTCCCTCAGTGTCGTTTATCCGGCAGGCTATCCTGACGCGGCATACCGACGGTTTGTTAACGGAAACCAAGCGTGTACTCCTATCTCACTGACATGATAGACCGATCTGGTCAATGCCTTCAAAGTACCGATTCAAAAGCTACATTCCACATATCTTTCTTCAGGCGGTCTCTCAGCCGGTGAACTGCCTTCTCTGGTAAGAGTATATGTGTACTCCTCTTTCTCACTATCTTTTACCTATTCATGCGTTATTGTTAATTATCATAAAACACACCTATTTCTTTGTCAAGAATTATTTACTGGTCTCTTGCCGTTCATCCTGTGCATACCATATCTGCCGCCAGCTTTACGGCACCGGATACAGGTGCTTTCTGTAAAATAACAGGATATGCAGATGGTGCACATTCATTTACAGTACGCATATATGCATCAATCAAGATTGACTCTCCAGTCCGAAACAGACTGCCGATCAGGATCATTGGTACCTTTTCCTGTTCCATATGAAGCCTCCTGATCAGCCCGGCTGCATACTCGCCTTCTGTTTGACCCATACGGTCAATAATATCATGTGCCACTCTATCTCCCTTTTGAGCCTCCTGAAAGACTGCAATGGGTATATGATAACGCTGACCATCTGTCATCTCATCATGTCTGAGTATCCTACAGATTCCTGTCATATCCTTTGCTTCAAACAGCTTTGGCAGTACCTGCTCGAGTGATGTCTTTCTTCCCGTACCTTCCTCTGAGCGAAATGCATAGTGCAGTGCATCCTCTACCATTTGTCCTCCGCCACCATAATTTCCTGTGATATAGTCCAGATTCCGCAGCTGATCCTCATCTCCATGGCTGTTCCGTCCGACATGCCCTGCTCCGGTTCCGCAGATCGATACGACTCCGACATTATCATCTGATGCAGCACGCAGTCCGATCCATGCATCATGGATGACCCGAAATGGTATAGCGCCCATGATTTCGCCTGCCAGCCGGTTCAGTACTGCTATATCCTCAGCCTCATCAGCTCCTGACATACCAAAAACCGCATATTGAAGTGCTGAAATTGTAACAGGATCCGTCTGATTACCCAGCAAATCATTGAGATTTTTAAGGGCTTCTTCTATCGCTTTCGCCAATGACACGCTTGTCACTTTTATGCCGCAGCACTGATAATTAGCGGCTCCGCCGTATCCTTCGGCCAGAATATTTCCTTTTTCATCTCCGATGGCAGCATGTGTCTTTGTGCCACCGGCATCAATTCCGAGTACATACATATCGCTTCCTCCTTGATCTCAATGTGCAAATCCGGGCAGATACTTTTTATTTGCTTCATATAGTTCATCGAATACCTTGGCTGCCAGCTCATGGTCTCCAATCAGTGGATTAACAGAAAGTGCCTGCACAGCAAGGTCTCTGTCCCCTTTCACAGCAGCCTCAATGGTCAGCTGTTCATATTTCTTGATCGTCTTTGCCAGCTCCATAAATGCAGCCTGTTTTCCTCTGTAGCACGGTTTGACCGCGGCACGATCTTCACTCAGATCCACCGTTTCTGCTCCTTTGCTGCTGATGACACAGTTTGTTTCAATCACAGCATCCTCCGGTAATTCTGGAATCGTATGGCCATTGATTGTATCTACCGTCTGTACATCACAGCTGTTATTATAAATACTGTTCACCAGATTGATGGCTGCTTCTGAATATCTGGAGCCTCCACGCTTTGAGAGCTCTGCTGGTTTCTCGTTCAAATGTATATCCTGATATTTTTCAAACAGTGCCTTCTCTACCTTCTGCACCTGATTGGCACGGGTTCCCTGACCGTTCTCCACGCTTTCCTGCTCTTCCCTGACCATCTCGTCTGTAAAGTAGAAATACTGCATATAGGGTGACAGCACAGCTCCCATCTGAACAGCCTGATCGTCCATGCCAGCAAGCTTTTGGATATTCTTCACTACACCCTCGTTTGTATGCACCTTTAGTACATCTTCAATATAATCATGGTCATGCTGCAGTCTGCCTGCTTTTGCATCCTGTTTCAGATATACATGAGGCATCAGACTCAGATGGTTCAATCCGATAAATCTGCAGTCCAGATCGCTTTCGGATACATTCAGCTTTTCTGCTGCATCATGCCGCATATTGATTGGACAGTTGCAAAGTCCAATACACTTTACTCTTGTATATTTATTGACTGCTTCGGTCACAATTCCAGACGGATTTGTAAAGTTGATCAGCCACGCATCCGGGCATACCTGCTCCATATCTGCACAGATATCCAGCAGTACAGGAATGGTACGCAGTGCCTTGAAGCAGCCTCCTGCTCCTGTTGTTTCCTGCCCTACCAGACCATACTTCAAGGGAATTCTCTCATCTGTATCTCTGGCTGCAAGACCACCTACACGCAGCTGTGTGATCACAAAATCAGCATCTGCAAGTCCCTTTCTCCTGTCAAATGTGTAAGAAACTCTGATGTCCATACCGGCTTTTTTCAACATTCTCCTGACAAATTCCGTATTAATACGAACCTTTTCTTCTCCTTCCGGAATGTCAATCAGCACAATTTCTCCTACGGGCAGCGATTCCCGATGCATAATGACTCCGTCAATCAATTCAGGGGTATAGCTGCTTCCTCCGCCTATAATCACCAATTTCAATTCTTTCATGATAACTGCCTCCTTTTCTTTACTCTGATAGTCTCAATATCCATCAGGTTCACGCGAGTCTGACATCACTGCTGCACAGTTCCATAGCCGTCCGGCTCAATCCGCGTATATAGTATTTTTCTGCTTCCTCACAAATCTCTATCTGAGGAATCATTTTCTTGGGAAATCTTGTCCTGCAGTCAGCTTCTATATATTTACCCAGCTTCTTCTCTGCACAGCTTCCTCCGATTACGACCAGAGATGGATTCAGCATGCTGATGATATTGGCTGTAATGCGTGTGATCTGATCATATCCGGTCTGATCTAACAGACCTTTAAAGGTTTGATTCAGCATATATTCATCCATTCCTAACTGCATAAACCCAATCTCGCCTGCAAAACCACTGACTCCTGACAGCAGCTGTGAATCCGTAATCAGACCTGCTCCGAGGCCATTTCCCACATGGAGATATACCATATTGCTGCTTTCAGGTCTGTTCCTGCTCACACACCCCAATGCGGTGGCTTTCATATCATTCATGATCTTGACTGGTATAGTCAGCATGGAAGACAGCTTCTTACCAAGTGGAAACTCTTCAAATTCCGGAATGTCCGGAATGGCATACACGGTACCCTCACGGTCTACTGATCCGGGGACACCAATCACCAGTGCCTGTACATTTTGATAACTCGCCTGCATACCTGTCACAACTTCTGCAATGGTCTGAAGTAAATCCTGTCCGTCCGAAACCGGTCGTATCTGTTCCTCACATTTTTCCGAGGCCAGATCAATCACGCGATACCAAAGCTGTGACTGCCTGATCATCAAAATGACAGCGTGTGCATACTCTTGGTTCAGTTCATAGACTGCTGCTTTCCTGCCGCCCTGTGAGCCTGCAAGCCCCTTTTCAATCACTTCACGATCTGCCACCAGTTCACTCATGATGGCATTGACTGTCGGCTGACTGATCCCGGTCATAGCTGAAATCTCAACTCTGGTAGCTACCTTATTGTGCAGGAGCACCCTTTTAATTGCTGTTTTATTTAAGGCCTTCAGTAAATTGGGCTGCACTGTCATTTTCTTCTGTGTATTCATACAATCCTGCCTCCCTCTGTTGATTTTCCTATCTCATTCAGTTTCATATTTCGCTAAGTTTCATACCTTGCTAGGTTTTATATCTTGTACTCGCCACTTATTTAAGTTTCTTAAATATCTAATCACAGCATAGCATCTGTCTGATATTCTGTCAACACTTTTTTAAGTTTCTTAATTATCCTCTCAGCTTTCTTTGCCTTCCCACTACAAGAGCCCTGCTTCTGCAGGGCTCCTATTGCATATCTCTATTTGTCTACTTGTCTGTCTCTCTATTTGTCTACATTGATAAATTCAAATTCAAAATCATCATCCAGATCAAATCTGGGCTTTCCGGGCTGCCTTGCCGGCTGCTGTACAGGCTGCTGCATTTCCTGACCATAATACTGCTGCATTGGTTCCTGCATACCCTGTCCGTAATACTGCTGCATTGGCTGTTCATACATTTGAGGCTGCTGTACCGGTGCTTCATATGCCTTCGGAGCAGGCTGTCTTGTCTGCTGCTGTATCTGGGCTTCATATGCCTTTGGTGCAGGCTGTCTTGGTGACTGCTGTACCGGTGGCTCATACATCTGCTGTGCCTGCTGTCTGGCTGTTGGCTGTGCAGGTGCTTCATACATTTGCTGTGCCTGCTGTCTGGCTGCCGGCTGTGCAGGTGCTTCATACATCTGCTGTGCCTGCTGTCTGGCTGTTGGCTGTATCGGTGTTTCATACGGCTTCTGAACCTGTTTTTCCGGCTGTACAGGGGTCTCATACATCTGCTGTCTGGCTGCTGGCTGTACCGGTGGCTCATATGGCTTCTGTATAGGAGCCTCTGGTTCCACAGGGGTCTGCAGACTCACCTGAGGACGAACCGGGCGTGACTGTACAGGCGGCTCTGTCACTGTCATTCTAGGTGTGCTGACAGGTCTGCGGGTTCCGGTCATTGGCCGGCGTTCATCTTCATCCGCACCCTGCATGGTATTCTGTATTTCGCTCCAGTCCATCTGTGTTGCTTCTACAGGTTCCGGCATCTTTTTCTTTTTTCTTCCGAAGATAGATCGGCGCTCCTGATAATCCTCTTCATCATCTTCGTCGTCATCGTCATCCTCTTCATCTTCCTCATCGTCGTCATCTCCAAAGTCATCATCCTCATACCACTTTGCAAACCGACTTTTTTTCTTTTCCTTTTTATTCTTTTTCTTTCTTCCTCGTAAATCTTCCTCGTCCTCTTCATCATCCTCTTCAGGAACTGGCTGCGGCAGAGATACATCTTCAAATGTCATATCCTGCGTCTCATATCCTACCGGAGATGCGGGAGCTGCCTGCATATATGGCGCTGCAGCAGGATTTCTGACAGGTTCGAGGTTGATCTCACCTGTTTCCTCCAGATCTTCACCTGCCTCATAGCGACGCGCACGTATTTCATCCCTGCTCAGATGTTCCGGTTCACGCAGGTTACGCGAATTGCCGCGATTTCTGATCGGATGGTCATCCTCTTCCTCGTCATCCTCTTCATCCTCATCAATATATTCATAGCTTTGATATTCACGCAGCTTCAAGAACAAATTCAGCAGCAATATGATCATCACCAGCATAACCACTGCCATCACACAGATCACAATGAATCTGGTATGTGACTGTGATTTATAGGAATCTGTATCCGAGTCAAAAACATCCAAGACCGAAGGTTCCTCCGCTCCCGCTGCATCAAGCTCCAGATAGCGCTGATAAGTGCCTTCCTTCATATCATAGAGATACCAGCCCTTATTTCCTTCGCTGCTGAGTGCATATAGCAGGAAGAAATCGCTTGTCGATACACCGTTTGCTGTCACCTCATCGGTTCCCTCTGCAGCTGTGTCTTCCCCTGCAGCTGCATCCTCCCCTGAAGATGCTCCTGCCACAGTAGCTGATGCGGTAATTGCATAGGCCTGTAGGGTCTTGCCATTCCACTGCAGTGTGGCCTTTGTAAAGCCATCCGGCGTGATAACTGACTCGTCCGGTATCATAATAATGATATATTTATTCTCAATTCCATTGATGCTCACAAAATCCGTAAATGTATCTGTCGCCTGATCATACATGCAGAACTCACCATTGGCTCCGCCCGCATCAGTCACATACAGCAGGGTCAGGTCTCCCATATCAAACTGGGCTGATTCCAACAGCTGCTCCTGATAAGTAAAATCTGCCTTATGAAATCCTACGGGAATAATCTCATTCGGAAATGTGGTTGAAAGCATCTTCTCTGTACCGTTGATTGCAATCAATCCCTCTGCTATGTTGCTGTTTGTAGCACCGTCTGCTCCGCCATCTGCTCCTGCAGCTCCGACTCCGTCACCGACTGCTATGGTCACACTATCGGTCGGTACATCAGCTCCGTCTCCGTCCAGAATGGCTGATACCTTGACCTCAGTTGTCCCGGATGCAGCACCCTTGAATTTAATCGTAGCCTCTGTATCTGTCAGCGTCAGCAGACCTCCGCCTCCGCCTCCTGTTTCCTTGTCACAGGAATCATAGGTCAGTACAGCAGCATCATACTCTACTGATATCTCCGGTTTTTCTGCTGATCCTGCCGGGTTTTCTGCCTTGATGGTAACCGAAACCTCGCCGCCTACCTCTACGGTCTCCGCACTCGCGGATATGGAAACATTTCCTGCCGCCTTGACTTCCTGCGTCATCATAATGCCTATCATTGCAGCAGCAATGAATACTTCCGCCAATCCCCTTCTGCTTTTTTTCATTTCAAATCCTCCTGAATTTATAACGCGAAATACCTGATCCCGCAATCTATTGATTTCTTGTAATATTCATTACATAATTTCTTGTATTTCCGTTTTGTGCTTTACATACAACTGTAATCTGCGTGGTTCCGACCGGTATATCATATGTACCTGTTCCTGCAATCGATGCATTGCCGTTAACCGGTGTCGCTCCTATCCCGATCTGTCCGATGCCATTATCAATGGTAAATGAGTACTGGTCTGTAGCGGCATTGAAGTTCGGAATCGTTCCATAGCCATCAATATACAGATTGGACAGATAGCAGTTCGGATTGGCCGATGACTCCGGTTTTGCACATACTGCCTCCGGCATATTATTATATACCGGAATCTTGAATACAAGTGCTGTATTCATATCAGAGTATGCCTTTTTCATTCTGGCCGCTTCTGATGATGCTGCCTGTATATTTGTCATGTACTGATGTGAGTATAACCCATTTTCAGAGTTTACGACATTAAATTTTTGAAAATAAAGCGTATTCTGTCCTTTTTTAATATATCGTTCACTGATATACTTCGCACTTCCCATGATGGATTTGTATCTGGAATTCCATGGTCTGTAGTACGCATCTTCGCTGCCGGCAGCATAAATCAATCCATTAATAACAGCTGTATTCCCATTTGCTGCATAAGCCCCGATATTAAAGAAATTGAACAGATTCTCAAGCCCTGACACATTTCCGGCTATACTCTGACTGGTACCTGCCGTTCCCTGCTCCTGCAGACATCTCGCTGCAAGATGATATGGTGAGATGCCCGTTGCTGTACCGGCTTCCGTAAATGTACTTGCATAGGATCTGTTGGCTCCGTCCGTATCCGTAAAAGTGGAACTCATAAAGGAGGATGCCAGGATATTGGATACACCGGATTCATTCTGGTAGTTCTCATATTCCAATGTTTCAAACTGGAAGATACCATTTTCGTCTAAGAAGTTTCTGGGATCCAGATAAAACAGCGTTATCTCAGGAGATGCTGCTACCCAGCTGGCTCCGTCAAATCCATACCAGTTATCTGATGTCCAGTCGTATGCCTGCGGACTGGTCGATTTCCATGAGGAAATGCTGGATTTTGAAATCAGGTTTTTGCCAACTGCAGTTTCTGCTGCCGCAACATTATTCCACTCCAGATTCGTCTTGACCGGCTGGAATGTCCAGTTTGCGTACTTATTATGCAGTGTTCTGAGCGAATTTTTATAGGATTCCGGAAAATCAGCAATTGTCTTCTCGAATTCCTCTGTTGTCGTAACAACTGTACTGGATGCGGTTTGAATGATATTCACAAAATCTGACCGGATAAATCCGGACTTTGTTGCTCCTGCATATTCAAATGATATCTGATACCACTTGTATCCGTCTGAGCCGTTTGTTTCCCCTGTTACCGCTACGGAATGATCAGTGTTCAGCTGTGCTACAACTGTCCCGTTCACTGCACTTTCTCTGACTCTGACTGCCGTACCCTTCACTGTACCCTTTGTCGTTCCGTCGGAAGTGCTGCTGTTCGTATTTGTCGTTGCTGCAGTGACCACTGCCTCCTCTACAGTCAGATAATCCGAACGTATATATCCGGATTGTGCATTGTTTTCATATGTAAATGCGATGCCATACCACTTGTTGCCGTCTGATGCAGTTTTCTCATCAGTCACAGTCACTGTGTGTCCTGTACTGAGTTTACACACAATGCTGCCGTTTACCGGTTCCTTACGTACGTTTACATTGATTCCTTTGACTGCTCCTGTCCTGTGTGAAGAGGAAGAGGATGCTGATGTCGTGGTTGTCGCTGCCGCAGGCACCACTACCGTTTTCTCCTCTACCGTCAGGAAGTCAGACCTGATAAAACCGCTTAGGGAAGCTCCATTTAAGGTGAATGAAATGCCATACCATTTGTTTCCGTCTGATCCTGTTGTCTCACTTGTAACAGTTGTGATCTGGCCTGTATTCAGTTCTGTTACGATTTCACCACTCACTGCTTCCTTACGTATATTGACTTTGGTCCCCTTCACCGTTCCCACCTTGGTAACCGTGGTGGTGGCCGCTGCCGTTGTTCCGGCAGCGGTCACATTTTGGGAGGAGGACTTTTCTACATAATCACTGCAGACATATCCGGTCATTGCTTCATTATTATATGTAAATGCGATCTTATACCATGTTTTCTGGTCTGCTGATGCAGATTCCAATAGTGTGACCTGCTGTCCGGTACTCAGACCACAGCATACATTAGAGGTCAGAGAGGCTGTCGTTCTGACTCTGACACCCGTTCCCTTGATCACGCCTGTTGTCCCGCTCAGTGTTGCTGAGGCTGTATTGGTTGTATTCCCTGCTGATGCAGTTGCGGTAATCGTCAAAAGATCCTCTCTGATATAGCCGGATACTCCCGCCCCGTTTACCACGCAGGCAATCTCATACCATTTCTTTCCTGTATCATCCTTGGTCGAATCCTTGATTGTCACAACAACACCACTATTCAGTACGGTCACAATACCGCCCTGTGTGGTTGCGCTGTTTCGTATACGGACATTACTGCCCTTGATCACGCCTGCCGTAGGTGTGCCTGTTGACGCTGTACCTGCAGCTGCTGTAGTGGTAGTGGCTGTTGTAGTACCGGCTGTAACACCATTTAACAAATCCGCCCTGATATATCCGTCATAGAAAATACCATTCTTTTCTGCCTTCACACTGTACCATGTATTTCCATCTGATCCCTTGACTGAGGAAATAACCGTAACCGCCTGTCCTGTACTGAGTGTACAGCTTACATCAGAGGATCTGGAGGCCTCTGTCCTGACAATGACATTCGTTCCCTTGACAGTTGTTGTCGCAGCTCCGCCTGTTGTGGAAGTGGTGGATGCTGCTGTTGTTGATGCCGCTGCTCCGGCTATTGCTTCACCCTTCTTGACCAGATCGGATCTGATATATCCTTCCGCTCCGGATACCTTGACCTTATACCACTTGTTTCCATCAGTTCCTGTGATTTCGTCTGTAATGATCAATGCTTCATCTTTTTTGACGCAGCACACAACATATCCATTCGTAGATGCCGATTCCCGTACACGACCACTGGCACATGCAACAGTTCCGTTTGCAGAGGTATAGGCATAGACATCAGCTCCAAATAACGCAAAAGAAGCAACAATGAATACAATTGCCGCTCCTGCCGCAAGGATAGAGTATCCCCTTCTGCTATTCCCCTTAGTGCTCTGAATCATAATACGATTCTCCTCATCGAGTGTTGACCGTTTCAGTCAGTAATAGAAACTGTCGCGTTTCGGATGTGTATTTCCCCAAATAGCACATCCTCAAGAGATTTCCCCACTTTCTTATCTCATCATTATCATACAACCGATAAGGGCTTATGTCAACCAAATGTTGTAACAATTTTTTAATAATTACAACATTTAGTATCATTCAATATTCATTGACCGTCTGGGTCATTTATAAAATAACAGCACATGTCATAATGCATGCCATCATGGCCAGCGCAGCGGCATCTGCCCCTTTCAAACAGTATTTCTTATATCCACTGTTTCTGTTTCTCAGGTGAAAGCCTCTCAGTTCTGTCGAAACAGCTGCCCCATCAATTTTTTTAACCGAGCTGATCAAAAGAGGGACACATAATGGCATCAGAAGTCTGATCTTCTTAAAAAAGTTTTTGGTATCGAATTCCACTCCCCGTGCTGTCTGGGCTTCCATAATACCTGCCATCTCCTGTGAAAATAACGGAATAAACCTCAAGGTGGTTGTCAGAGCAAATGTGTACTGATACGGAATTCCAACCTTCTCTACCAATACATTTGACAGATCACTCATCCTTGTCACGGACAGCATCAGTCCGATCGGCATAGTAGCTGCAAAGAGACGCAGTACAAACAGAAGTGAAAAGGAAAGTCCCCGATCTGTTATGACCAGTCCGAACGGCAAATGCAACAGAGCAGTCCCTTCTCTGACAAACAGAATCTGAATCACAAACAGAAATGCCGAAAACTTCACAAGCGCACGCAGCATATTGAGTGAACGCAGAAGAACCTCTTTCCCTGCCACTCCTGCTAACAGCAGATTCAGTACGATGATTCCCAGTACAAACAGATGCCGGTCACATATGAAGCAGGCTACACATAATAAAAAAGCAATCAACAGCTTCGTCAGCGGGTTCAGCCTATGTAAAAATGATGTTCCCTGAATATAATCTAAAAATCCACCCATTTCTATGCCCTCCTTTGCTGCAGTTCATGGATACGTTCTGCCATGTCATTCACACTGTAGACACCGTGAAAGGTCGTACCCAGCTCCATCGCCAGCATCGGTATCTGGGCAGGAAGCACGCTTGCACGCCGCAGCAGCGCCATATCTGTCATGACTTCTTCACATGCTCCATCTCCGATCAGACGGCCCTCATTCAATACAAGCACTCTGTCCGCATAGTCCTGTACGAGTTCCATATCATGTGTGATCATCATAATGGTCGTGCCTGCTCTGTGAAGCTCTCTAACCAATTCCATAATCTGAACACATTCACGATAATCCAGCCCTGTTGTCGGCTCATCGAGAATCAGCAGCTTTGGCTCACATACCAGTATGGACGCCAGTGCCACCCTCTGTCTCTCCCCACGGCTCAGATGAAACGGATCCTGCTCTCCCCTGAACTGAAACTGCTCTATGATGCGGTCACAACGTTTTTCACACAATGCCTGATCCTTCAGAATATAGGATAATCCAAACATGATCTCTCCCCTGATGGTATTCTGGCAAATCTGTCTGTCCGGGTTTTGAAATAAATATCCCACAGACCTTGCAAGCATTGAGGATTTTGTTGTCTTTGTATTCTGTCCCTGAATCAGTACATCGCCTGTTTTAGGTTTCAGCAAACCATTGCATAGCTTACTGATTGTAGATTTTCCTGCCCCGTTCTCACCAATCAGGGCAGCAAACTCACCCTCTTGAATATGAAAGGAAACATCATGAATCAAGGTATCCTGTTGATATGAAAAACATACGTTATTAAATTTAAGCATGTATTAACACTTCCTCTACCATTTTTTTTGCTTCTGCTATACTGACCGGTACTGTATCGATATGGCAGCCTCTCTTCTTCAGCGTATCAGCCAGTGTAATCATCCTCGGTACATTAACCCCCAGCTTCTCCAGCTCTTCCTTGTGCTCCAGAACCATTCTTGTCTGACCGTCATATTCGATCCTGCCCTCGTGAAAGACCAGCAGTCTTCTGACATATTCGCAAAGCAGCATGATTTTCTGTTCAACAATCACAATTGTCATATGATACTGCTGATTCAGTATCCGCAGCATTTCAAATATCTGTCTTGAACCTGCCGGATCCAGTTCACCTGTCGGTTCATCCAGAATCAGCAGCTGGGGCCTCAGTGCGATCATAGCCGCGATTGCTACCTTCTGCTTCTGACCTCCACTGAGTGTGCTGATGGTTCTGTTACGCAGATGTGAGATTCCGATTGTCTCCAATGCTGTCTGTATCCGTTCCTCTATCTCTTCGTGCGGAATCTGAAAATTCTCCAGTCCAAACAGGATTTCATCTTCTACAATGGTCGCTACCATCTGTGCATCCACATCCTGAAAAACACTCCCGATGAATCTTGACAGCTCGACCGGTTTGACCTCTACCGTATCCATGCCGTTTATGGTAACTGCTCCGTAAAAATCTCCTGCATAGTGGTGTGGAATCATCCCGTTCAGGGCGCAGGTAAAAGAAGTCTTTCCTGCGCCGCTGCTGCCGATGATGCCTACAAATTCACCCTTGGCAATATCCAGGCTGATGTCCTTTAATGCAAAGTCCTGCCCCTGTTTATATTGAAAATTCAGATTCTCTATATGAATCATAGGTGTATGCATATCATTTCCTCCTGATATCTACTTCTTCAGTGCCAGCTTCAATGGGATATACAGCACCTGTACGATAATGGCATTGATGAATGCTGTTCCAAATATAATTGCCATAAAGGCTGCAAGCGGTGTCGGTGTGATTTCTGCTCCTGTATAGTACATCACATACATAATGCCGATAAAGGCGAACCCGCTGATCAGTGTGCTGATAAAGGTACATACAACCGGACTGAGTGAAAGCTTTCCGATATTCATCGGAATCTTAAGCAGCAAAACCATGGCTACTGCTCCGAGCAGTTCACTTCCAAAATTGATATATGGCTGTCCCGGGAAGAACTGGCATACAGCACCTGCCAGAATACCAATGATCGCTGCCTCCTTGACACGAGGGCGGATCAGTAAAACGATGAGACAATACATTGCAATGATAAAGTTCGGTTTCATGCCGAAATTAATCACTGATCCTACAAAAAACTTCAACACTGCACCTGCTGCCAGTAAAATACCGATCAACAGGATTTCCTGTACTCCAAGACCCTTCTTTTCCTCTGTTGCTACTTCTCTTTTGTTCATTGCTGTTACGTTTTCCATGATGATTTCCATCCTTTCTTTGAGCACTGCGGCTCCGTGGCTTCAGGCTGGCTACCTGAATGATTAAAAGTGAACAGTTCGCCATCATGTTGGTCTGTGATCAGAGCAGTCCGTTTTCGTATGATAGGATGACTTTCCTAAAGTACAAAAAAGTCTGTCCTCATAGTATTGCTACTATAAGGACAGACTTGATATACTGAGTCTGCGGTACCACCTTAATTGATCTGCTGTATACAGATCCTCTCTCACAAAAATGCCAACACATTTTCTGCCGGTAACGTCGGCCTACGTCTCGGGTACTCAGCTTGCGCCTTTACCTCGCCCTCCATGGTCCATTTGCCATCTCGCATTTCCGCAGGATTCTCAGCTCCACCTGCTCTCTGTGGGTGCGTCTTATGGTTTGATCTCCACATCAACGGTTTTTTTATTTGTACAGATATTATCATGCTCATTTTGTTTTGTCAACAGTTTATCTCATAAATCTTCTCTCGCCGTCTTCGCCTCTGTTTGCAGAACCGAATCCATGTACTTTACTGCTGTGAGCTGCCCTGCTGTCAGCAATAGAATCTTTTCTCATCTTACTCTCACAGGAAGCACAGTACTTTCCAGACCGGATATCGATGCCGCAGATCTCGCAATGTAAAAAAGCAACAGAGTCCGGAGTGACTTCCAGTCTCTCTTCCTTCAGCATCTGTCTGATTTTGGCCTGAGAAACATCAGTTGCCTCAGATATCTCCGCCGCTGTAGCCCCGTTATGGGACTCAATATATAAGCGTACCTTCCCGTAATCATCATACTCAAGACTACGGCATTCGCTGCACTGATACTCTCCGACACCCTTATACACAAGAGAACCACCGCATACGCAGCAATGGGTCGGTCTGCCGTATGTAATATACCCCAAATCCTTAGCCATATCATCATCCCCTGTTTATGCATATTTAGAATTCACTGACAAATAAATCTTAGCAATTTCTTTATGCAAATACTATCTACATTCTAGCCTATTTGTCACACTTCGTCAATGGCTTTGCCAATATCGCCTCTGCAATATTTATTGTCATATGTAATCCATCCGGTGGCTTCATAAGCATTTTTTCTTGCGGTCTTCAGATCTGCACCCTTAGCCGTCACACCCAAAACACGTCCTCCGTTTGTGACAATCTCTCCATCCCTGAATTTTGTGCCGGCATGAAATACATAGTAGTCATCCTTGTTTTCAAAGCTCTCCAGTCCGTGTATCGGCAGCCCTTTCTCGTAATGCTCCGGATATCCGTCAGATGCAAGAACGACACATACCGCTGCATTATCCTCGAACTGCAGGTCTATCTGATCCAGATGACCGTCTATGCAGGCTTCCATCACCTCAATGATGTCATTTTTCATTCTGGGCAGGACTACCTGTGCCTCCGGATCTCCAAATCTTGCATTGTATTCAAGCACCTTGGGGCCATCCTTTGTCAGCATCAGCCCGAAGAAAATGATCCCCTTGAATTCTCTTCCTTCAGCAGCCATAGCATCTACTGTTTTCTGATAAATATGTTCCCTGCAGAACCGGTCAACCTCTTCTGTATAAAACGGACTTGGCGAAAATGTGCCCATACCTCCGGTATTCAGTCCCTGATCTCCATCCTTTGCCCGCTTGTGATCCTGTGCTGAGGTCATGATCTGAATCGTCTTTCCATCAACATAAGATAAAACCGAAACCTCTCGTCCTGTCATAAATTCCTCGATCACGATCCTGTTTCCGGCAGAGCCAAACTGTTTATCCAGCATAATGGTTTTCACCCCTGCACGTGCTTCCTCCCGTGTATGACAAATCAGGACTCCTTTTCCAAGTGCCAGACCATCCGCTTTGAGTACGATCGGCATTGCGGCTGTCTCCAGATATGCCAGTGCTGCCTCAGGAGTGTCAAAATTCTCGTAGCCTGCAGTCGGAATTCCGTATTTTTTCATCAGATCCTTTGAAAATGCTTTGCTGCCCTCAAGGATTGCTGCATTCTTTCTTGGTCCGAATACACGCAGTCCTGCTGCTTCAAAGGCATCTACTGCCCCTGCCACTAACGGGTCGTCCGGTCCGACAATTGTAAAATCTATCTGCTCTTTCTGTGCAAATGCTACCAGCTTATCAAATTCCATAACACCAATATCAACACACTCTGCAAGTGCAGCAATGCCGGCATTGCCGGGTGCACAGTATAATTTGCTTACCTTAGAACTCTTTGCCACGCACATGGCTATGGCATGCTCTCTGCCGCCTCCGCCTACGATTAATACCCTCATGATCTGCTGACCTCCGTTATTTTAATATATGCTCCTGTATCATTCTTTGATAGAAATTCCTTTATGACCTGCTTCTATCTGACCTACAATATAAGCCTTCTCGCCTGCCGCTTCGATTGCCTGAACTGTCTGAGCCGCCTGTTCCGGTGCCACCGCCAGCATCATGCCGATACCCATATTATAAGTATTGTACATCATTTCTTCTGCAATGTTGCCGGTCTCCTGCAGCAGCTTAAAGATTGGCAGTACAGGATAGGAATTCTTCTCAATGACTGCACACGCACCCTCCGGCAGCATTCTCGGTATATTCTCATAGAAGCCGCCGCCCGTAATATGAGAACAGCCCTTGATCGTAACGCCTGCATCCTTAACATTCTTTAAGGCCTTCACATAAATCTTCGTCGGTGTCAGCAGTGCCTCTCCCAGAGACATCCCAAGTGAATCCACATATCTCGCCAGATTTGCCCTGTCCATGGAAAACACCTTACGTACCAGTGAAAATCCATTGCTGTGTACTCCTGATGAAGCGATACCAACCAAGGTATCTCCCGCTTTTATAGAAGCACCTGTTATTAAATCCTTTTCATCCACAATTCCGACAGAAAATCCTGCAAGATCATATTCATCCTCCGGATAAAAGCCCGGCATCTCAGCTGTCTCTCCTCCGATCAATGCTGCATTTGACTGTTTACAGCCCTCTGCCACACCTTTCACGATCTGCGCGATCTTCTCAGGTTCATTTTTCCCACATGCTATGTAATCCAGAAAATACAAAGGCTCTCCACCTGCACAGGCGATATCATTTACACACATTGCCACACAGTCAATACCGATTGTATCATGCTTATCCATCAGAAACGCCAGTTTCAGCTTTGTACCGACTCCATCTGTCCCTGAAACCAGTGTCGGATTTTCCATATCCTTAAAATTCTTTAATGAAAACGCTCCGGAGAATCCGCCCAGTCCGCCAAGCACCTCTGGTCTCATGGTGCCCTTTACATGCTCTTTCATTAATTCTACGGCCTTGTAGCCGGCCTCAATATCCACTCCTGCACTCTTGTAATCCATCTCATCTCTCCTCTACATCTGTTTCAGATACTCTTTGTACCCGATTTGATTTAATTGATCAGCTTTCTTTTCAACTGCGGTTTTCAGGCTTTCTGTATAGTTTTTCAATCGTCCGAGCAACGCTTCGTCCGATACTGCTAATATCTTCGCTGCGAGAATGCCCGCATTGGCACCTCCGTTGATGGCAACTGTCGCAACCGGAATTCCGGAGGGCATTTGTACAATCGAATATAAGGAATCTCTTCCTCCAAGAGAAGATGTATGCATCGGTATTCCAATGACCGGCATCGGAAAGATTGCCGCACACATACCCGGCAGATGTGCTGCCATGCCCGCACCCGCTATGATCACCTTAAAGCCTTTTGCCTCTGCACTCTTAGCATACTCGAAAAATACATCCGGTTCTCTGTGTGCTGAGATAATCGTCATCTCATAATCCACGTCTAACTGCTCCAATATGTCTGCTGCCTTGCTCATAACCGGCATATCGGAATCGCTTCCCATTACAATACCTACTTTTGCCATTCTTCTGCTCCTTTTTCGCTTTGCTTCATCTCAATACTGTTTTAATATACTAAATATACATGATTCCCGTCAATGGAAATCCAGCATTTCATTCAGTTGTGCACAGATATCCGGTATAAATCTTCCGTTGCGGATAATCTCAATTTCTTTTCCATCAGCTCTGACTGCCGTCAGTTCTCCCAGTTCTTCATACGGAATAGTAATATCTGTATGGCACTGGTCATATGCCTTGCTGATGTCCGTTTTTCGCAGGATGGATTTCTCATTATCTCTGGCGATGATTTCCTTGCCATCAGGATTGTAGACTTTTACATCTTCACTATGGCTGTAGCAGGTATCACCGACAGCAAAATGTGGACCGGTTTTTTCCGCAATCAGTATCGGCAGACGATCCTCTATCCCATACTGCTTTGCCATGTGATACGCAGTTGTATTGGTTCCGATTGCAAACTCTCCCATCGCAAGTGTCTCATGATGATATAAAATATGATCCTTGATCAGCTTCCTGTTTTCCGCTGCATCCGGATAATTGGTACAGCTGTAGCCAGTTACATATCCGTCTGTAAATGTCAGCTCCAGATTCTCATATCGCAGCTCCTCTAGGTAGGACTCCTTGACATGCAGTACACCTGTCGTACCCTTTAATACAGGAGAGGTAAAGACTTCCCCTACAGGAATATTGACATCTGCAACGCAGTTCTCAAACGCAGTTTCCTTTTCTGGATTCTGAAGAGGATAAAGAGCAACCTGCAGATCCGTATGATTACCGTTCATACCTCTCACCTTTACAAAAGCAGCTGTATCCAGCAGATCAATCAGACCCTGCTGCATGAGCTGATAACACTTATAATCTAATGTATTGACCGACACGGTCGCATCAAAAATCTCCTTGAACTGATCTCCGATTTCAGGAATCGGAAAGGCTATGATTGTAAAGCTTCTCTCGTCTCCCCTGATATAGTGGTTAACGATTTCACCCGCCTTAACAGAGTAGGTCACTGCATATTTCTGCTGATGTTCGGACAGTCTCAGATTCTCCTCCTTCACAACAGGTGTAAACGGAGCCTCCCCGAACGTCTCGATACAGGCAGGCCCTGCATGCACTGCTGCCCATTCCTTATGTTCCTCATAGGCTGTTTTTAATACTCCGATACGACGGTTCACAAAATCCTTATCCAGATAAATTGCTTCATCCTCACTGTGATCATAGTCATACTGCTTATTTGCAACGGCACCATAATAGCCTGTCTTTAGTTGACCCTTTCGGTCAATGCTGTGTGTACCGGCACGATAAATGGTTGGTTTCAGCCCCATCTTCTCAAAATTGCCTATGGCGGCACGTACCATCCTTTCAAATCCAAGACGATACCGGATATTCACGACCTTCTTTTTGCCCAGATCCCGTCCACTGTTGACAAACCCCAGCCGGTATCCTTCTGTATACACATCTGCCAGTCTCTGAATGTCCTCCTCAGACATGGCATTCAGGTATTCTGCTGTTTTGATTTCATTATCTGACACATACTCTCCAAATAGATACAGATAACGCAGATCACTCAAATCAGAATGCATGATCAGTGAGGTGGCAAAATCCTCCGGAACAGCCTCCAGCTGGCTCCTGATTCTTCTAGTGACACTGATGTCACAATAGTCACTGATGAACCAATAGAGCGTATTTCTCACATCCTCAGACTTGGGAGCAGCTCCATCTTCATGATACCCCTCTTCGAACATATTGTAGATTTCGATCAACAGCTCCTGATAAATGGTCATGAACTCCGGCTGCTGTTCAAATGCATCTGGTATCATCCCTCTGATCTCTGCATACAGGAAAGACAGATAGGAACCGTACTCTCCCAGCTGTGCGGCTGCATATACAGGATTGGCATAGCTTTTATCGTACTGATCCGGAAGGATATCTGCATAAAGCTCCTGATTAATCTCCTGCAGCTCCTGCAAAGTCAGTTTCTGAAAATTTCCTGTGCGAACCAGCTCATACACATGATTGATCAGCAACACAAAAGAAGCCACTCTCCTAAAATAAGATAAATATGGCTCCTTTGTAGTCTCTTCTGATATACACTGTCTGATTCTTTCAATTGAAAGTTCATAACGTTCCATGAAAAGCTCCTTATATTATACATTCAGTCCGTAAACACCTATGACGATGATATAAGCCCAGGCAAATACAGCCAGTCCGTTTAAAATAACACCCATGCGTGGAAAAAGCATATAGGAATCGTATTCCTTCGTACTCAGCAGTCCGACAATGAATCCGAGCACGCAGGACATCATGCCCACCAGTCCCACACCTCCCATTCTGAGCGGAGTTGCACCTCTGTTCAGAAAGGATACGATCACAGCGGCGACCAGACCGGTCAATGAAGTTGCCCCTAATATAACAGATATAATTCCGTTTCTGGAGTGCTTTCTGGATGTAAACATGAAGCTTTTTCTAGGCATTGATATTTTCCTCAACTATGACCATTGTTTTATTTTGTCCCATATATTTGATAATACTCATCAATAGCGGCTTTTAAAGTATCATCAATATAAATCTTTCCCTGATACGGGCGGTTATATAAGTGTTCTACCACTTCCTGCATGGTTACGATAGCACCCGTTTTGAATCCATAAAGCTCCTCAATCTCTGCGAGTGCGCTCTTTGCTCCCTTGCCCTTTTCCATACGGTTCAGGGAAACCATCAGTCCGACGATTTCTACCTTACCCTGTGCCTGAATGATCGGGAAGGTCTCTTCGATCGACTTGCCGGAGGTTGTGACGTCCTCGATGATGACAACTCTGTCTCCGTCCTGAATCGGAGAGCCAAGCAGGATTCCGGTGTCTCCATGATCCTTGACTTCCTTCCGGTTAGAACAATATCTGATTTCCTTACCATAGAGATTATGAAATGCAATGGTGGTTGCCACACTTAAGGGAATTCCCTTATAGGCCGGTCCAAACAGCACATCGAAATCATCCCCATAGCAGTCATGAATCGCCTTTGCGTAATATTCGCCCAGTCTGCACAACTGTGATCCGGTCACATAAGAACCTGCATTCATAAAGAAGGGAGACTTTCTTCCGCTCTTTAACGTAAATTCTCCGAATTTCAGTACGTTTGAATCTACCATAAACTCTATAAATTCCTGTTTGTATTGTTCCATATCCTATTGTCCCTGTCCTTCCGTAATATCAGGTGTTTTGTCCTTATCACCCCGTCTAGTATATCATCCCCATTTCTGTCTTTCAACTGATTTCTGACAGAAAGGAAGCAGAAAGAGTGCATCCATGTCTCATGCACTCTTTGTTGACCCAATCGATTATAAATTTGTATATCCCATCAGTGATTCATCCACCGCCTTAGCAGCAGCACGTCCCTCTGCTATCGCCCATACGACGAGAGACTGGCCTCTATGCATATCACCTGCCGTGAAAATCTTTGATTCCGAGGTCTGGTATTCATTTTCCGCTGTTTTCACATTGGTTCTGGCAGTTGTTTCAACATGGAACGCCTTCGTCACATAAGCCTCGCTTCCCAGAAAGCCGGCTGCAATCAATACAAGCTCTGCCTTCAGTTCCTTCTCACTGCCCTCTACCGGTACCATACTGAAGCGTCCGGTCTTAGAATCCTGAACCGATTTCAGACTGACAACCCTGACCGCTTTCAGATGACCCTTTGCATCCTTGATGAATTCCTGTACAGTTGTCTGATAGATTCTGGGGTCCTTTTGTGCCATCATGATTGCTTCTTCCTGTCCGTAGTCCGTCTTGAGGACTTTGGGCCACTCCGGCCACGGATTACCCGGCATTCTTTCTTCCGCAGGTTTCGGCATCATTTCGAGCTGTACGACAGAAGCGGCGCCTAATCTGATACTCGTACCGACACAGTCATTACCGGTATCTCCTCCTCCAATGACTATGACATGCTTTCCCTTGACACGTCCGAAGGAATAATCCGATGCAGCAGTTACCTTGGCAGCATCATAATCAGAATCCATCAGCTTTCTGCTGACCTCCTTTAAGAAATCAACTGCATAATAAATTCCCTTTGCATCCCTTCCCGGTGCCGTAATATCTCTGGGATTGGAAGCTCCACAGCAGAGAATCACCCTATCGAACTGCCCAAGCAGCTCCTTCACATCAAAGTCCTGACCGACATTCACATTGCATCTGAACACGACACCTGCCTGCTCCATCAGTGCGATTCTGCGGTCTATGATTCTTTTATCCAGCTTCATATTCGGGATGCCATAGCGCAGCAAACCACCCGGTCTGTCACTTCTCTCAAATACCGTCACCAGATGCCCTCTTCTGTTTAATCTGTCGGCAGCTGCAAGTCCTGACGGTCCGCTGCCGATGACAGCTACTTTTTTCCCTGTACGGTTTTTGGGAGTTCCTGCGTCTACCAGTCCATGCTCATAGGCATATTCAATCACTGCCCTTTCATTTTCCTTCGTGGAGACCGGCTCATCATGCAGTCCGCAGGTACAGGCAGCCTCACACAGCGCAGGGCAGACACGTGATGTGAATTCCGGAAAGCTGTGTGTCTTGCTGAGTCTTAAGTAGGCCTGTTCCCAGTTACCCTGTGATACCAGATGATTCATCTCCGGAACAAGGTTGTGCAGCGGACAGCCGGAGGCCATCCCTGCAATCATGACACCTGCCTGGCAAAAAGGTACGCCACATGCCATGCATCTTGCTCCCTGTATGCTCTGCTCCTTAAGAGAAAGTGAACCGTGAAATTCCGCATAGTCCGAAATCCTCTCAGACGGTTCTCTGACCGGACCGTTTTGTCTTTTATAATCCATAAAGCCTGTTGCTTTTCCCATCTTAAGTTCCCCTTTCCTATTTGCTGTCCATACTTGCGTAGAAGGCTTCAATCTGAGCCTGTTCATAGCTCATGCCCTGTTCCTCCAGACGACTTGTCATATGCATCATCTTTTTATAGTCCTCCGGAATGATCTTCTTAAATTTCGGAAGATATGCTTCAAAATTGTCCAGAATTTTCTGAGCCTTAGTGGAACCGGTATATTGCAAGTGTCTCTCCAGCATACGTTTCAGCTCTGCCTGGTCACTCTTTGTATCCACGCCCTCCATCAGCACCATTTCCTTATTCAGATTCCGGTACAGACAGCTGTCCTCATCGAGTACATAGGCAATACCGCCGCTCATTCCGGCTGCAAAGTTCTTACCGGTCCGGCCTATGATGCAGACACATCCGCCGGTCATATACTCACATCCATGTTCTCCTACGCCCTCAACGACTGCGTGGACTCCTGAATTTCTGACACAGAAGCGCTCGCCTGCCATGCCTGCTATATAGGCTTCTCCTGATGTTGCACCATACAGAGCCACATTGCCGATGATGATATTATCACCTGCATCATAGGCGGCTTCGTCCGGTGCCTTCACAATCAGTCTGCCTCCTGAAAGTCCTTTGCCGAAATAGTCATTGCTGTCACCGGTCAGAGATAATGTAAGTCCTCTCGGGATAAATGCTCCGAAGCTCTGTCCGCCGGCTCCCGTACACTGAATGCAAATCGTGTCATCCTTCAGTCCCGCATGCTGTCGTCTTGTAATCTCGGCGCCAAGAAGTGTGCCAAAGGTTCTGTCTGTATTTTTCACCTGCACCTGCATAGTTGCCTTGCCCTTACCCTCGACTGCAGCCAGTATATTCTTATTTTTGAGCAGAACTGCCTCATCTAATGTATGCTCCAGTGCGAAATCATAGCGTTCCTCCGGATGTAAGATACAGTCTGCCTCACCGGTTCCGGCTAAAATTCTGTCTAATACAATCTGCGAAGCAATTCCATCCTCATGCTCCTTCTTTTGAAGCAAATCCGTTCTGCCAATCAGCTCATTGACTGTACGAATTCCGAGCCTTGCCATGTATTCCCGCAGTTCCCGTGCAATAAAGAGCATGAAGTTCTCAACATATTCCGACTTTCCGATAAAGCGCTTCCGAAGCTCCGGATTCTGTGTTGCAATTCCCATAGGGCAGGTATCCAGATTGCAGACACGCATCATCACACATCCGAGTGTGACAAGCGGAGCAGTTGCAAATCCGAATTCCTCCGCACCTAGTATCGCTGCGATGGCAACGTCACGTCCGCTCATCAGCTTACCGTCTGTCTCTATAACGACTCTGTTTCTGAGTCCGTTTTGAATCAGTGTCTGATGAGTCTCTGCTAATCCCAGCTCCCACGGCAGTCCTGCATTATGAATAGAGCTAAGCGGTGCTGCACCTGTTCCTCCGTCATAGCCGGAAATCAGCACAACCTCTGCTCCTGCCTTCGCTACGCCGGCTGCAATGGTTCCGACACCGGCTTCAGACACCAGCTTCACAGAAATACGGGCGTTTTTATTTGCATTTTTCAGATCATAAATCAATTGTGCCAGATCCTCGATGGAATAAATATCATGGTGTGGAGGCGGAGAAATCAGGCTGACTCCCGGTGTAGAATGTCTTGTCTTGGCAATCCAGGGATAGACCTTTCCTGCCGGAAGATGACCGCCTTCACCCGGTTTTGCGCCCTGTGCCATCTTGATCTGAATTTCTCTTGCACTGACCAGATATCTGCTTGTGACTCCAAAGCGGCCGCTTGCAACCTGCTTGATGGCAGAGCTGCGGTCATGTGCGGTTCCTGCAGAGTCCAGACGTTCATCACTTTCTCCGCCCTCACCGCTGTTTGATTTGCCGTGCAGATGATTCATCGCCACAGCCAGTGCTTCATGTGCCTCCTCTGAAATCGAGCCATAAGACATCGCGCCTGTTTTAAATCTCTGTACAATGGAGTCTTCACTTTCCACCTCTGAGAGTGCAATCCCTTCCTCCGGGTAGATAAAGTCCATCAGACTTCTTAAGTAGCCTGTCTCTTCTGCATTGACCATCTCGGTATACTGCTTGAATTTATCATAATCGCCCTCTCTGGTTGCCATCTGCAGCATATGAATCGTGTTCGGATTATATCTGTGATCCTCGCCCTGTGAACGCATTTTATGTCTTCCGACAGATGCAATGGTCAGGTCTGACGCCAGTCCAAGCGGATCAAATGCCTTGGAATGCTGCCTGTCTGTCTCTTCAGCGATGTCCTCCAGTGTGATGCCTCCGATGCGGCTGACGGTTCCTGTAAAATACTTCTGGATAACAGCCTCTGAGATTCCGATGGCTTCAAACATCTTGCTGCCTTGATAAGACTGTATCGTGGAAATACCCATCTTGGAAGCAATCTTAATAATCCCCTGCAGCACTGCATGGTCATAATCTTCAACTGCGGCATAGTAGTCCTTATCCAAAAGACCATCCTCCACAAGCTTCGCGATAGAAGCATGCGCCAGATAGGGATTCACAGCACTTGCACCAAAGCCAAGAAGTGTTGCAAAGTGATGTACCTCTCTTGGTTCTCCTGATTCTAAGATTAATGACATTGCCGTGCACTTCTTTGTCTGTACCAGATGTTTATGTACAGCTGCAACCGCAAGCAGTGACGGGATTGCTACATGGTTCTCATCTACGCCCCTGTCAGACAGGATCAGAATGTTCGCCCCATCCCGGTATGCCTTGTCCACCTTAACAAAGAGGTGATCCAGTACACGTTCCATCGGTGTACTCTTATAATACAGCGTCGAGACCTTTTCCACCTGAAAGCCTTTTTTGTTCATATGCTCCATCTTCAGAAGATCCAGATCTGTCAGGATTGGATTCTCTATTTTCAGCATGTGGCAGTTATCCGAACGCTCAGACAGCAGATTGCCGTTCTTACCGACATAGACCGTCGTAGAGGTTACAATCTTCTCACGTACCGCATCAATTGGCGGATTGGTTACCTGAGCAAAAAGCTGCTTGAAATAATAGAATAACGGTTGGTATTCTTTTGAAAGAACAGCAATCGGTGTATCAACACCCATCGCTCCGATATGCTCTGTACCGGTCAGTGCCATGTGGCAGATTTCCTCCAGATAATCCTCATAGGTATACCCGAAGGCCTTCTGCAGCCGCAGAAGCTCTGTCTGGTCATAAGAGGGAATCTTAATGTTCGGAATTCTGACTTCCCTAAGTGTCAGCAGATTGCTGTCCAGCCATTCGCCATAGGGTTCCTTTTTGGCATATCGCTCCTTGATTTCATCATCATCCATGACCTTTCCAATGGTGGTATCTACTAACAGCATCTTACCCGGATGTAATCTTTCTTTCTTCAATACATGTGCCTCATCCAGAGTCAGAACGCCTACCTCAGAAGACAGAATCAGCCTGCCATCATCCATAATATAATAGCGGGATGGGCGTAGACCGTTTCGGTCAAGAATAGCTCCCATCACATCTCCGTCTGAAAATACAACCGATGCAGGGCCGTCCCACGGCTCCATCATGGTCGCATAATACTGATAGAAATCTCTTCCTTCCTGAGAAATCGTATCATTATGCGCCCAGGGCTCCGGAATCAGGATCATAGCTGCAAGCGGCAGCTCCATCCCGCCCATCATTAAGAACTCAAGGGTGTTATCTAACATCGCAGAGTCAGAGCCCTCCTTCGGGATGACAGGAAGTACCTTCGTCATATCTTCCGTTGAGAAAGCATCCGTGAACATAGTCTCCTCACGTGCAAGCATTTTATCAACATTGCCCTTAATCGTATTGATTTCTCCGTTATGAACAATCAGTCTGTTCGGATGTGCTCTGTCCCAGCTCGGATTGGTATTTGTAGAGAAGCGCGAATGTACGGTAGCGATGGCTGACTCATAGTCCTTGTCCTGCAAATCGGCAAAGAAGGTACGCAGCTGTCCCACCAGAAACATTCCTTTATAGACAATTGTCCTGCAGGATAAGGAAGGAACATAGGTACGATCATTACTCTGTTCAAAAACCCTGCGGGTTACATACAGCTTCCGGTCAAAGTCCAGGTCACTTTTCAGATTGGACGGTCTCTTAATAAACGCCTGGTAAATGTGCGGCATACTGGAGAACGCTTTCTGTCCGAGTACATCCGGATGCGTCGGAACCTCTCTCCATCCGAGAAACTGCAGATCCTCTTTTTCTGTAATAACTTCAAACATCTTCTTCGCCTGGCTGCATTTCAGTTCATCCTGTGGAAAGAAGAACATACCGACTCCATATTCACGCGCTGCTCCAATGTGAATCCCTGCTTCTTTGCATACCTTGGAAAAGAAACGATGAGAAATCTGTGTCAGGATACCGACGCCGTCTCCCGTCTCTCCCTTTGCATCCTTACCTGCGCGATGCTCCAGATTCTCTACGATTTTCAGGGCATCATCTACAATCCTATGACTTGCTTTCCCCTGAATGTTCACAACTGCACCGATTCCACAGTTGTCATGTTCAAATGATGACTGATATAAATTTTTTGGCTGATGGCTCTGACTCATGTCCTCTCCTCCTTCTGATACTGTAGTGCTGCTTCGACTAGTCCCTGAAACAGCGGATGTGGTGCATCCGGTCTGGATTTCAGTTCCGGGTGTGCCTGTGTCGCTATGAAAAACGGGTGTTCTTTTATTTCAATCATTTCCACGATTCTTCCGTCCGGCGAAAGTCCTGACAGAAGCATGCCTCCTTGGGTGAACGCCTCCCGGTATTCGTTATTGACCTCATATCTGTGGCGGTGTCTTTCGGATATTTCTCTTTGACCATATAAGTCAATCGCTTTGGTTCCATCCTGTAATACACACGGATAAGCGCCCAGCCGCAGTGTACCACCCAGATTCTCCACACCATTTTGATCCGGCAGAAGTGTTATCACAGGATGGGTTGTCTCGGGATTCAGTTCTATGCTCGCTGCATCTGCAAGTCCAAGCACGTTTCTGGTAAATTCCACAATGGCAAGCTGCATACCGAGGCAGATACCCAGATAAGGAATCTGTTTTGTTCTGGCATACTGTGCTGCTAAAATCATTCCTTCTGTGCCCCTCACTCCAAAGCCTCCCGGTATGATGATTCCGTCTGCATCATGCAGATATTCTCCGATATTGTCCGGGCTTAACTCCTCTGCATCGACCCAGCGGATATTGACCTCCGCCTCATTGGCGATTCCACCGTGCTTCAGTGCCTCGACAACACTTAGGTATGCATCATGCAGAGCAACATATTTCCCGACCAGTGCGATCGTAACCGTTTCCTTCGGATGATAGAACACCTCAACCATCTGTCGCCACTTCAGAAGATCCGGCTCCGGGCATGGAATGTTCAGGCACTCACATACGGCTCCTGCCAGATTCTCCTTCTCCATCATCAACGGCACTTCATAGAGTGATTTTGCATCTAAGTTCTGTAACACATGTTCTTTTTTCAAATTACAGAACAATGCAATCTTTTCACGCATGGAATCTTCAATCGGATAGTCTGACCGGCATACGAGAATATCAGGCCAGATTCCCATGCTCTGGAGACTCTTTACACTCATCTGTGTCGGCTTTGTCTTCATTTCACCGGAAGCCTTCAGATAAGGAATCAGGGTCACCTGAATCATAATGGCATTGCATCTTCCGACCTCAGCCTGAAACTGCCTGATGGCTTCCAGAAACGGCTGGCTTTCAATATCTCCGACTGTTCCTCCGATTTCAATGATGGATATGGTCTCCTCGTCCTCGCTCCTTGCACGATAGAAATGCGCTTTGATTTCATTTGTGATATGAGGAATGACCTGTACGGTTCCCCCGCCATAATCTCCGTGCCGTTCTTTGTTCAGGACAGACCAGTAAATCTTGCCTGTTGTCACATTCGAATTCTTGTCCAGATTTTCATTGATAAAGCGTTCATAATGTCCGAGATCCAAATCCGTCTCTGTTCCGTCATCTGTCACGAAGACCTCTCCATGCTGGATGGGATTCATTGTTCCGGGATCGACATTAATATAGGGATCAAATTTCTGCATGGTCACATGATATCCCCTTGCCTTGAGCAGCCTGCCAAGAGAAGCTGCCGTAATTCCCTTTCCAAGACCTGATACCACACCACCTGTTACGAATACATACTTAACCATTCTCCTCTTTCCTTTCCTGCAGCAGGGCTGATGTTACTTTCCACTGGCTCCGTAGTTAGACAGCACTCTGGCTGACGGGTCATTGACATTGCAGCCTTCCCACTCCTTATTTGGCATCCAGAAATCAGCAACCATTTGGGCCTGTCCGGGATAATACGTCTCAAAAATATCACGATACATAAGAGATTCCTTTGTAAACGGGGTTGCAAAGGAATACTTTTTGCATCCCTTTTGGAAAGCTTCTTCTGTATATTGTGTCTCTGCAAAATCCTTAAGGTCATCTACAAGAGAATGTCCCACTGCATCTGAAAATGCTGCCTTTTCTCTCATCAGGATATCGTGCGGCAGATAATCTCCCTCAAAGGCATGCCGCAGCAGATATTTACCCATGTTGTATACGTTCATCTTCTTCGCAGGGTCAATGCTCATCACATACTGTACAAAATCCAGGTCGCCGAATGGTACTCTCGCTTCTATGGAGTTTGCAGAAATGCAGCGGTCAGCACGCAGTACATCATACATATGCAGCTCTCTGATTCTCTTCTCGGCTTCCTTCTGGAAGCTGTCTGCATCCGGCGCAAAGTCTGTATATTTATAACCGAACAGTTCATCACTGATCTCACCTGTCATCAGTACACGGATATCCGTCTGCTCATGAATTGCCTTGCAGACCAGATACATGCCGATGCTCGCACGAATTGTTGTAATATCATAGGTTCCGAGTACCGCTATCACCTCAGGCAGAGCTGTCAGCACATCATGCTGCGTAATGATGACCTCTGTATGGTCACTGTGGATATAATCTGCCACCTCTCTTGCATATTTCAGGTCGATTGCATCTGTCTTCATTCCGATGGCAAATGTACGAATCGGCTTCTGCAGTATCATAGAGGACACTGCACATACAAGAGAGCTGTCTAAGCCTCCGCTTAACAGAAAGCCTAGCGGCGCATCTGCATCCAATCTCTTACTGATACCTGTTACGAGCTTGTCATGTATGTTCTTGCAGATGGTATCCACGTCATCCTGACAAACCTTCGTTACCTGTGTCATATCTCTGTAGCATACGAATTTGCCGTCCGCATAGTAGTGTCCCGGAGGGAATGGCTGGATTCGTTCTACCAGCTTCACCAGGTTCTTGGCTTCACTTGCAAAAATGATTTCTCCTGCCTTCGTATAACCATAGTATAGCGGGCGGATTCCAATCGGATCTCTTGCGGCTATGAGTGTCTTCTTCTCAGCATCATAAATGATACAGGCAAATTCCGCATCCAGCTTTTCAAACATCTTCAGTCCATACTCCCGGTACATCGGAAGCAAAATCTCACAGTCAGATTCACTGACAAAGGTGTACTTTTTGGAAAGTGCATCCTTAATCGGACGAAATCCGTAGATTTCTCCGTTGCATACCACCTTGTTCTCCCCCAAAGTAAATGGCTGCATACCACTCTCTGAAAGACCCATAATCGACAGTCTCTCAAATCCAAGCATACCACCCGGTATCTCTTCGATTCTCTGCATATCCGGCCCTCTGGAAACCGTTTTGTCAAAACAGAGTTTGAACTCCTCTTTTGTAATACTTTCTCCTATATATCCCATGATTGAACACATAAGCGCGTCCTCCTTCGTCTATTGTCTTTTGTGTCTATGCACCGATTGTTGATACACAGATTGTCTGTTCCTCCAGTACATTTAATAACACGCGTACTGTATCAAGTGATGTAAACATCGTAATATTATTCTCCGTAGCACAGCGCCTGATTGCAACGCCATCCTCGTAATGCACCCCGGACAGAATCGCTCGTGTATTGATCACATAGCTGACATATCCTGCCCGGATGGAATTCAGAATCTCTTCACTGCCCTCACTGAGCTTTCTCCGGATTCTTGTCCGGATGCCATGCTCCTTCAGGAAATCTGCCGTTCCGATGGTTGCTTCGATATTAAAGCCAAGATCATAAAAGCGTTTGATGAGCGGCAGTGCCTCTTCCTTGTCCTCATCCGCCAGCGTCACCATGACAGTCCCGTAATTAGGCAGCTTAATGCCGGATGCAATCAGTGCCTTATATACTGCTCTGTGGAGCTTATCATCATATCCGATGGCTTCTCCGGTTGATTTCATCTCCGGGGACAGATAAGCATCCATGCCCTTGAGCTTCATAAAGGAGAATGCCGGAGCCTTCACATACCAGCGTTTCTTCTCCTCTGGATATAGAGAGAAGAGACCTTGTTCCTTCAGGCTGACCCCTAAAATAACAAGTGTTGCTATATCTGCCAGTGGATATCCGGTTGCCTTTGACAGGAATGGAACCGTCCGGGAGGATCTTGGATTGACCTCAATGATATAGACATTCTCCTGCTCGTCTACAATAAACTGAATATTGTACAGACCCATGATTCCGATTGCAGGTCCCAGTATTTTTGTATATCTTAAAATAACACCTTTTACTTTATCTGAAATACTAAATGGAGGATAAACGCTGATGGAATCTCCCGAATGGACTCCGGTTCGTTCCACGAGCTCCATAATTCCCGGAACAAATACATCCCTGCCGTCACAGACCGCATCCACTTCTACTTCCTTGCCTCTGATGTACTTATCTACCAGCACCGGTTTATCTGCATCTACTTCTACTGCCGTCTGCAGATAATGTCTCATTTCGCTTTCCTTGGATACAATCTGCATGGCGCGTCCGCCTAGTACAAAGCTCGGACGCACAAGTACCGGATAGCCGATTTCCTCTGCAGCCCGAATGCCATCCTCTATATTGGTTACAGCACGTCCCTGCGGTCGTGGGATGGAGAGCTCTGTCAGAAGCTGTTCAAATGCATCTCTGTTCTCTGCTCGTTCAATGGCCTCACAGTCTGTTCCAATCAACTCTACTCCGTATTCCATGAGCGGCTTTGCCAGATTGACTGCTGTCTGACCGCCCAGAGATGCAATCACACCCTCCGGATGCTCCAGCTCGATGATATTCATGACATCCTCCACACATAACGGCTCAAAATACAATTTGTCCGAGGTCGTATAGTCTGTAGAGACTGTCTCCGGATTATTATTGATGATAATGGCTTCATAGCCTGCCGCCTGAATCGTTCTGACTGCATGTACTGTAGAATAATCGAATTCCACGCCCTGTCCGATTCTGATTGGTCCTGAGCCAAGTACCAGTATCTTCTTCCCGTCTGACAGAATGGACTCGTTTTCCTCTTCATAGGTGGAATAAAAGTAAGGAATATAGCTGTCGAATTCCGAAGCACACGTATCAATCATTTTATAGACCGGGAAGATATGATGCTTCTTTCGTAAATCAAAGATTTCATGTGCCGTCATATTCCAGCAGACTGCTATCTCCCGATCTGAAAAGCCCATTTTCTTAGCTGAATAGAGTTCTTCGATATCGCACACTGCCTCACGAAGCACCTTCTCCTCACGGATGATTCCTGCAAGCTTATACAGGAAAAACAGATCCATCTGTGTCAGGGAAGCAATTTCCTCCGGTGCCATATCCCTGCGAAGGAGTTCTGCAATTGCATAAATTCTTGTATCCGTACCGGATCTGATGTAATCTGACAGCTTCCCGGTTTCTTCCGTATCAAATTTTGAATACTGCAGATGAAATACTCCGATTTCCAGTGACCGGACTGCTTTCAGCAGGCTTTCCTCAAAGGTTCTTCCGACACTCATCACTTCTCCGGTCGCTTTCATCTGCGTTCCTAATGAGTTCTCAGCATCCGTGAACTTGTCAAACGGAAATCGCGGCATCTTTGTCACCACATAATCCAGTGCCGGTTCAAAGGAAGCCGGTGTGTTGGCTAAGAGGATTTCATCCAGATGCATGCCGACGCTGATCTTCGCCGAAACCCTCGCAATCGGATAGCCGCTTGCCTTGGATGCCAGTGCGGAAGACCGTGAAACTCTGGGGTTCACTTCAATCAAATAGTATTGAAAGGATTTCGGGTCGAGTGCAAACTGCACATTACAGCCACCCTCAATCTTCAAGGCACGAATGATCTTCAAAGCGCTGTCACGTAACATGTGATATTCTTTGTTAGTCAGCGTCTGTGACGGGCATACTACTATGGAATCACCTGTGTGAATGCCGACCGGGTCCATGTTCTCCATATTACAGATGGTAATTGCCGTATCATTTGCATCACGCATGACCTCGTATTCAATCTCTTTGTAGCCCTTGACGCTCTTTTCGATGAGTACCTGATGTACCGGTGACAGAAGCAGTGCATTCTTGATGAGATTCATGAATTCAGCTTCATTCTCTGCAAATCCGCCGCCTGTTCCGCCCAGTGTAAATGCCGGACGAATCACGACCGGATATCCGATTTCCTCTGCAGCCTGCTTTCCTTCTTCAATTGATTCTGCTATGATCGACGGCAGTACCGGTTCTCCCAGATGCTCGCAGAGCTCCTTGAACAGCTCTCTGTCTTCTGCCTGCTCAATGGATTGGCTGCCTGTTCCGAGCAGCTCTACATTGCACTCCCTAAGAATTCCTTTCTTCTCTAACTGCATGGCAAGGTTCAGGCCTGTCTGTCCTCCGATTCCGGGAAGAATTGCATCCGGGCGCTCACGCCTGATGATTCTTGCAATGTATTCTAACGTCAGCGGCTCCATATAGACCTTGTCTGCAATCGAGGTGTCTGTCATGATGGTTGCCGGATTGGAGTTGCATAGTATGACTTCATAGCCTTCCTCACGAAGTGCAAGACACGCCTGCGTCCCGGCATAGTCGAATTCAGCTGCCTGTCCAATGACAATGGGACCGGAACCGATTACCAGTATTCTGTTAAGATCTGTTCTCTTAGGCATGCTGTATTCCCTCCTTCATCATCTCAATCAGCCGATCAAATAAATAAGCACTGTCCTGTGGTCCCGGAGCACTCTCCGGATGATACTGTACGCTGAATACGTGATCCTCTTCGCAGCCAAGTCCCTCTATTGTATGGTCTAACAGATTCTCATGTGTAACCTTCAGTCCCGTTCCCGAAAGGCTGTCTGCATCGACTGCATAAGAATGATTCTGGGATGTAATCTCAATCTTTCCTGTCTGCAAATCCTTTACAGGATGATTACCGCCTCTGTGTCCGAATTTCAATTTATAGGTATCTGCACCATATGCAAGTGAGATCAGCTGGTGTCCGAGGCAGATTCCAAAGATCGGGTACTTTCCTTTCAGCTCGCGGATGGTCTGTACAACCGGCATGACATCGGTCGGATCTCCGGGCCCATTTGATACCATGATACCGTCCGGATGGAAGGCTTTGATCTGTGAAGCACTTGTGTTCCACGGAACAACTGTGACTTGGCAGGAGCGCTGCAGGAGTGACCGCAGTATATTCTGCTTCATACCACAGTCAATCAGGACTACATGATAGGCAGCCTGTTCACTGCCAGCGTGCCAGATCTGACTACAGCTGACTCTTGCAACTGCATCATGCGGCAGTTCCCATCGTCGAAGCTGCTCTGCTCCCTGTTCACTGCTTACATCCGCTGCAGTTAACAGTACCTTGCAGCTGCCATAATCCCGTATGTGCCTTGCAAGAGAGCGTGTATCCACACCGCTGATACCTGCAATGTCATACTGCTTCATGATTTCATTCAGCGTATGTGTGCATCTGAAATTAGACGGTTCATCATTATAATCTCTGACAATGAAGCCTCCCATCGTAGGAACCTTGGTTTCATAGTCCTCCTCATTCATGCCGTAATTACCGATTAACGGATAAGTCATCACAACTGCCTGATCCGTGTAAGAGGGGTCTGAAAGTATTTCCTGATATCCGGCCATTGATGTATTAAACACAAGCTCCAGCTTCTTTTCAGAGGCAGAGCCGAATCCATAGCCAAGATACTCCGAACCGTCCTCTAATATCAGTTTTCTGTCGTATGCTTTACTCATGATTGCCTCCATGTTCTATGGGATACTGTTGATCGAAGCATGCCTTACATAAAGGAAGAGAACCCGTCATCTCCTGCAGGTCAGACAGCTCCATATATCCAAGTGAATCTGCACCGATTTTCTGACAGATTGCCTCGGCTGAATAGGTCGTTGCAATCAGCTGTGAATTGTCCGGCACATCAGTTCCGTAATAGCATGGATAGAGAAAAGGAGGTGAACTGATTCTCACATGTACTTCCTTTGCGCCTGCATCCCTTAGCATCGTAATCAGATTGGCAATCGTAGTTCCCCGTACAATGGAATCATCAATCAGAACCAGCCTTTTATCCCTGACCACACTTTCCAGAACGCTTAACTTCATATGCACTGCTGATTCCCGTTCTTCTTTCGACGGTTTGATAAAGGTTCTGCCAATGTAGCTGTTCTTCTGAAATGCAAGCGCAAATGGAATGCCTGCCTGCTTTGCATAGCCTGTTGCCGCGCTTAGTCCTGAATCCGGTACCCCGGTCACGAGATCTGCCTCCACAGGATATCTCTTCGCAAGTGCTCTGCCACCGCGTATTCTTGCATCATATACATTGATTCCGTCAATATCGGAATCCAGTCTGGCAAAATAAATATACTCGAAAATGCAATGTGCATGCTCTTTTTGGCACAGGCTCTCATCCGAACGCACACCTTCCTCTGTAATCGTAATAATTTCACCTGGCTTCACATCCCGGATGAATTCGGCATCCACTGCCTTTAGTGCACAGCTTTCAGATGCCAGTACATAGCTTCTTCCCCTTCTCCCGAGACATAACGGCTTCAAACCCAGCGGATCTCTGACACCTACAAGCTTCCGCGGACTCATAATCAGTATTGCATACCCGCCGCGAACCTGCTCTGCTGTCCTGATTACCGCCTCTTCAATTGATGCTGAAGCTGCCCGCTCCTTTGCAATCTGATAGGCAAGAACCTCTGAATCCGTCGTTCCGCGGAAAATGGCTCCACCCTGCTGTAAATCCCTGCGCAGCTCCTCGGCATTTACAATGTTGCCGTTATGCGCCAGTGCCAGTGTTCCTTTCAGATAATTTAATACAAGCGGCTGTGCGTTTTCTGTACTGCTTGAACCCGTGGTGGAATACCGCACATGACCAATCCCGATATTTCCTTTCAGGCTCTCCATTGTATTTTGATGAAATACTTCACTGACTAGTCCCATAGCCTTGTGACTGCATATATTTCCCATTGGTCCTACTGTATCGCACACTGCAATACCAGCGGATTCCTGACCTCTGTGCTGCAGTGCCAGAAGGCCATAATAGATGGACTGTGCTGCCTGCATTCCTGCCGGCTCCCAGATACCAAATACACCACATTCTTCCCTTAGCTTGTCCTCTTTCATTCGACTTTCCTCTTCCCCATAGTGCCAGTATCAAAATAGAATTTCGCCTTTTGTTCTTTTAAACAAAAAAGGGCACTTTGGACATCGTCCAAAGCGCCTTCGCTCTCCTAAAAAATAAATATAACCTTTTTTTCTTTCCATGTCAACTGCTAATTTGCAGCACTTGTTTATTTGTTTATTTTTGTACTGCCTGCTTCAGGTCTTCCTTCATATCCAGAACTGCCTGACGTGAAGCATCTGCGTAATGCTCGCTTCCAAACCGCGCATACGCCTCATTCTTATAGGCAGCGATAATGCCGCGGGAAGAGTTCACGATGGCACCCAGTCCGTCCTTGTTAAAGAAGTGTACCAGATCCTTGCCCTTGCCGCCCTGTGCCCCATAGCCCGGTACAAGAATATAGGTCTTCGGCATCAGAGCACGCAGCACCTTCCCCATCTCCGGATAGGTAGCTCCAACGACTGCTCCGATATAGCTATACGGATATTTTTCACTCATACACTGCTCGCCCCACTCAGCAATCTTCATGCCGACATTCTCATAGAGTGGTCTCTGATTGGAGACAAAGCACTGATCCTGAAATTCTCCACTGCTCGGATTCGAGGTCTTCGCTAAGATGAATAAGCCCTTCTTCTCTTCCTGACACACTTCCAGAAACGGATTGATTCCATCCGAACCCAAATATGGATTGACCGTTGCAAAATCCTCATCGAATGCAGCGATTTTCTTCGTTCCTACCTGTACCTTACCAAGATGAGCCACTGCATAGGCCGCAGAGGTTGAGCCAATATCACCGCGCTTCACATCTCCGATGACAACCAGTCCCTTCTCCTTGCAGTACTTCACTGTTCTATCAAAAGCAGCAAGTCCTGGGATTCCAAACTGCTCATACATTGCAATCTGAGGCTTCACTGCCGGAACCAGATCATAAACCGCATCTATAATTCCCTTATTATACTGCCAAATGGCTTCTGCTGCACTCTCAAGCGTTTCTCCAAGCTCCGCATAGGCTTTACTTAAAATATGCGTCGGTATGTAGGAAAGCATCGGATCAAGTCCCACTACAATCGGCGCATCTTTTTTCTGAATCTGTTCAATTAACTGATTAATCATTTCGTCCCTCCTGACTGATCATAAAGCTCTTCATGAATAAAGCTCTTCATTGATAGTATCATATTGCGATGAATTTGCAAGTGGTATTCGCAAAGAAGGGAAATGCAAACCTCACATTTCCCTCTCTCCGTCAATTATCACAATTGAATCCGCTAACACTTCCCTCTATACGGATACTGTGGCTTTTTCTTCCACATATTTCTTAATATTAAATGCGTTGGTATACTTATTGGTCATATCTCCGTCCACTACGACCAGTGTCGGTGCCTGCATAACCTTATAACGCGTAGCCAGTTCAATATTTTCCTCTGCATCGATCATGACATACTTCTCATTTTTGAGATATTCCTTTGCCAGCTTGCAGTTCGGACATGTTTTTGTTACAAAAAGATACTTTACATGATCCATCGGTTCGATCTCAACTGCTTCTTCCACATTCTCAGCCAGAGATGTGATCTTGACAATGCTGCTGGTCGGACGTTTCAGGCTGGAGTTGTCAATATCATATACGATACGGTTCTTGTATTCCTGAAGCTTACCATCATTCCAGTTCTGTACGGGTCTGTAGTAGCCTGTAATACGGCTGTAGACCTCGGTAACAGCTCCGCAGTGTGGACACGTCTTCTGCTCACCTGCCAGATAACCATGCTCCTTACATACAGAATACGTCGGTGACAGAGTATAATATGGAAGCTTATAATTCTCTGCAACCTTTCTGACCAGTGATGCAGCTGCTTTCCAATCCGGCATCTTCTCTCCCAGAAATGCATGGAATACAGTACCTGATGTATATAATGTCTGCAGCTCATCCTGAATATCCAGAGCGTCAAAGATATCAGCTGTATAGTCAACCGGCAAATGAGAACTGTTTGTATAATATGGAGTATCTCCTGTCTTGCCTGCTGTCTTGATATTCGGCCAGCGCTTCTTGTCATGTTTAGCCAGACGGTAAGTCGTGCTCTCTGCCGGAGTTGCCTCCAGATTGTACAGATCACCATACTGTTCCTGATAATCAGATAAACGGTTTCTCATATGATTGAGAACTTCCTTTGTAAACTCCTGTGTCCTCTTATCTGTCATATCCGCACGCAGCCAGTTTGCATTCAGTCCCACTTCATTCATACCGATCAGGCCGATTGTAGAGAAGTGATTGTCAAAGTTTCCAAGGTAACGTTTGGTGTACGGATACAGACCCTCATCCAGCAGTCTGGAAATGACTCCACGCTTTACCTTCAGGCTTCGTGCTGAAATATCCATCATCCTGTTGAGACGCTTGTAGAAGTCATCCTTGTTTGCAGACAAGTAGGCGATTCTCGGCATATTGATTGTTACCACACCTACAGAACCCGTACTTTCGCCGGAGCCAAAGAATCCGCCTGTTTTCTTACGCAGTTCACGTAAATCCAACCTTAATCTGCAGCACATGCTTCTAACATCGCTCGGTTCCATATCACTGTTAATGTAATTAGAGAAATATGGTGTACCGTATTTTGAGGTCATTTCAAACAATAAACGATTGTTCTCGGTGTCTGACCAGTCGAAATCCTTTGTAATAGAATAGGTCGGGATCGGATACTGGAATCCACGTCCGTTTGCATCACCTTCGATCATCGTCTCAATGAATGCCTTGTTGACCATATCCATTTCAGCTTTGCAGTCTTTATACTTGAAATCCATTTCTTTGCCGCCTACCATTGCAGGCAGATCAGCCAGGTCATTCGGAACCGTCCAGTCCAGAGTAATATTTGAAAACGGTGCCTGTGTACCCCAGCGGCTTGGTGTATTCACGCCGTATATAAATGCTTCGATGCACTTTTTAACATCTTTATAGGAAAGATTGTCCACTTTCACAAAAGGAGCAAGATAAGTATCAAATGATGAGAATGCCTGCGCGCCTGCCCATTCATTCTGCATAATACCAAGGAAATTAACCATCTGATTGCATAATACGGAAAGATGTGCTGCAGGTGCAGATGTGATCTTGCCTCTGATTCCGCCAAGCCCTTCCATAATCAGCTGCTTCAGAGACCAGCCGGCACAATAGCCTGTCAGCATAGATAAATCGTGGATATGAATATCGGCATTGCGGTGAGCCTCTCCGATTTCCTGATCATAAATCTCAGATAACCAGTAATTAGCTGTCACTGCGCCGGAATTGCTTAAAATCAGACCGCCGACCGAATAAGTCACTGTGGAATTTTCCTTCACACGCCAGTCTTCTATCTTTACATAACTATTGACTACATCTTTGTAATCCAAGATGGTAGACTTCATATTACGGATCTTTTCTCTCTGCTTGCGGTACAGAATATAGGCCTTCGCTACATCTGTGTAGCCTGCCTGCTCCAGTACGGTCTCCACACTATCCTGAATATCCTCAACATGAATTTGATCATCCTTCATCTTGTCCTGAAAATCAGATGTCACTCTCAGTGCCAGCAGATCAATCATATCATTGTTGTAGTGTTTCTCGCATGCAACAAACGCTTTCATAATTGCATCGTTGATCTTTGCTAAATTGAAGTCAGTAACTTCCCCGTCTCTTTTGATTACACTAAACATCCCACTACTCCCTTCCCTGGCCGGTTCAAAAATCCATTATTTTGTTTACATAAATCTTGAAGAACCAACTAGGAAAATTATAACATTGGCTTTTCAAAAAGTCAACAGAAAAACACTAGATATTATGTCAACTTTTTGATTTGGACACAATATCTAGTGTTTTAGGTACTTTTGCACAAAGAGCTGATTTTGCGCGTATTTATGGGGTTTTTGTATTACCCGGACACTTTTTTGTACCATTCCTTCGGCACAAAAGCTTTAACAGATATTCCCTTTTCTTCGTAGCTTTCCTGAACCAACTGCCCATACTTTCGGATGATTTGAAGTTTTCCGGCATCTTCATACGGAAACACTCTCTCAATGAAAATATTATTTTCTTTAAGCAATTTGACCAAAAGCTCCCTGAGCTTCTCGAGTCCTTCTCCGTCTTTTGCTGATATCTGCAGGGTTTCTCTTGCTTTCAGGTCTTTTAATACCACGCGTTCTTTTACCAAATCCTGCTTATTAAACAATGTGATAATTGGCTTCCCTGATATTCCTAGTTCTTCCAGTGTTCTGTATACCGTATACATTTGCTGATCTGCCTGTGTGTTTGCCGCATCTACAACATGAATGATCATATCTGCATATTTGGCTTCCTCCAGCGTACTGCGGAACGCTTCAATCAAATGGTGCGGGAGCTTCCTGGTAAATCCGACCGTATCGGTCAACAGCATCTGCTGCTTATTGGGCAGTTCCAGGATACGTGTTGTCGGATCCAGAGTTGCAAACAGTTTATCCTCAGACAGCACCTCTGACCCCGTCAGCCGGTTCAGCAATGTGGATTTGCCTGCATTGGTATAACCTACCACTGCCGCCACCGGTATCTGATTGCGTTCACGCTGCTGTCTGGTCACCTCTCTGTGCCTCTTAACAGCCTCCAGTTCCCGGTTCAGTACTGCGATTCTGTGCTTGATCGTACGCCGATCCACCTCGAGCTTTTTCTCACCGGGTCCTCTGGTTCCGATCCCGCCGCCCAGCCTTGACATGGAGCGTCCGTATCCCGTCAGTCTTGCCTGTGCATAGCTCAGCTGGGCCAGCTCCACCTGGATCTTGCCCTCTGCCGTCTGTGCCCTTCCGGCAAAAATGTCCAGTATGATCAATGTCCTGTCCATGACCTTGACATCCAGTTCATCTGTCAGGTTTCTTAGCTGTACAGGAGACAATTCATCATCACATACGATACCTGTTGCATCTGTTTCCCAAATCAGTTCCTTTAGTTCCTGCAGCTTTCCCTTTCCAAAGTAGGTGACTGCATGAATCTCCTCACGATTTTGAACACACTGTCCTACCGTCTCTGCGCCCGCTGTTTTGACCAGTTCTCCCAGCTCTGACAAGCTCGCCAGCGTATCATCTGCATCTGAAACCGATACGCCTGCCAGAATGACTCTCTCTGCCTGTTCCTGTGTCATATTATCTTGTCTGCAAAAACTCATATTCCCTGACCGCCTTCTGATCATCCGGGTAAACCTTCAGGTAGGCTTCCATCAAAACTGCTGCCTTCTTAAAGTCCGTCAGATACTCATACGCTACAATTTCATTATACTTCAGACTCTGCATGATGCTGTTGTTTTCTATCGCAATGCCTTTATCAAACGCCTCCAGTGCACCGGAGTACTCTCCTGCCTTCAGCCTGCAAAGTCCCAGCTGATTGAACACCTCTGCTGCCTCTGCATGTTTATCTATAAAGTTACTGTACAGGGAAGCTGCATAATTCATATCCCCAAGAGCCTCATACGTTCTGCCGAGAAACAGAATCAGCTCCTCTGAATCAATAGAACTGCTGGCCTTTTCAAAGCTGTTCCGGGCATCCTCATACTGACCCAGATAATAATAAAACTTGCCCTGCTGGTAGATGCTCATCTTTGTATCGCCCTCCAGCGCTTTACGCAGATAAACCTCTCCCTCGCTCTTAAAATCGGCATCCAGCAGATCCTCATAAATCCGGATATAAAGATCATAATCCTTTGGGGTCAGACTGACTGCATAATCATAATCCTTCACTGCATCATCATGCCTGCCGCTCTTCAAGGCAACAGATCCCCGCAGATAATAGGCCTGTGCATTTTCTTCATCCAATGCGATCATCGCTGAATATGTGTTATATGCACCTTCTGGATCACCGTTTTTGTACTGAGCCACCGCAAGATAATAGGATATATCGTACTCTATCTCGCCAACCATCCCATTTGACTGCGCCAGCGCACGTTCAAATGCTGCAATGGAATCATCATATCTTGCCATAGCCAGATATGCCATTCCCTGTCCACGATAAGCCTGCTCGGCGTTCTCTCCGGCCGCCACCGCTGATTCAAAGCACTGCTCAGCAGTTTCGTAATCCAGATTTTCCAATGCCTTCATGCCTGTATCAATTTTGGTTTCCGGTTTTCCGCTGCATGCAGTCATGATGGAAAGCACAACAGCCAGCCCAAACACCCATTGCTTTTTTTTCATCTGTAAGCACTCCCGATACTAATTACATTGATTCTGAAAATTCTTCCATATTTCTGCATGCAGATCCTCTGCATCCTGACTGATATTCTGTATGATCTCACCTGATGTCACACTGTCCGGTACGATCAGTGATTTTTTCATATCCTCAGAAATATACTCCTCAGCCGTCTTGGTCGTGCAGTAATAGCCTATATATTCAAAGCACTGTGCAGAAATCTCCGGTCGTAGAATATAGTCTAAAAAGGCATGTGCGGCATCGGCATTTGGAGCCTGTGACGGAACAAAGCCTGCCATGATGCCAAAGCCCAGTCCCTCTGAGGGATAGGCAACAGATAATTCAGGATTGGCTGCCAGTGCAGTATTCACCTGAGAGGTATACATAAACGCTGCACTGACTTCACCACTCAGAATGTAATCCTGTGTGTTACTGTCACTGATCAGTCTGATATTCGGAGCAAGCTGATACAGTTTCTCTCCTGCTGCGCGTATCGTATCCAGATCCTCTGTGTTAAATGACTCTCCCATTGTTTTCAATGCAATTCCGTCTATGACTCTATAGTTACCGACAATGGCCACGTTATTTGCCAGTGCAGGATTCCACAGATCCTCATAAGAGGTGATCTCAAAGCCAACGGCATCCTGATCATATACAATCAGTGGGATCCCTGCGCCATATGGTACGGTGTATTCATTTTTTTCATCATAAAAGAAGCCCTGATAAAGAGGATTGATATTCCCGAAGTTCGGGATTTTCCCCGTATCCAGTTTTTGTGCCAGTCCCTCCTGGATTGCCAGGTCGATGATGTAGTCGTCGGCTATGACAAGGTCATAATCACCACCCTTGGTTTCCTCCAGCTTTGCCAGCATATCTTCATCATAATCAAAGTTGGAATAATTGATCTTGATCCCTGTTTCTTTCTCAAAGCCGGTCAGTACCTCCTGTGGAAACATTCCATCCCACGTATACAGATTCAGCTCTCCGCCTTTACTGCTGCCGCATCCGCCAAGCAATAGCACTGCTGCAGCGAGTGCCGGTAATACATACTTTAATTTTTTCACGATTCTCTCTCCTATTCAATAATTCCTGCTATTTATGATTGTTCCGTTTATATTCTGTCAGCAGCACAATGACTGCTGTTATGAGTAGCATCAGGGTTGCCAGTGCGTTGATTTCCGGTGTCACGCCGGTCTTCATCTTTGTGTATATTTTCACCGGGAGCAGATTCACCTTGGGGCCTGTCACAAAGATGCTGATCACAACATCATCAAATGACATCGCAAATGCCAGCAGTTCTCCTGAAAGAATCGCAGGCATAATCAACGGTAGTATTATATCAAAAAATGTTCTCATCTGTGAAGCCCCTAAATCACGCGCCGCTTCTTCCAGCTCCGGATCCATCCCAATCAGTCTGGCACTGACCATGATAAATATATATGGAATGCAGAAGGCTGTATGTGCAATCACAAGTGTCACCATTCCAAACGGAAGTCCCATCAGTGAAAACAAAGCCAGAAACACCATTCCAAGTATAATTTCAGGAATCATCAGCGGCAGTGTGGATAAATAAGAAATGAGCTTGTTAAAACGGCAGGTTGTTTTCGTCATACCCACGGCGGCGAGTGTACCGATGATAATTGCCAGAGTGCCACTCAGGACTGCCAGTATCACACTGTTCATCAGTGCCTCCATCAGATCTCTCTGATGAAACAGCTCTGCATACCATTTCAGACTGAATCCGCCCCATACGGTAGAAATCTTGGATTCATTAAAGGAATAGACAACCGTCACCACCAGTGGTATATACATCAAAACTAACATCAATGCCAGATATACTGCAGGGAGTCTTCTTTTCTTTCTCATACCAGTCCCTCCAGTTTCCTTTTATGAAATAACCGTTTATATATTCTCAGCAGTAAAGTCGTCAGCAGCATCAGTACAACAGAAAGTGCGGCTGCAAATGGCAGATTTCTTCCCTTTGTCAGCTGTTCCTGAATCAGACTGCCCACCAGCACGATTTTGTTGCCGCCGAGTATATCCGCAATAAAGAAAAGGCCCATAGACGGGATAAATGTTAAAATAACACCTGACATCAATCCTGGCATCGTAAGAGGCATTGTGACTGTCCAAAACGCTCTGGTGCCTGTTGCACCCAGATCCTTTGCAGCCTCCACAAGATTCCAATCCATCTTTTCCACGCTGGAATAGACAGACAGAATCATGAACGGCACCAACGCATAGACCATTCCGACTGTCACAGCCGGATAGGAATAGAGAAGCTTTAGCGGTGACTTTATGATATGCAGCTTCATGAGTATTGTATCCAATACTCCGTTGCTGCGGAAGATAATGATCCATCCGTAAAGACGCATCAGAGAACTGGTCCAGAACGGAATCATTAATAAAAGCATCACACGCTGTTTCCACTTTGCCGGAAGTTGAGCCATATAATAACCAAACGGATATCCCAGCAGCACAATCACGGATGTTGACAACAGTGCCAGTTTCAAGGATTCTGTAAATGTATGCAGATAAAGTGGCTCCAGAATACGCTTATAGTTATTCAGTGTAAAATCCGCCGTCACACCCCATACCTGTGCTCTGCTCATAAAGCTCAGAATCACCATATATACAAGCGGCAGTACCACAAACAGGATTGTAAACGCATAAATCGGAACCAGTGTCAGATAGATCCATTTCTTCTTTTTCATCGTTCTATTTTCTTGCCCTTTTCTATAAACTGCTGTACAAACGGAGTCGCCGGATGCTGATAGATTTCTTCCGGTATACCCATTTGTTCGATATTTCCTTCATGCATGACTACGATTCTGTCAGACAGGTATTCTGCCTCCTCCTGATCATGTGTGATATAGATAAACGTCATACCCAGCTTTTGCTGCAGCCGCTTCAGCTCTACCTGCATCTGCCGGCGCAGCTGCAAATCCAAGGCTCCGAGCGGCTCATCCAACAGCAGGATTCTGGGATTGTTGATCACAGCTCTGGCAATTGCCACGCGCTGCTTCTGGCCGCCGGACAGTTCATCCGGACGTCTCTTTCCGTAACCCTCCAGCTGTACCAACTCCAGTACCTCTTCTACCCGGTTTTTGATCTCTGCCTTTGATACTCCTTTGATTTTCAGTCCATAAGCTACATTTGTTTCTACATTCATATGCGGGAACAATGCATAGTTCTGAAAGACAGTATTCACGCTGCGCTCATTCGGCTCACGCATCGTGACATCCTCTCCCTCTAGAAACACCTGACCCTCATCCGCCTCAGTCAACCCGGCAATGATCCTGATCGTTGTCGTTTTTCCGCATCCTGACGGACCCAGTATTGTAATAAATTCTCCCGGCTCAGCACTAAAACTGATTCCCTTTAGTACCTGTACTCCGTCAAAGCTTTTCTTCAGATCCCTGACCTCTAAAATAAAATGACCCATACTCTCCACCTGTTTATGCCTCTATTGTTGTTTTCTCTATAGATATCCATGCAATCAGCAGACCGATGACCGTTGCCACACTGCTGACTGCCAGCAGTTCTCCTGCACCATAAGCATCCAGCAGCCATCCTCCCAGCAGACTTGCTGCTACTCCGCCAAGGGTAATGGCACCTGTCATAAATGCCTGCCCCTTTACCAGATCTTCCCGTCCTATTATTTGGTTTACATAATATATGGATGCCGGTATAAACATTGCATATGCAAAAAACTGAAATGCCTGGGCAATGCAAAGAACCACAACATTGGGAGCGAGTAATGTAAGAACAGCCTTAATCAGAAAGAATACAAATGACGATTTCAGTATGAAAGAACACCTGATTTTTTTAGAAATCCAGGTAAACAGCATCATTGCAGGCAGCTCGATTGCCGCCGCCAGGCCGATTGCAAATCCCATGTCTTTCGTATCTCCACCGACATTATTTGTGATCTGGATAAAGTAATTGTTGATCATGGAATGCGATACAAATGTACATGCCACTGCCAGCAGCAGCAAAATAAAACGCTTATATTTCCTGAAAAATCCTAAAATATTTGTGGCATTGTCTTGTTTTTCTTCATTCACCTGCTGCATGAGAGCGGTGTCTGTCTGCAGCTCTCTGTTTTTTGTAAATGTATACACAAAGAAGATCAAAATGATAAAAAAGCAAACGGAAACCACCGGCGATGCTTCCGGTCCGAAACGCTCTACCAGAATACCCACAATATAGGAGCATGCAGCAAAAGCCAAAGATCCAAAGCCTCTGGCGAATCCAAAGTTAATATTGATTCCCTTGTTGATCATACGCATTCCCAGTGCACTGATCAGAGGCTGCAGTGAAAATAACAATGTCAGCTCCAGCACCAGCAAAACTGCCAGTACAGGCAATACCCCCGGTATCAGACATCTCACAGCCGTCAGCATGCCTGCTGCCAAGGCTAACAATGCCGTCAGGTTCTTTAAGGATATCTTCTTTGTCGTATCCGCATAGACAGCAACAACCGGCTGCAAAAACACTGCAAATACATTTGCTAACGCCAGTACAATTCCGATCTGACTGTTGTTAAAATCACGTGAAAGCAGGAAAACCGATGCAAAACTGTAGCTGCTGCAAAAAATAGGCCAGTATGATCCCTGGATTGCTGCATACTTGGCAGTATATCGAAATGCTCCCTGCTGCTCTGTCTGTTGTTTCATGTCACGGTTCCCCTCATCCTGTTATCCGTATTTTATTCATTCTGTCTTCAGACTGTTCAGCTTGATCACGGGCAATGGCGCTTCTCTTTTAATCGTATCCCGCATCTGCCTGAACAGTACTTTCATGATCTGCTTCATCATCTTCTTAGTCTCTTCATCCATATCTTTAATGGCAGTGATCACGGCATTCGCATTTTTACGCTTATCAACACTCTTCAGATCCAGCAATGTCTTGACATCCGTTGCCTCTACCACACTGTATAATGTTTCCACAAAGCATTTCAGTTCTTCCTGATTCAAAGAACATACCCAGTCATTCAGGCCATCATCCATGATTCGTGTGCCGAGTCCCAGCTCCTCACTTCGCTTGAAATCAGTTCCTTCAATCAGCCAATTATATGGATCATGCTGCAGCAGTCCTACACTTCTGCAGTCAATCACTTCATAAGCTTCCTGCTGCTGGAGCAGCATTCCTACCACTGATGAGTGCGGCAACAGCTTGTGAATTCTGTCTCTGATACCCTCATAAGCAGCACTCTGCAATACTTCCTCCCGGAATCCCGGACCATCATGACTATACACTCTGAGGATTCTGTCCTTGATGCGCTTCTTGCAGTTCATAGATGCATAGACCGCCAGATTGCCGCCCTTGGAGTGTCCTCCGACAATAAAATCTCCGGCAAACATCTCAGCAACACAATTCAGATACTGAACTGCCTTCTCCTGAGACGGAACCGGCGTGATAAAGGCCATATTAAAGTCTTCCTTCCAGCCGATCAGATTTTCATCGGTTCCTCTGAAAGCAACATAGACCGATCCTTTTTCCGGCAGACAGGTCACTGCCGAAAACTGCAGCTCCCATGCAGGGTCTATGATATTCACATGATAGTTTACCTTCATCCGTCCGAATCGTCTGCTTTTCATCATCGCCTGAAAAAGTGCACGATTGTCCTTTGCATAACGCTCATCGGAAAAGAGATGCTCAAAATCAGGATGCGCAGCAATCTCCTTCAGCGTGACAGCATTTTCACTGCCCATACCCGGTATGATACCATCAAACTTCAAATAGGAAAACTGCGACAGAATCAGAGAATCCACATCACAGAAAGCACGCTCATCCATCCTGTCATTACCCGATTCTTCTAAATAATCCAGTATATTCTTCATCTGATACACCTCCTGATTGATAAAATACACCTATATCTATCAGTATACTAATCTCAAAAATTTATAGCAATAAAAGAATTATAAATTATTTGGAAAATAACACATTATGTGCTATATTAATCTGTATAAATCAAGAATGTGAGATTAAAAATCCATGTCTGTACTGAAGTGTCAAAATGTAACTGTGAAATATGAAAATCAGGTCGTGATATCAGATGTCTCCTTTGAAGTCAATCAAGGAGATTATTTGTGTATTGTCGGTGATAATGGTACCGGAAAAACCACTCTGCTCAAAGCAGTCCTTGGTCTCAAGCGGATACAGTCCGGTTCTGTCCAGTTTGACCCCTCGCTGTGCCGTAATGAGATTGGCTATATATCACAGCAGAATAATATCAATCGTGACTTTCCTGCCTCCGTCTACGAGGTTGTGTTGTCCGGCTGCCTGAATAAGCACGGACTTTCTCCGCTGTATTCTCATGCTGAAAAAAACAGTGCAGAAGAAATCATGAAGAAGCTGGGAATTGATGAAATCAGAATGAAGAGTTTTCAGGATCTTTCCGGCGGACAACAGCGTCGTGTACTGCTAGCCAGAGCCATGATGGCATCCTCTAAAGTCTTGTTTCTTGATGAACCGGTTGCTGCTCTCGATCCGATTGCAACGGCAGATTTTTATGATTTGCTGAACCTGTTGCGGACTGACGGTCTGACGATCATTATGGTATCACATGACATTCACAGCGCGATCCACAATGCTTCTCATATCCTGCATCTGTCGGCGGATTCCTATTTTTACGGCACAACTGCGGAGTATATCTCCAGCAGCTTCGGTCAGGCTTATCTGAACGAGCAGGGTACCTGCCGTGAATGTCATCATGCACTTGCACACGGCATTAATATTCTGTCTTCTGATCTACCCGTTTGATCGAGGGGTAGTATTTCAATACCGCTTTTCCTACAATTTTATCCCTATATACAAATGTATGACTCCAGTAGCGGGAATCTGCAGAGTTATTTCTGTTGTCCCCCATCATAAAATATGCGTTTTCAGGAATCTCAACCGGTCCGTAATCACCAACAGGAATGACATTCAGATAAGGTTCCTCCAGCGGTGTTTCAGCACCGTTTATGTATATTTTTCCATCCTTCATTTCAAGCGTTTCTCCGGGCATGCCGATGATTCTCTTAATGAAAAGCTGTCTTTCATCATCTGGGAACTTAAACATAATGATATCCCCACGTTCAGGCTCTGCGTTGATATAGGCCAGCCGGTTTCCGAATACACGATCTCCGATCATGATCGTTGTTTCCATGGATGCAGTAGGAATGGAGGCATTCACAATGATAAACATATTGAGGATCACTGCAAACACGACTGCGACCTCTATCACGATCAGCCACTCCATCAGTTCTTTTTTCCAATTGATCTTTTCTTCTGTGCTCTTATGTCCGGAATCTGCCATTCTGTTTTCCTTCGCTCTCCTGAAAAATAATATCATGATGTAGTATAGTATAATCGTTCTAAAATTGCAAATATTACTGCTGTCATCGGGACAGTTGTGGTTTGACATCATACTATGATTATAGTACAATGACGAAAGCGCAAAACAACCCGTATGGAGGTAGGATATGCTGTTTAATTCCATACCGTTTCTGATATTTTTTCCAACTGTAGTGTTGCTGTATTTTCTGATTCCGAATCGTTTCAGAACAATATGGCTTCTTTTCGTTAGCTACTATTATTATATGTATCTGGATCCGAAATACGCACTGTTTCTGATTGCTTCAACCTTCATCACCTATACAGGCGGTCGTTTGATTGCCAATGCGGATACAGTGAAGAAAAAGAAAGGCTTTGTAGCCGTCAGTGTCATTTTAAATCTGTTTTTCCTGATTTTTTTCAAATATGCCAACTTCCTGACGGATCTCTGCAGCGGGCTATTGGCGCTGTTCGGAGTACAGTATGAGCCGGTCAGGCTCAATCTGATCCTGCCTGTCGGCATCTCCTTCTATACCTTCCAGTCCCTGTCCTATATCATTGACAGCTACCGTGGTGAAGTCAAGACAGAGAAAAACATCATCAAGTATGCTCTGTTTGTATCCTTCTTTCCGAATATTCTTGCCGGTCCTATCGAGCGAAGCAAGAATCTGTTGAAACAGTTTGAAGAGAAACACGTCTTTGACTATAACCGTGTCAGAGATGGCCTGATACTCATGCTTTGGGGCTATTTTCAAAAGGTGGTCATCGCAGCAAGGCTTGCGATATTGACCGACATGGTCTATGGCAATTTTGAGAATTATACAGGAATAACACTTGTAATCGGAATCTTCTTTTACGGGTTCGAGATATACTGTGATTTTGCCAGCTATTCAAACATTGCCATTGGTGCTGCCAAGGTCATGGGCTTCACTCTGATGACCAATTTCAGACAGCCCTTCTTTTCTAAAAATGTGAAAGAGTTCTGGCGCAGATGGCATATCTCCCTGAATACCTGGTTTGTGGATTACCTGTACATCCCGATGGGTGGAAGCAGAGTCTCCAAATGGCGTAAATACTTCAATACTATGGTAGTCTTTCTGGCAAGTGGGATGTGGCATGGTGCCAGTCTGAACTATATCATATGGGGTGCCGTAAACGGAATCTTTCAAATAGCAGGTGACCTGCTGAAGCCTGTCAGAAAGCAGTGCTGCAGGCTTCTTCATTATGATTTCAGCAACCGCATCGGTAAAGCTCTACAAATTGCCTTTACCTTTATCCTGTTTCATATTTCACTCGTTTTCTTTGTATCCGGCTCTGTTCATGATGCATTGGAGATTTTTCGCCGTATGTTTACCGGTCTCAGTCTGCGTCCGCTCTTTGACGGGACATTATACGGACTCGGTCTCGGAGTTGCCAACTTCTATCTATTACTGTTCTCACTCGTAATCCTGCTGATCGTAGATCTGATACAGGAAAAGAAAGAAGCCTTTCTTTATCTGGCGGCCAGACCGTTTGTAATTCGCTGGGCATTTTATTACCTGCTGATCAGCATGATTTTATTATCCTGTAATCTGTCTACACAGGAATTTTTGTATATGAATTTTTAGCAGAAAGGAATCTCATGAAAAAGACACTGATCCGCTTCTTTTTAAAGTGTATACTGGCTGTTGTTCCCTTGGTAGTGTTGTGTCTGTTCACTGCCCTGTTTCCGTTCGGGTATATGGACGATGAGTTTCCCTCCTGGAAATATCAAAAGGATATGACACTGTCTGGTCCGTCCTATGATACGCTGATTCTTGGTGACTCCACAGCAAAAGCAGGGCTGATCCCGGCTGAGCTGGGAGATAACGTCATGAACCTGTCCATGGGCGGCGCCACTCCGATTGAAATCTACTATACACTGCAGCGCTATCTGGAACATCACGATGCCCCGGAGCATGCCTTGATCATGTTCACACCCTATCATTATTCATTTCTGGATAACTTCTGGCAAAGAACCATGTATTTCAATTATCTGGACACTGATGAGGCCGTCGAAGTCCTGAGCAATGCACGCCGCGTATCTGAGGATGCCATTCTGACAGACTCCTGCCTGCTTGATACAGTCAGCTACAGACTGCGCCTTCCGAATAAATATCTGCCGGCGATGTATAACAGTGGATTTGTCGGACGTCGCAGCTCAAACGAACAGATTTACAGTGAGATTGCCGTCAATCGCGGACAGTACTACTTTGGCACCGCAGACGGCTGTTCTGACCACAATTATGAGTCCAATTATACAGCACTGAATCTGTCACCCATGGTAGATCTGTATATGCACAAGCTGCTCGATCTGTGTACCGAAAACAATATCCATGTTGTACTGGAGCAGGCACCGATGAATACCACCTCCTATGATCTGCTTGATGCCGTTTACAGCGAAGAATACACTGCCTACATGAAGCGTCTGTCACAGGAATATCCGGAAATAACGATTGATACAGTGATTGCACACTATGAGGACGCCTACTTCGGAGATGCTTCTCATTTAAATGAAAAAGGAGCTGTCAAATTCACCGCGGAGATCAGAACAGAATATCCTGACCTGTTTCCGATGCAGTAGCTGTACCGTGGCTGCAATATATGATGTAAACCCTGGAGGATTGATCATGAACAAACGAATTTCCTATATCGACGGGCTGCGCGGCATTGCCTGTATCCTTGTCTTTGTGAATCATTTTCTGATGGCATTTTTTCCCGCCTCCTATCTTGGCGGTGATACGGTATCCCATATACCGGGCGGGCTGGATACCTGGTATGCCTCCTCTCCGGTTTCTGTACTGACGAACGGCAATTTCATGGTATGTGTCTTTTTTATATTAAGTGCCTATGTCCTAAGTTGTAAAATCCTGCAGAACGCAGACAAAGACAATGCGCTTGACAGCATTTCAAGCAGCTTTCTAAAGCGCTATTTCAGGCTGTTTCTGCCTGTTTTTTGTGTCTGTATCCTGATTCTGATCCTGTCACGGCTTGGATTGTTCTTTAACAATGCCGCTGCCGCAGTAACAGGCTCCGGTCTGATGACCGGACGATATGAATACCCCTTATCTCTCTATGAACTCTTCTCCAGCTCCTTTGCACGGATCTGGTTCAAGGCTGATGAAACCTTTTCCAACTCCTTTTGGATGCTGAGCACACTTTTTATAGGCGGTTTTCTTTCAAGTATCCTGAGCATCATGGCAGGGAAGCATAACCGCAGGATGCTGATCCTCTATGGATTCTTTGCACTGATCTTCATTCATCTGGACAGTCTCTACCTTTCCTTTGTATTTGGCACTGCACTTGCTTATATCTCCGTGCGCCATCAGGACTGGCTTGACCGGATCAGACAAACTATGTTTTTAAAGGTCGGTGCCGTTTTCGCTGCCCTGCTGGGTCTGCTGTTCGGCGGATACCCTTCCGGCATAGATGCACCTGTGAATCTGTATCATTACCTGAATCATCTGCCCGCAGGAATCACTCCCTATCAGTTTTATCATATCCTTGGAGCCTTTCTGCTGACAGCTGCTGTGTTGTGTCTGCCTATGCTTCAAAAAGCTCTTTCTGTGAAACCGATTCTCTTTTTGGGTAATATTTCGTTTGCTATTTATTTGTTAAATCTTCCTTTAATATTTTCTTTGTCTTCCGGACTGCTTCTTAAAATGGCATTCTTGTGTGACAGCTATCTGCTCTGCAGTACGATTATATTCTCCATAACTCTCGTTGTTTTATTGCTGTTATCCTATCTGTTTAATCGTTTTGCTGAATCTGCATGCAATAAGATTACTGCTGTTATTGTATCTTTTTTCGTACCTTGATGATTTCCCATTGAAAAGCTATGAATTTCATGTATACTGGGATACATTATAATGATAACAGGAGGAAACTTACATGAAACAAAAATATTCCACAAAATTTATGGTAACCGCTGCGTTATTAGCCGCATTTTCCTGTGTGGCGACAATGATCATTAAAATACCGACTCCGACCTTTGGTTACATTCATCTCGGAGATGCACTTGTGTTATTATGTGGTGTGATACTTGGGCCTGTCTATGGCGGGCTTGCTGCCGGAATCGGCTCCATGCTGGCTGATCTGTTCTCAGGTTATGCTTCCTTTGCTCCTGCAACACTGATCATCAAAGCAATTACCGCCGTGATTGCCGCCCTGCTGTTTCGAGGACTCCGGAAACTATTCCACTCGGATCATAAAAGTACCGAATATCTGTGCTTGATCATCGGTGGAGCTGTGGCTGAGTCATTTATGGTAATCGGATATTTTCTGTTTGAGATATTTCTGGCCATGCTGGCCGCCGGTTCCTTTACAGGCACGACCTTTGCCGCAGGTGTAGGTTCATCGGCTACCGGTATTCCTTTCAATATTGTTCAGGGTTTTGTCGGCATCATCATTACACTGGTACTTTTGCCGATTCTCAAAAAGATACCGGATGTGAAGGAATGGATGAACTGATTTCTGACAATAGAATCATCAAAGATATGTGAAAAAGGAAGCCGGATGTATCAAACATCGGCTTCCTTTTTTCTCTGTTATACAATACCTGTGAACTATATGGCTTACATCGGCCGTTCCGGCATCACGATGGCTGCGATCAGGTAGGCAATGATTCCGCCGCCTGTCAGTGCGATCAATACCATAATCAGTCTCACGATGGTCGGATCCATCTTCAGATACTCAGCAAAGCCTCCGCATACACCACAGATCACCCTGTCATTTCTTGATTTGTATAATCTCTTGATTTCGTCCTGCATAATGATATTCCTCCTTTTATTATAATCATTTATTCATCAAATTGAACTGTTATATTTCCCATAGCACAGTCTATGAGCATCTCATGTGCGGCTCCGTTATCAAGCCGTTTCTCTCCTGATATTCCGGTGTATTGTCTGCCGCCTATATTGACTGTTCCCATGGCACATTCAATCCGGTAGTCATAATCTTCTTCGCTGCCGTCCAACCGCAGCTCCACGTTGCCCATACTGCAGCTGATATCTGTGTCTCCTGACAGTCCGCCCTGATAATAAACAGATCCAAAGCCCACCTCATAATCCGCCTCTCCGAATTCACAGTTCTTCAGCTCCACCGTGCCTGCTCCGACCTGAATATCAGCAGTGTCTGCTTTAATACCAGAACCTTTCAGTTCACCTGCACCGACTTCCACTGTCAGATCTCCTGTATTTAACTGCTCGATTCTTCCCGATCCGGCACCAAGTTCTATATCTACATCGTTCAGGTCTGCTCCTGCCGGCACATATAACGTAATACTCTGTGTCTTGATTCCTGAATAGTCACTTTTGACTCCCTGACCCATAATGTGTAATACATCCTCATCCATAAAGCACTTCAGCTTATATACATCATCCGCTTCCAGTCTGTATGTATCATCATCTGACTCCTTGATATTCATTTCCCCGGCCTTCAGACTGATCTCTATTGCAGTGACATCCTGTACTGTTCCCAATGCTTCGGATTGATAGTCAATCAGATCGTCATCATCAATATAATCATATTCATTATCAAAGGTGTCACAATCACCGGTACTGATCGTCCAGTTCCATCCGCCCGGTGAAAAGACTGAATAGTCAAAGCCACCGTATCGTCCGATATTGATTGCCTGTCTAAGGCCTCCGAATACCGTACCCATCAGGAAAAACACCAGTCCGACAGCTGCCATGATGCCGGTCACATAGAGGCAGCCTTTTATAAATTTGCTCATACCACTACCTCCTTCTTACGAAACGGATATCCGCATACATATACAATTCCTTTGAAAATAGCCGGCAGTGCCTTACCGCATAACAGAACCGTCAACAGCATAAACAAAATACCAAGTGCTGCTGTCAGCAATGCCGCTCCGATCAGCACCAGACTAACCAGTGGCATTCCAGCGATATTAAAGAATGCTATGATGATCAATATAATTGCTACTGTGAACAGTGCCAGCGTCACTGCGGCACATCCGATGATGAGTCCGAATATTGTTGAGAAAATAGCAATAATCAGTGAAAATACCGTCGATACAACCGCAATGGCAAATGGGATTCCTACCGGAATCAGCAGGATACATAACACTACAATCAATGCTGTCTTGCCTGCGCTGTTCTGTTTGGGTGTGTAGGTACCTTGACCGCTCTGTGCATTGTCATTTGCTGTATAACTGCTATTTGCCCTGTTGTTTTGACCGGCAGCCGGAGCTGCTGTTGTTGTATAAGCTGGGTTTTTATAACCCTTCTCCGTAAACTCTCCGCTTTCCTTATCCTTTGCATTCAATTCTGCCTTGATGATTCCGGCAACCTCCTGAGGAGATCCGAGTTCCTTGATGACCTGCTCTTCATTCTCTGATCCGGCATCATCAAAATAATCAGCATAATATTTTAAAGCTTCTGTTCTCTCATTGATCGGAAGATCCCCGAGCAATGCTCCCAGTTGCTGCATAAACTCTGCTCTATTCATCTCTATTCCCTCCTGTAAACATGCCTGAAATCTTGGCGGAATATTCATTCCATTCTGTCTCGTACAGATGCAGCTGTGCTAATCCTTTTTCAGTCACCTTATAATAACGTCTGTTTCTGCCTCCGCATTCCATATCATAGACTTCAAGGCAGTCATCCTTTTGTAAACGACGTAGGACAGGATACAGTGTTGATTCCGAAATCTCTATGACCTGTCTCACATCCTGTGTGATTTTATATCCATATGTACCATCTCGTTCCTTTGAAACAACCGCCAGTACGATCGCATCCAGTAAGGCGGCGCCGGTATTAAAAACCATAATGTCAACTCCCTTCTTTTGTTGATACGATTACTATATGTCGTATAATATTGTCTGTCAATACATATTATACACTTCGTGACAAATGTCACCCCATGTTGTGACAGTCGTTAAACAGTCGTTATGCGGCTATTCTGTCTCTGTATTTTTCCTGCGATACACCCCCGGCGGACAGCCGATGACCTTTAGAAACTCACGATTAAAGTAGCTGATATTGCCAAAGCCGACCTGTTGTGCAATCTCACCGATTTTCAGATCTGTCTCTTCAAGCAGGGTACAGCTGCGCATGATCCGCAGTCTTACCACATATGCGATCGGAGTCATATGCATGATCTCCTTAAAGGAACGACAGAACTGCCCCTCGCTCATAGGAATCATAGACGCAAGCTCCTGCAGTGAGATGTCTTCCTGATAATGATGACTAATATACTGCATCACAGGTTCCATACGTTTCAATTTGTAATTTCTGCGTTCACATGCCTCTTGGGATATTTTGCGGTTCGGATGGTGATAACAAAGATTCCATATTTTCAGAAGCTCACTTCTTACCCACAGCTCTTCTTTCTCCAAAGCATCATCCGGCATTGCACATACTGCCTTGATTCCATTCAGTACCTCCTGCTGCCACACTTCTTCTGTTCCAAGCCTGTGAACCAGAATACGATTGCCGACCAGTACAGGATAGACATACTTGGCGTATGCCGGAGAATTCACATTGTCAATCAGCACCACCGGCTGAAAGACCAGTGCACAGCATTGACATTCCATCCCATTATGGGAGCGTGCCATATGCAGTTCATTGGCATTCACGAATATGCCTTCATTCTCATTCAGGATATACTCCTGATCCTCAATGGTAAAGACAACAGCTCCCCTTTGTACGATAAAAAACTCTATCTCACTATGCCAGTGCAAATAAAAGAAAACATCGTCTTCACCGGAATAGTGAAGACGATGAATTCCGATCGGCAATAACGGTGTCCCATGACTTGCCTGCTCCATCAGCATTGATTTTGATTTCATAGAATCTGATCTCCTTCACCTCAGCCGCAGGATTCATGGACCTTGTGACAATAAGGACATTCATATTCATCCGCATTCAAATCCGTGATGATGAATGCCTTGCCGCACGCAGGATTCTGACAGGCAAATGTGAAGCCTTTGCCCGTATTACCTTCTGCCGGAAGTCCCATGACACGCACCTTTGATTTTTTCTGGCCGCCTGCAAGTGCCCCTCCGGTTACCACATCCAGCTCTTCATCTCTCAATTCCTGCATTGATTTCTCATTCATTGATGATACCCTCCATTATATTCAGTCCTATTGATAGATACGAAGCTACCGCAATTCTGTCACATCATCAATATTGTGTTAAAAATCAGCGATTTAATTATAGATTATCATGAATATGGGAAATATACTATCATTATACACAGTTGAATCAAGTTTGTACAGATGAAACAACAGAACGTTACTTTTATATATGGAAAGGATGGTACAGATCATGATATTTTCAGACGGGTTCTGGCTCACGAAAAACGGGTACGATACGAATTATGCCGTACATGCCTATGAAATTAAGACTACAAAAAACGAGATTAAATTGCTGGTAACACCTGCAAAGGTTGAAAACCGCGGTATGACACTGGCTGGTCCCAATCTGGAGATTACCTATTCTTCTACGACCCCGGATGTCATCAAAACAAATATTGTACATTATAAAGGAACCGTTGACCATGGTCCGCATTTTACACTGCAGGAACAGACCGAAGCCACATTTCTTCCCATTATCACCGAAACAGATGAATACGTAGAGCTTGTCTCCGGTCAGACTGCCGTCCGTATTATGAAGGATACATGGAAATTCAGCTACACCTACCAGGGAAAGGTTCTGACAGGCGGCGGCTGGCGTTCCACTTCCATTATCGAGGAAGCTCCCTATCGTACAGCTGAACGACTGAAGCCGTTGGAAAATGATACGTTCTTCGCATATCCGGCAGACCGCCGCTCCACCTTTATCCGTGAGCAGCTATGCCTCTCAGCCGGTGAATATATCTACGGCTTTGGTGAGAAATTCACTCCGTTTACCAAGAACGGACAGAACGTAGAAATCTGGAATGCTGATGGAGGCACATGCACACCACAGAGCTACAAGAGTATTCCCTTCTATGTATCCTCACGTGGTTATGGTGTATTTGTTAATACGCCTGATAAGGTTTCTTATGAAGTTGCCTCCGACACAGTCTCCAAGGTATCCTTTACGGTTCCCGGTGAAGAGCTGGAATACTTCGTATTTGGCAGTGATAACATTCCGGGCACATTAAAGCTCTATACAGACTTAACAGGAAAGCCGGCTCTGCCGCCCGCATTTACATTCGGACTGTGGCTGACGACTTCCTTTACAACAACCTATGACGAAGAAACCATCACTTCCTTCATTGATGGTATGGCAGACAGAGACATTCCGCTCCAGGTCTTCCACTTCGACTGCTTCTGGATGAAAGAATTTGAACTATGTAACATGCAGTGGAATCTGGAACAGTTTCCTGATCCGAAGGCAATGCTTGGCCGCCTGAAGGAAAAAGGATTGAAATCCTGCGTGTGGATCAATCCATATATCGCCCAGCGTTCTTCTATGTTTGATGAAGGCGTGGAAGGCGGATATTTTATCAAAAAGACAAATGGTGATGTATTCCAGTGTGACCTGTGGCAGCCCGGTATGGCAATCGTAGACTTCACCAATCCTGCTGCATGCAAGTGGTATACAGATAAATTACGCGCGTTATGTGATATGGGCGTGGATACCTTCAAGACAGATTTTGCAGAGCGCATCCCTACCACTGATATTGTGTATTATGACGGCTCCGATCCGATCAAGATGCATAACTACTATACCTTCTTATATAACAAATGTGTATTCTCTCTGTTGGAGGAATACTACGGCAAGAATAAAGCATGTCTCTTTGCCCGTAGTGCAACAGCCGGCGGACAGCAGTTCCCGGTACACTGGGGTGGTGACTGCTCAGCAGAGTACAGTTCTATGGCAGAGACACTGCGTGGAGGACTTTCTCTCTGCATGTCAGGCTTTGGCTATTTCAGCCACGATATATCTGGCTTTGAAGCAACAGCAACACCTGATATTTATAAGAGATGGTCTGCATTCGGATTGTTCTCCTCTCACTCCAGGCTGCACGGAAGCAGCTCCTACAGAGTACCGTGGCTCTTTGATGAGGAATCCTGCGATGTACTCCGTTTCTTCACAAAATTAAAGGGACGCCTGATGCCGTATATCTTCTCTCAGGCTGTAAAGACTCATGAAACCGGTGTGCCGATGATGCGTGCCATGGTTGTGGATTACGCCTATGACCCAACCTGTCTGCCGTTAGACAGACAATATATGTTCGGTGACAATCTGCTCGCTGCTCCGATTTTCAATGAAGACTCTATGGCAGAGTACTATCTGCCTCTGGAAGCAGACGGAACACGCGGCATCTGGACAGATATCATCACAGGCAAAGAATACGAGGGCGGTAACTGGTATCATCACACCTGTTCTTATATGGAAATGCCGGTACTTGCAAAGCCGAACAGCATCATAGCCTATGGTCACTTCGAAAGAGACTTTGAATATGACTACCTGAAGGATACAGAATTCGTGATCTATCATCTGGCAGAAGGCAAATCCGCTGCATGTGCAATTTATAATACAAATGCAGAGAAGATCTTTGAACTGACTGCCATCAACGAAAACGGCAATATCAATGTGTCTCACAAGTGCTTCGGTTCCTTGTCAGATGCTGCACTGCCGGAATTCAAGGTTACGATTCGTTAATCCCTGAAACAGATTTTCATTTCATTATTTGCGATAAATCTGCAGTATGCTTCACTGCAGAACCCTTCCAGATTTATTACCCGAAAAGGGCGTCCGTTATTGCTGAACGGATGCCCTTTTTATGTAGTCTTTTGTATGAGCTGTTATTCTGTACAAAGCATGTATCCGGAGATGTCAATGTAATCGATCTGTATTGTCTGTATCGATGACTCTTCTGCGTCCGTCTGCTCATACTCAAGGGACAGACTCTCTGGTATCAGCACCTTGTCTGGTGTAATTCGGATCCCACTTGCTGACATCAGCTCGCTGATATCATGATAGGTTGTTCCGTTATCAGCTGTATCCTCCTGCTGTTTGAGATCCTCTGTGATATAGTCCTGAATCATATTCTCCAGATCATATACACCCAATGAAGTCTGCTCTCTATTTGAATCTATACTGATTTCCAGTGCACCCACATCGATGCTGTCCTTCTTCGTACCACTGTCCGAGTCGGCATGAATCTGTATTTTGTATATATGAGTATACCGTGTAACATCCATATCGAAAATCTCACGATATCCCGTGATGGTATGTCTCATAGGATCTGTATATGCATCTGCTTCTTCAAGCTGTGCCTTCAAATCCTCTGTGACCAGATTTGTCACGCCCTCCTCTTTTATATTGCCTCTGCTTACTTCACTTTTCAGATACTGGTATGCGCCCTTGATTTTCGCTATCTGTTCTGTGCTGAGCTGTGAGATGTCCGCTGACTGATATTTCGTCAGGATATGGCGCTGACTCATGATGGATGCCGTGTACATATTGATGCCAGGTACAAATGTAATGATGGCCGTTATGACCGCAATCACCGGCAGGAGCAGGTTCATCTTCTCCTTCCATTTCAGATACCAGAGGATATAGATGATTTCAAATACGATCATGAAAATACCCATATAGCGGGATGGTGTCAGACCATGCTCATGGATTCTGGCACTGACTGAGTAGATCTGAAGGATCAGAAATGGAGCAAATATGTACGGCAGGATATACGCTGCCTTTTGCAGGAACGTGTCCTTCTCATATGCCATACACATCAGTGAGATCGGCATTGCTGTACAAAATAGTGAAGTCAGGATGCTAAAGATCTGATTGGAAGGAATTTCCCACATAATCACAATCTTCAGCATATAGACATAGATAATCAAAAATGCAGCAAGACAAATGCACAACATCACATACCGTACAATGGCACGGAAGAAACCGGTGATTTCCTTGACCGGACTCCACAGACTGTAAACCAGACCGGTTCCATAGTACGCAACTGAGACAAAGAACAGAGCTCTCAGTTCGAGTTCAAAATAGTTATTCTTCAAAAAAAGGGCATCTATAATCCCTGTCAGTACGAGCACACCAATACAAAGTACGCCGTAGATAATCGTTGTCTTTGCGCCCTCTACAAATATCTGCAGCAGATACTGTGGAAATGTCAGCCCTGATCTCTTCTGACACAGGTAAACAGACATGACCACACAGATGATGATATATCCATAGATGAAAGCCGTCACACGTTCATTACTGATAGAAAGGATGTCGTCCAGTTCGACCAGACCACATATGGACTCACATTCGAGTGATGCCATGATCCCGGCGGCCAAGGCTGCAAACCCCGCACCTGCCCATTTCATCCATGCTTTTTTCTGACAGAGTATACTCTCCGCTAACAGACTTCCCGCTGCAAAAAGGAATAAAAAGAATGCTACCCATCCGACCGGTTTTTTTTCAAAATCATTGAAAAATACCGTCACAAATATTGCCTCTGCCATGATGATACAGGTCGTCACAGGAACTCTTTGAAATGTATCTTTAATCTGACTGAATAACTTTGTAAACATTGTTGATAATTTGCTCATACTGACCTCCGTTTTTGTTCTCTGTTCTGCTTGATATCAATTCTAAACGGCTATTGCGTCATCAGCCGCATTGCTTTATATTTAGACAGATTCCATGTTCTCAGCGTCATACTGCTACCCGATTCATTGACTTCGTTCTGTAAGTAATCTCCTTGATCATAGCCATACCACATAAAATCTTCTTCATTCATATACTGCATCATAGCAGGAATCTTATCTAATGACAACCGATGCAGATATTCATAGTCCATTTGAAAAGAGCTGTCTGCATGTGCCTTCATCAGATTGTATTTCGTAATCCATGCATCCTGATGACTGAAGGACAGGCACAGATACGAGCAGGTCACAACCACCATACAGTACCGGAACAGTGGAAATGCCGGTTTAAAGATACTGATGACTATTCCGGTCAGCAGCAAAATCAATACTGCAAGGCTCCATAATACCAGCACTCTGGTAAAGGTCAGACAATAGGCGCTGACATACAGAATCATACGATACACAGATGATGCAATCATAATATAGGTACAGATTGACAGAACCAAAAGGATCGTCTTTAATACCTTATGCTCACGGAATCGTCTCAGACAGACGAGTACCAGTACCAGATTGAGCAGGCAGACAAAGAGCAGCTGGAAGTATCCCTGTCTTGCATACTCTGCATAGGTATAGCCATATGGAATCTGCATCCCTCCAATGAACAGATAGACTAACTGAATCACGCAAAACACAAGATAAACGACTGTCAGTACCGAGGTAAATGTGATGGCAACGATGGGTTCTCCTGTACGCTTATCAGTCACTTCTTCGTTGATATCCTTGTTGACTACAGAGCAGAAATAGGCATAGGCTGCAAAAAAAGCAAAAACAGTCAGGAAGAATACGCCGAACACATCTGCAGGAACCAGATTGCCAAAATGCAGCAGTTTTTCTATCAGTCTGCTAAACACAACATCGGCGGATGCCAGCAAGGCAAGAACCACCAGTAATAACGGGATGGTGATAAAGATTCCGTACCATACATATTTTCCTTTTCCGTTTGGCTTCTTACCCCGGTGCTTCAGGTAATAGTCAAAATGCATAAAAGGCTGGAACACATAGACAACAGATGCGATTACAGTATAGAATACCGCCCCCAGATACTTCGAGAAATCCCATTTGCCATCCTCGTAGAGCTGGTGAATCATAAAGCTTCCGATGAGAAGCAATATACCGCAGAAATTGAAAAACTGTATCGGCAGAGAATCTGTGCAAAATGTTGAGACCCCAAGCAGCACCGAGGCTGCTACGTAAAAAACAGTGTCCTTCTTTCCCTGAATGTCCAGCTGTTTCATACAATACAGCAGATATCCGTAGGTGCCCGCCACAAAGAACGGGAAGGTGATTCCTACCAGATTCTTGTATAGACTAAATGTAAAAAAGACTGCATAAATAAATGTTGCAAGTGCTATCTGACTAAAGTGGTCACGTACCTGATATTCTGACATGTTACTCTTCCTCCTTGCGATATTCTAAGATGTCTCCCGGCTGACAGTTTAATGCCTCACAGATTGATTCCAATGTAGAGAACCGCATTGCTTTTGCCTTATTATTTTTTAGAATCGACAGATTTGCCATGGTAATATCAACCTTCTCAGCAAGCTCTGTCAGTCCGATTTTTCTCTGTGCCATGACTACGTCCAGATTCACGATAATTGCCATATGTGCCACCTCCTAAATCGTCAGGTCGTTCTCAAGCTTATATGAGACCGCCCTGTCAAACACCTGTGACAGCACCTTGCTGAACATTCCTGCAACGATGAATACGAGTATGACTACCAGAATTGCCGGTGTGATATAAAAGAACATCCTGACTGTCGATACTGCTGCAATTGCAAATGCAAAGTTTCCCATTCTCTGCAGACTGACGACATTCTCCTGAATAAAACAGTCGTCATTCAAGACCGTTTTGAACATTCTCCGCAGTTCATTCACTAACAGCACCGCCAGTACCCCATCAATAAAATACAGGATGACCGCCTGTAAATAGAACTCCTCGAACTTGTCATAGTATGGTGCAATGGCTCTAATGGTAAATGGCAGCGTCACGCATGCCAGTATGCCGCAGTAGAACATAAAATCCAACAGGAACTTTGTTACCTTCGTAATGGTTGTCTGTGCTTCTGTATTCTGTTTCATTTTCATTCCTTCTTTCCTAAAATTACCTTACCTGTCTTGCAATGACTATAGCACAGTCAAAATTGAATTTCAATACTTTTTTATCGTTTTTC
>JAUNSO010000003.1:89377-102367 GCA_030539165.1 bacterium
TGCAATGACTATAGCACAGTCAAAATTGAATTTCAATACTTTTTTATCGTTTTTCAATATATTTTTATCTTAATTCAGTTTTCTTATGCATATCGTTGTTATATATTATAGTTATGTAACAGTGATATGCATAATATGAATCAAAAAATAAGACACCGAAAAAATTCGATGTCTTAATATTGATACTTTATCAAATATAATGACTGATTGATGGTGCTTCATCTTGAATATACGAAGCTGTCCTCATATGCATTGTTTGCACGATTGATATAATAGATGTTGAAGCCTGCTCCGATGCCGTACTTGCCTCCGACTGCCTTGGATTTGTCCAAATCCTCAATGACAGGAGAGAGCATATTCAGGATACCGTTCGATTCTGTGCCGTCAACAGCTGCTCCGTCAGTCTGGGATGTATCGGCAACTGCTGTATTTGCATCTGTTTCATCCGCGCCGGAAGCTGCTGCCTTACCAACCTTCGCCTTTTCATCCTCGATTTCCTGCTCCATGGACTTTGCAATGTTATCGGTGGTGATGGCTTCCATAATCTTGTTCACATCTTCCGGTGAGAACAGGTCTAAAATCTTCGAAATATCTCCTATATTATCACGGTTAAAGCTGAAAGCATACCCATTGGAGAGCTTGCCTACGTGAATGATATCATTGCCTGCGGACATATCGCCGACCGTCATGATACTATTTTGAAAATCAAAAGTAATCGGCACCCCGTTATATGCTGCCATACCGGTCTTGCCGTCGCCGCTTTCCTTCGCGAGCTCCTCAACCTGACGGAAGGATTTCGCAATGTCCTGCTTGCGCTGAGACTGCATCTGCTCATATTTCATAGGATCATTGATACGCGCATCTTCCAGTGCGGTATCATATTCCTGTTCCTTTAAGAGCTTGTACTGCATTGTCATAATGTCGCCAAATGCAGAAGAACCTGAGCCAATCACATTCGCATTAGAAGCTGTCTGCATGCCAATCTGATTCTGCACCTTGGAGGATAATAAATCACTGACCGGATTCATGGAATCACTTGTAAGCCCGGCACTGTGTACCGAACTGCTGTAGATATAACTATAGTATGAAGTGTTCATTCCATATCCCGAAATATTCATACCGAAAATCCTCCAATAGTGTTATCGGTCAGATACTTTGCAAATATTATATGATTTTCAATATTTTTTGAATTTATTTTAACTTTTTGCAGCCAGGCTCTGTTGCATTTGCATTGCCTATATTACATATCCCGTCTCTTCAGCACCTCACTCGCTGCAGTCGTGATGATAACTGTATATACGATACAGATTACAGCAAAGGGGATATATCCGCTCTTCATCATCTGCTGCGGAGCGTTGGAATTCATGCCATATGCCATCAGAGAATACGGCCAGATATGTCCGAGATTCTTGGCCAAGAAAATCAATCCGGACAGGCCTCCTGCGAAGGCGATACCGACAGGCAGCGCAAAGCTTTTGATAAACAGAGATAATAACAGCTGCACCGCCGCCATCACGATACCGCCCAGCGTTCCGAAGAGACACCATTGCATGACGGATAAAAGCGGCAGTGTTCCGGTCATTCCAATCAGCTTGCCGGACAGGATAAATAGAACACCAATCCAGATTTCACTGAATAGAATCATATAAGATACCGTGATCAGCTTCGCCAGAAATACCATACTCCTCCTCACAGGCATCGTCAGCACCTTGTTCCAGTTATGATTGGCATGCTCCAGATGCATCATATATGAGCAGTAAACCCCCAGCATAACCGGCAGGAAGAAATAGCACGTAAAAATGGTGTGCTGCGTCCACAAACTGTACCACTCACTTTTCAAAATCTCTATATTCCCCATATAATTCAGTGTTCCAAGCAGTGCCGGAACCAATGGCATCAGCAAAAATGCCAGCCAGACCGGTGAATGCTTTAATTTCATTCTCTCTGCCTTTAATAATTGAATCAACATACTCTATCCCTCACTTTCACAAAATAATTTTCTTCCAATCAGATACATGACCATTCCTGCAGCCGCTAAGGCTACGCAATACAGCCAGTCAATGTCCATGACCTCATAATAAACCGTGCTCATTCTTGTTTCATTCGTCCAGCCATACATTCCGACAAACTGCAGTACTCCAAAGGAGCCCCATATCAAAATGCTTCTTAGAAACGGAATCTGTGACAGAAACATAGAAAAGACGCCCAGGAATTCTCCTATGATGCCTGTGAAGAATGCCACTGCCTGATTCCTGAACAGCATCGATAATGTATGCTGAAATACATATAATACCGTAGCCGGAACAAGTGTAAAGAGCAGATAGAACAAATACAGCCTGATTGGCAATGCTCCCTCGAAGCCCTTAACTATTCCGAACAGAATTAAGCCGATCCACGAAACAATGACTGAAATCCACATCATGCCAAGCCCATACAGAAGCTTTGCATCATAAAGCTTTCCCTTCGGCATGATGGAGCACAGCTGCTTAAACATTACACCCTTATGCTCCAGGTCGCATAATCTCGAAGAGATAACCATGGCGAGAATCGGAATGAAAAGTGCATTATACAACGGCATCTGATATAAAAACATCATCCAGCCGGTTCGGAGCATATCCGGATTGTAATCCCCATACAATACCCATGCCAGCTCTACACCTGTAATACCAAGTGTTGTCAGCGTTATATAACGTCTTCTCGTCTTTTTAAATTCACATCTCAATAACTCCATCATAGGCTTTGTTCCCTTCCTGTCAGATCCAAGAAAATCTCCTCCAGTGTCTGATTCTGTCCCATCTCATGCAATCTGTTCAGTTCTCCCTGATACATCATCTTTCCATTTGCAATGATTCCGATGTCTTCTGCCATCTGGTCGATTTCCGATAGCAAATGGCTGGATACGACGACTGTCATTCCATACTTCTCCGGAAGTGATTTAATCAGCTCTCTCATTTCCTGGATGCCTGCCGGATCAAGTCCATTCGTCGGCTCATCCAGGATTAGCAGCCGTGGAAAGGATAGCAATGCGGAGGCCAGTCCGAGCCGCTGCTTCATACCAAGAGAAAAAGCTGCCGTCTTCTTATTCTGCTGTCTGTCTAGCCTGACAATCTTCAGTACCTCTTCAATATTGCTGTCAGGCACATGAAGAAGCGTTGCGAATATTTTCAGGTTCTCCTTTGCTGTCAAATGTCCGTAATAAGAAGGTGTTTCAATTAAGGAGCCGATATCATGCAGGATTTCCATGCGGTTTTTCGCTGTCACCTGCTTTCCGAAGAGACTGATCTCCCCCGCCGTCGGATGCACCAATCCGAGCAGCATTTTTAGAGTCGTCGATTTTCCTGCTCCGTTCGGGCCGAGAAATCCATAGATGCGTTTTTCCTTTACAAGCATATTCAGGCCGCAGACTGCATCAAAGTCTCCATATCTCTTGGTCAGTCCTTTTGTCTGTACAATTTCATTCATGATGTTTTCTTCCTTTCTAATTCGTTTGATTGATGACTGACTCATTGTAACGTGCTCTCCTTTCAGCAAACTTAACGCATCCTTACAAGAACCTTAACTTTGAACCAGCCGCAGAAAAAAGCCTTTTGTTTATGAGAAATATGTTATTATTAGGGAGAGAGAAAGGGTGATACCGCATGAACGAACTGGGTCAGAAAAAAATATTAGTTGTGGATGATGAACGGGAGCTTCTGAAGGTAACAAAGGACTGCCTGATCAGAGAAGGCTATTTTAATATCTATACCGCAGAGACCTGCAAAGATGCTTTGACTGTCATTCGCACACAGCCGATTGCCCTGTGCATACTGGACGTCATGCTGCCGGACGGCAATGGCTTTTCCTTATATGAAGAAATCAGAACGCTCTCACAGATGCCTGTCATCTTCCTGACTGCAAGAGGCGAGGATGAGGATCGTATCCGTGGACTGGAGCTTGGCGCAGATGACTACATTGTAAAACCTTTTCTGACAAAGGAGCTGCTCTTACGTGTCACGGCATTATTGCGGCGTACTTATCTAAAGCCGCAGACTGCAGCAGGCTTTCATGCCGGTAATCGCTATGTAGACTTTGAGACAGCCTCTGTCACCTCTGATAATAGCTCTGTCTCATTGACTGCCAAGGAATTTATCCTGTTAAAGAAGCTCTGGGAAAATCAAAACAGAATTGTCACCAATGATGCGCTCTGTCTGGCAGCATGGGGAGACGCTTATTATGGATATGAAAATACGCTGATGGTTCATATCAGGCGTATTCGTGAAAAGCTGGAGGAGAATCCTTCTGCACCAAAACACCTGATTACAGTGAAAGGACTTGGTTACAAGCTGGTGACAGAGCATGAATAAGACAGCCTTTAGAATTGGATTGATTTTTACGTTGACTGCAGCAGTCATTTCTACATTTCTGCTGGTGCTTAACTTTATTGGATTTGCCGCTGTTTCCAGTGATACGACTAGAATCAATGAATCTCCGGAAAGACTTCTGAATCAGATCAGTGCCAATCTGCATTACGAGAATCAGACCTGTACACTGAATGAAGAGGTGGTGATCCCGGATGAGGACTGGTGTATCCTGATCAATGAACAGGGTAACATCATCTGGTCTGTGAATCAGCCATCTGATATACCCACACATTACACATTGAACGATGTTGCAAATATGACAAAGTGGTTTCTGAAGGATTACCCTGTCTATGTCTGTGCAAAGGAGTATGGTCTTCTGGTGCTTGGTGTCCCTAAGAACTCTGTAGGAAAATACAACATTGAGTACTCCATGTCATGGTTTGAGACACTGCCGCAGCGTATATTGACTGTATTAGTCATCAATCTCATTCTGGCATCTATATTTGCGGCTTTACTCGGAACAAGACTGTTTAAGAGGCTTCGCGAGTTCATGAACGGAGTCCGCGACCTGCGTCTGGAGAAGCCTGTTTCCCTAAGGGAAAAGGGGTTATTCAAGGAGCTTTCCAAGAGTATCAATGAGACTTCTGCTGCCATCGAACGCAAAAATGCGGTGCTTGCCAGGAAGGATCATGCAAGATTAAACTGGATTGCAGGAATCTCTCATGATATTCGGACTCCGCTTTCCATTATCATGGGAAATGCTGAGGCTCTGGAATGTGAAGAGTCTCTTTCAGACGAAGGGCATACAAGAACCGGTGCCATTCTCACACAGAGTACCCGCATCAAGAAGCTGGTAGAGGATCTGAATCTCATATCCTCTCTCGAGTATGATATGCAGCCGGCAAAAAAGAGCACGGTTCATCTGTGTGCTATGCTGCGGCGCATTGTGACCGATACGATTAACAGCGGACTTTCTGACAGATATGAGATTCTGCCGGAGCTAAAGGATGAGAAAATGACAGTTCTCGCAGACGAGCCGTTATTAGAACGTGCCATTTACAACCTGCTGCATAACAGTATCGCCCACAACCCCGACGGATGTAAGATAGAAATAACTGCCTATGCAGCTTCCGGTCAGGCAGTCATCGTCATCCGTGATAACGGAGTCGGTGTCCCTGATGAGGTGCTGGGCAGCATCAAAGAAATGCCACAGACAGCCCACGGTCTGGGACTGCCTATGGCATATAAAATCATCTTAGTACATGGTGGAAAAATGATAGTCAAAAACGAGCATGGCTTTGTGGTACAGATGGAACTGCCGCTAGAACTTTAAAGATCATACTATTTCTTAAATAATCCGATGAACTTTTGCCAGAAGGTCTGCTTGACTTCCGGGGTGACAACGGTCTCGGGCTCAGGGGCTTCGATTGGGTCTGTGGTCATGGCGAACTGCACGGAAGTTACATTTTGATTCTTTGCGGATACAAAGGAAATCGGGGTAAAGTCTCCTCCGGATACTTTCTTCAGTGCCTCATCGATTTCATCATCCACCTGTACATCAAGGTCACTCGTCTCTGTTTTGAATGTATTGGTTCCGTCAGTCAGTTCACCGGTTCCGTCTACAAGCTCACCCGTTCCCTCATACAATTCCTTAGTACCGTCATACAGGTCAACTGCTCCGTCTACGAGGTCATTGGTTCCGTCTAACAGTTCTTCTGTGCCCTCCTTGAGATCCACTGTTCCATCCTTCAACTCGCTGATACCGTAGCGTAGCTTACCCATTCCCTCACAGGCCGTCTGAGAACCGGATCGAATCTGTCCCACTGCTCCGGTGTAATCGTTGACACCGGTGTTAAGAGATGCTGCTCCGCTTTGCAGTGAGGCTGCTCCCTCGGCGAGTGGCTGCATTTTAGTGGTAATGGCTGCGGACATATTTTGTCCGATTCCGGTAGCAATTGCCTGAGAGGCTTGTGAAGAAATCGTTTCAATCGTAGTCGGATCTGTGATTCCTGCAGCCTGTAAAGCATCTGCAACCCCGGTCTTCACTCCTGACTGTACCATTCCTGCTATCTCTGCCTCACTGATTGCTGCTCCATTAATCCCAGCCACCAATGCGTCCGTACCACTTTTCAGTCTGCCGCTGCCGTCCTTTAATTCCTGCGACTTGCCATCCAGTGTACCCAGTCCGTCATTGATTTCATACATACCCTTTTGGAGACTGCCGCTGCCGTCGCAGAGCTCCTGTGCACCCTCTAAGAGCTTCCTTGCTCCATCATCCAATTCCACGGCACCATCATTCAGATCAGTTGCACCGTCAAAAAAGTCAATGGAACCGTCATGCAGGTCATACGCCCCATCATGTAACTCCTTCGCGCCGTCCTTTAACTCCAATGCCCCATCATCCAACTCTGTAACCGCATCCTGCAGATCAGTAATCTTCGTATCGATTTCATCTGTATTCAGACTGTTCCTGTCAATGTCAAAGGAAACCGGAACTGCGCTGAAACTGATTCCATCCATCCGAAAATCCGTCACATCCGCACTGATCTGGTACTCCTTTTCCTTATCAGGCATGATGTTATAAAGCAGCTGCTTATCACTACCAACACTGGCTACCGTTGCCCCTTCGGCTTTGATATTCTTGCATCGCCCTGTATCCAGCAGTACCTTGCCCTGCAGCAGATAATTTTCAAAGAAGGAGGCATCCACAGCTGCATTTTTCCCAGTGGAGATGAGAATTTCAAGACTGCCGCTCTTTCCTCCCAATGCCTCCGCTTCTATTTCCCTGCCGTCGAGAAAATACTTGACGGATATGCTCCACGGAAGCTCCTTTGTCTCCAGATTGCCTTGGTAGTAATACTTTCCCTTGTGCCCCTGCAGAGTGATTATCTCACCGTCTATCTTGATTTCGTCATCAGTTGTAATATTTCTGACTGACGAATATTTGCCGTAGTCCGTCAGTGTCTGATCTGTCTGAAGGGTATATTCATTGACCACATACAGGCTTTTGACCGAACCGTCCGCGTTCAGGCTTGCATATACGTTTTCCTCTTTATTTCCTGTATCCGCCGCATAGGTAATTCCCGGCATTGTCAGTATGATACCGGCTGTTATAATCAACACACATGCCTTTTTAATCCGCTTCTTATTCACTCTCATCTCTTTGTTCCTTTCATAGTTCTATGATTTCAATTTCTTTTTTTCGGGGAGATTCTTTACATACAAAGTTCGCTTGATAGGTCGTTTTTCTGATCACAGGATCCATGGCCCACAGAGCTGCCGGCAGTACGAACAGGACAAGTCCAACTGAAATAGCTGCTCCTCTGCCAACCAGTGTTCCCAGCTGACTCAGGACAAGGTTTGTGGATATAATACCTAGTAAAATGCCTGCCAGTGTCAGAATGACCGATGAAGTCAATACTGACAGGGAGGATGTTGATAAAGCCTTCAATACTGCCTCTTTCTTCTCCATCTTCCTGCGATTTTCCACGTATCTGTCCGTAATCAGAATGGCATAATCTATGGTTGCTCCAAGCTGCACCGTTCCGATAATCAGGTAGGCTATATAATGCAGCGTCGTTCCCTGAAAAAAAGGAATCGTCAGGTTAATCCATATCGATGCCTCAATCACAAGTGTCAAAATCACAGGCAGTGTCAACGACTTGAAATTTATAATTAAAATTAAGAAAATTGCTGCAATTGCAACTGCATTGACACGTACATTGTCCTCTGTAACCGTATCACGCAGATCTGCGGTACTGATGATATCCCCTGCCAGCAGGTAGTCATCCCCGTAGATGTCTGCGATTGTCTGCTTGAGTGCAGCAATCCTATCAAATGCCCCCTTGTCAGTCTCGGATAACTGCAATGTCACGATAAACCGGCTGTAATGATCGGAATACAGCTTGGCAGAGGTCTCAGATGGCAGGAACTCGACCGGAATTTCCTTTCCTACTGTATGGGCATATGAGATTACAGATGTGACTTCGTCAAGCTTTAGCAATGCATCATTCAGTCTCTGTTCCTTCTCAGGGCTGCCGACCGGCACCATCACTACAATCGGACTTGACTCTCCGAACAACTCATTAACCGCCAGCTTATCTGCACCGATTTGTGTATGCTCATCTCCGTAGATGCCGGATGCACCGTAGATAAAGTCATTTGCACTCTGCGCCTTGTAACACGGAAGCAAAATTAAGAGAAACAAAAGCAAAACAGGAGCTCTCACCTTGATAATGACTCCTGCAAAGCTTTCAAATGAAGGCATCAGAGATCTATGTTCCGTCTTATCAATCAATTTATAGGTCAATATCGTTGCTGCAGGTAAAAATAAAATTACACAAAATAAACTCAGAACAATTGCCTTAGCCATCACATAGCCCATATCCGGGCCGATTTTAAATCGCATCAGAATCAGTGCGGCAAAACCGGTTACTGTTGTCAGTCCACTGCTCATAATAGACCCAAATGACTTTTTGACCGCTTTGGTCATTGCTGTTTCTACATCTAAGCCTGATTCGCGGTATTCTGCAAATCTGTGTAGTAAGAAGATTGAATAATCCATAGAAACCGCCAGCTGCAGAATGCTGCCTGCAGCATTTGTTACAAAAGAGATTTCTCCAAACATGAGATTTGTTCCACGATTGAGCAGGATGGCAATTCCAATTGTAAGTAAAAACAGGAACGGCTCCCACCATGAGGTTGTCGTCAGCAACAGGATTGCAAGTACAATCGGCACTACATAACAGATAATCTGCGAAACCTCTTTTGCCGTCGTCTTAGGAGCGAGCGCATTATTCACCGCTGCACCACTCATGGCATTGTCGTCACCGATTACCATGCGTATGCCCTCCACTGCTGCCGTCTCACTCTCCTCTGTACTGTCATCCACCGTGATGCTGTAAAGAGCTGTCTGATCCTTGTACCATGCTTCTACTGTATCCACGTCGCTGTATTCCAGTGGCTCATAAACATTGACCGCATCGCCCAGCCAGTTCACGGACTCCACATACTCAACCTGCTCCAATTGCTCCTTATATTCACGTGCCTGCGGAATGGTTACATTTCTGACAATGGCGCGTACATTCGGCGGAGCCTGCGTGTATTCCTCATTCATGGTGTCAAGTGCCGTAGTCGAAGGCGCATCCTCCGGCAGATAATCCAACATATCATAATTGACCTTCACAAAATTGGATATGAAAAGGCAGAATACTGCTGCCGCCAGAAAGACCATGACCACCGTCTTTTTGAAATGTATGATAATTCCTGTTAACTTCTCCATATATACATGCTCCTTAAATTTAACATCTGTTAGTTAATGAACACAGTGTTGATTTATTGACCTGATTGCATTATAATAACACCATAAAAGAAAGACAATCGTCAGTTTTTATCTGATTGTCCGATAATCAACACAAATCAATGAAACGTTCATTATCTATTTCAGAACTCTTATAAGCAAAGCAAATGAAAATCAAGAAGAGTCTCTGATTGATTACAAGTCGGAAGGAGAGCCACTGCCTTGAATGAGAAAAATGCTGACCGCAGAGTCAGAAAGACAAAGAATCTTTTGAAAAAGGGACTGATTGACTTGATGAAAGAAAGAAGCTTCCGAGATATTACCGTAAAAGAATTGGCTGACTATGCAGATATCAACCGAGGTACATTTTATCTGCATTATAAGGATGTATTTGATCTCATGGAACAGACCGAGCATGAACTGATGGAACAAATCATTTCTATATTCAAGAAATACAATCCTCATGAACTGTCGCAAAGTCCGCGTCCAATCTATGCAGACCTCTTTTCAGCTGTGCAGGAGAATGCCGGTCTATGCCGTGTCTTACTCAGTTCGAATGGAGATATCGCTTTCTTAACAAAATTCAAAACCACCATTTATGAAGAATGTCTCTCTCACTGGTCTGAGCTGAATGCCGGTAAATCCGACATCCGTCAGGAATATTTCGCTTCTTTCATTCTGTCCGGTTACATCGGACTGATTCAGCTATGGCTGGAAAACGGAATGGCTGTCTCCACAGATGAACTGGCAGATATGGGGGAGGGATTTATTCTAAAAGGAATTCGATCCATCCTTCCGGTTTAGTGAATATAATGAAAAAGTCACTTCAAAATGACTTTTTCGTAAAAATAAATCATTCTGAAGTGATTTTTTTGTTTTCTGTAATGAATTATTTCGCTATCAGCTTCTGATCTGCCACATCAATTGTGATGGTCTGACCTTCCTCTACATCATCTGCTAGGATTTTCTTAGCAACCAGAGTTTCTACGTTCTTCTGCAGATAACGTTTCAGCGGGCGGGCGCCGTAGACCGGGTCGTAGCCTGCTTCCACGATATAATCCTCTGCTGCCGGTGTCAGTGCGATGGTCAGGTTCTTATCTGCGAGACGTTTATTCAGGTCTGCAATCAGCAGCTTAATGATGCCTCCGATATTGTCCTTGGTCAATGGTCTGAATAAAATGGTCTCATCCAGTCTGTTCAAAAATTCAGGTCTGAAATGTTCCCGCAGGTCATTCATGACCATCTGCTCTGCTTCCGGCTTGATGGTGCCGTCTGCTTCGATGCCTTCTAACAGATATTCAGAACCGATATTAGAGGTCATGATTAAGATTGTATTCTTAAAGTCAACCGTCCGTCCCTGTGAATCTGTCACACGTCCATCATCCAGTACCTGCAGCAGTACGTTAAAGACATCCGGATGTGCTTTTTCAATCTCATCAAATAAAACAACTGAATAAGGTTTTCTTCTGACCGCTTCGGTCAACTGTCCACCCTCTTCATATCCGACATATCCGGGAGGTGCTCCAATCAGGCGAGATACCGAGAATTTCTCCATATACTCGCTCATATCAATACGCACCATGTTGGATTCATCATCAAAGAGGCTTGCAGCCAGTGCTTTTGCTAACTCTGTCTTGCCGACACCGGTAGGTCCTAAGAATAGGAATGAGCCAATCGGCTTTGTCGGGTCCTTAATGCCAGCCTTGGAACGGATAATGGCCTCTGTCACTTTCGTAACACCCTCATCCTGTCCGATTACTCTCTTATGCAGTTCATCATCCAGATGTAAGGTCTTCGAGCGCTCGCTTTCTGTCAGCTTAGCCACCGGAATTCCTGTCCAGCGGGAAATGATGCGGGCGATTTCTTCATCGGATACACTCTCGTGTACCAGGGTCAGTCCTTCTTCCTTTATCTTACGTTCTTCGATTTCCAGTTGTTCGCGCAGCTTTGGCAGCTGACCGTACTGTAATTCACTGACCTTTTCATATTCTCCTGCACGGGTTGCCACCTCAATCTGGTTATTGAGTGCTTCTATATCTTCACGCAGCTTATGCAGCTTTGTAAGGGATGTCTTCTCATTTTCCCACTGTGCCTTGCCTGCTGTCAGCTGCTCATTCAGCTCTGCAAGCTCCTTCTGCAGTGTTGCAAGACGTTCTTGACTCAGGTGGTCAGTCTCCTTTTTCAGAGCTTCTGCCTCAATTGTCATCTGAGTTGCCTTACGATTCAGTTCATCCAGCTCTGTCGGCATGGAATCCTGCTCTGTCTTAATCAGGGCACAGGCCTCATCCACCAGATCAATCGCTTTATCCGGAAGAAATCTGTCTGAAATATATCTGTGAGATAAGACTGCTGCTGATACCAGAGCCGTATCCATAATCTTCACGCCATGGAATACTTCATAGCGTTCCTTCAGTCCACGCAAAATCGATATCGTGTCCTCCACCGTAGGCTCATCTACCATAACCGGCTGGAAACGTCTCTCCAGCGCTGCATCCTTCTCAATATACTGTCTGTATTCATCCAGCGTAGTTGCACCGATACAGTGCAGCTCGCCACGAGCCAACATAGGCTTTAACATATTGCCGGCATCCATGGCTCCGTCTGTCTTGCCGGCTCCTACAATCAGATGCAGCTCATCAATGAACAGAATGATCTGACCATCACTGTTCTTCACATCCTCAAGAACCGCTTTCAGACGTTCCTCGAATTCTCCGCGGTATTTTGCCCCGGCAACCAGTGCTCCCATGTCCAGCGAGAAAATCTTCTTATTCTTCAATCCTTCCGGCACATCGCCGCGCACAATACGCTGCGCCAGCCCTTCTACGACGGCTGTCTTGCCGACACCCGGTTCACCAATCAGAACCGGATTATTTTTTGTCTTGCGGGACAGAATACGGATGATGTTACGAATCTCATTATCACGTCCGATGACCGGGTCAAGCTTCTGGTTTCTTGCCTTTTCTACCAGATCCTGCCCGTATTTCTCCAGAGTATCATAGGTTGCCTCCGGGTTATCGGTGGTCACTCTCTGATTTCCCCTGACTGTAGACAATGCCTGCAGGAAACGCTCTCTTGTAATGCCGTACTCCTTCCAGATCTGCTTCATTGCATCGTTTGGATACTTGAGCAGAGACAGGAACAGATGCTCCACGGAGACATACTCATCTCCCATCTGCTTTGCCTCATCCTCTGCATGGATCAGTACTTTATTGAGCTGCTGTCCGATATAGACCTGCCCGCCCTGTACCTTGACACGTTTGCTCAGATATTCCTCAGCCTTATCCATAAAATGCTCCTTATTGATTTCCATCTTCTCAATCAGCTTTAGAATCAGGCTGTCCTCCTGTCGTA
>JAUNSO010000003.1:102467-108664 GCA_030539165.1 bacterium
TTATTGATTTCCATCTTCTCAATCAGCTTTAGAATCAGGCTGTCCTCCTGTCGTAGCAGGGCATAGAGCAGATGCTCTTCTTCAATCTCCTGATTGCCGAATTCATAAGCAAGCTTCTCGCAGTCATTGACTGCTTCTATTGATTTTTGTGTGAATTTCTGTATGTTCATAACCTTGTCCTCCTTGTAGGCTTTTGTTCTTGTTGTTTTATTTGTTCTACTATTACTATAACATATAATTTTTACTTGTCAATACACATTTTAATTTACAATTGATTTCCTTCTTTATTGTGTGTATGATAAATGAGATTGAAACAGGATATCGAATATTGGATTAAAAGATGGAATTCATCATGAACGGAGAGATACAAATGGCAAGACGAAGAAAGAAAACACTGGGACAGAAAATGATGCCCGTTTTTATTATTTTATTGGGCATCATTGCTGTATGTATTGTTATTTTATTCAAACGTGATGCAATCGCTGACAAGGCAAAGCAGGTCGTTGCCGAAAAGGCAGCTGAACAGGTCATTCAACAGCAAACCGGCACTTCCGTAAACATCAGCGAAATGAAGAAGCGGATGGAACCTGCTGACGCGGAAGAGGTAGATGCACTGATGCAGAAATACTCTGATGATGAAACCATCTCAGAGTGCGCCGACCTCTATCAGAACGGCGGCATCGATGCTGTGAAGCAGTATATGCAGACCGAAGTCGACCCGGCTGATGTCGCCCGTCTGCAGGAGCTGTACCAGAAATACGGTGACAGTCTGCAGTAGATTCAGCTTACCGGAATCAGGCGTAGCTTCATCACTGCGAAAAATTCCCGAACCACATAATGGATGCCGACCGGCATCAGTGTGATGGCAGGTACTCCTGCGACATTTTCATGTCCAAGCTCTTTTGCAATCAGTGTCGCTCTGTAAATATGAAATCCATTGGTTAAGATACCGACTGTTCCGGCATCCTCCGGAATCATGGCAAAGCTGTTACGCAGATTTTCCTCTGTGCTGGTAGACTTGTCTTCCAACAGGATTCTGCTCTCATCAATTCCCTGCTCCACCAGATAACGTTTGATGCACTCAGCCTCACTGATGTCTTCTCCTGTGCCCTGACCACCGGACGCAATCAGCATCGTGTCAGGATTCGCCTCCATATATTCATATGCCCGTTTCATCCGTAATAATAACGGACGTGTCGGGGTTGTACCTCTCACACCGGCTCCCAGAACAACCACATAGGAAAGGTTATCCTGCGGTTTGGTTGTCATACCCGATATGACCTGACTCTCCGTAATCACAAAAACCAGCAGTGTGCCCGCTAAAATGACTCTATAGGCAATCTTAAACCACCGGGGCAGCTTCCATTTCGCCGTTCCCTTGATTTCACATCCCAGCATCAAGAAACGCAGCCCACAAAAGCAGGCAATGAGCAGCCACACCCAGATCCATGACAGACCAAGACCACTATACCCCAGACAAATGCAAAAATAAAGCATGCTCAAAATTGCCAAGATCAGAAATACAATTCTCTTAAGCTTTTGATATCTCATATACATTCCCCATCACGATTCATCACACGTCTTTCTTATGTTCTCATGTAACACTTTGATGCAAACATCCTAGCGTATAAAATTCGTCCTGCTGTCACGCTCTGCAACAGGCTCTTTCACACCTGCTACCCTGCCGGCTTCGATACTCTTCAAAATCCATGCCATGTTGCGCCCAAGATTTCTCATCGTCTGCAGACCTTCCAGATCTTGTTTCACATCCTCCGGTTTATTTCCGTGAACCATATTCCAGTAAGTGGAGCTGATAATCGGCATCTGGTTAATGGTAAAATATTTATTTAATACATCAATGGAAGCCGTCGTTCCAGCACGTCTGGCAGAGGCAATGGCAGCACCCGGCTTATGTGCAAAGTAAGAGCCTCCGGCATAAAACATACGGTCTAATACCGATAAAATACGTCCATCCGGATGTGCATAGTATACCGGTGTCCCGAATATGAATCCGTCTGCTTCCTTAGCCTTTTGCAGCCACTCGTTTACCATATCATCATCAAATACACATGCATTTTTGCCGGCACACTGTCCGCATCCGATACAGTCCCTGACCGGCTTGCCGCCAATCTGCAGAATCTCGGTTGCGATTCCCTCCTGTATCAGTGTTGCTGCGATTTCTGTCAATGCTGTATAGGTACAGCCCTTTGCATTACAGCTTCCATTAAATAATAAAACCTTCATATTGATATCCTCCTTCAATGAATGAATCTGTATCATTATATCTTACATTACGCACTCTGAGTCTTTATGTGACTGCCATTTTCTATTTTACACCAGATTTCAAATAGTGCAAACCATATTCCTGCCTCTGCCGTCAGAAAAGATTTTGTGTTGATTTCTGACAGAATCATTGCTATACTATTTATTGTTTACAGATGATCAAGGAGGCACTATCATGGAATTGATTTTTGTAGGAATTGTTGGAATTGCTATTATTGCTGCAGTCATTGTTGCAGTCATTGCCAGTACAACAGCTGCTGTTGCCGGCGCCGAAGAGGATGATGAGGATTAACATGAGCTATATCAAACACAAATCAGAGGAATCTGTTGAGGACTATCTCGAGACTATTTTGATTCTAAGCAAACGGCTTCCCGTCGTTCGCTCTATTGATATTGCAAATGAACTCTCCTATTCTAAGCCGAGCATCAGTGTAGCCATGAAGAATCTGCGTGCCAGCGAATACATTACCGTTTCTGATGAAGGGTATATCAGCCTCACCAAATCCGGCAAGAAGCTTGCCGAAACTGTCTACGAGCGTCATACCATTCTTTCTACCATGCTCATCCGCCTTGGTGTAGATTCTGAAACAGCAATGGCTGATGCATGCAAAATGGAGCATGACATCAGCCCTGAAAGCTTTGAAGCTATTAAAAAACATATAGAAGATATTCCGGAGAAATCATCATAAACTTCATTTTCTTCCGATATACCGGCATGTATGCTGCATATACTCCTCATAAGGCGCACCAAAGGCTGTAATGAGGAACGCTTCTTCCCCTCTAATCTGAAAATGCAGTGACAGGATTGCAAACACTGTGAATACCAGTAACGGTATGTTGAAAAACGTCATTAATATCCCGATGTACATCAAATCAAATCCGAGAAAAGCAGGATTGCGGCTAAATTGATAGATACCGCTTGTGACAAGCTGTGTCTTCTCGCTCTCATTGATTCCGGCACGCCAGCTGTCTCTCATGGTAATCATTGCAAAAATAAAAATCAAAACACCAATTGCTGCTACCATCAAACTGGTGATGAGCAGTGGCTTTTGAACAAACATCTGCCAGTCCAGCACGATGCTCAAAAGCTCTGCAACTACAATCACAAGTGTTGCAACGCTCATAACCATTTCTACACGTTTTGTTTCGGGTGGCTTCGTCCCCTGATTGATCTGATGGGTTCTGATTCCCCGCTGCTTCTGCAAATACATTTTTATAAAATAAGCAATATAAAATGCCAGCATGATAAATAACGCTGCTATTTGATCTATTCTCATCATCATTTCTATCCTTCCTGAATATGAACCTACTCTTCTATATGCTCCCGTCCCTGTGCAATAATACTGCGTACATGGTCATCCGCGAGTGAGTAGAAAATCGATTTTCCCTCTCTGCGGTTCTTGACCAGCTTGCTTTGTTTCAGTATTTTCAATTGGTGTGAAATGGCTGACTGTGTCATATTGAGCACCTGCGCAAGATCACAGACGCAAACCTCTGCTTCAAACAGGACAAATAAAATCCTGATTCTTGTAGAATCTCCGAATACCTTGAATAACTCTGCCAGGTCATATAACTCCGTCTCCTCCGGCATCGTCTCATTTACAATCTTCACAAGCTCCTCATGAACTTCTTCCTGTTCACAACATTCTATTTTTTCTGCTGCCATAATCATGTCCTCCTATAGCTTCTTCACCATCAGCGCCCTGATTGCATTTAACACTGCAATCACCATCACTCCGACATCTGCGAAGATTGCCACCCACATATTTGCGATTCCGAGTGCTCCTAATGCCAGACAAGCCACCTTGATTCCAATTGCAAAGTAAATATTCTCATAGACAATCCGCATACATTTCTTCGCAATTTTGATTGCCTTCGCAATCTTTAACGGATCATCATCCATCAGCACTACATCTGCTGCTTCAATGGCAGCATCTGAGCCGAGTGCGCCCATGGCAATTCCAATGTCTGCTCTGGACAGTACCGGTGCATCATTGATGCCGTCCCCGACAAATGCCAACTTCTCCTTCTCATCCTTTTGCTGCAGCAGCTCTTCTACCTTAGAAACCTTATCTCCCGGAAGCAGCTCACTGTATACTTCATCCATAGAAAGCTCTGCTGCTACCTGCTCCCCGACATTCTTCATATCGCCAGTTAACATAACATTTTTCTTGATTCCATTTTTCTTCAGTGCTGCAATGGCTTCCTTCGAGGTTGGCTTGATCTTATCTGAAATAACAATGTGCCCTGCGTAGCTTCCGTCAACTGCAATATGCACTATCGTTCCAACATGATGGCAGCTGATATATTCTACTCCGATTCGATCCATCAGCTTGGCATTTCCGGCGGCTATTGTCCTGCCGTCTACCTTGGCAATCACACCATTACCACTGATTTCCTGTACATCCTCTACACGACTCTGGTCAATGACCCTGCCATAGGCCTTCTGCAGACTCTTACTGATCGGATGGGTGGAATAGCTCTCGGCAAGTGCCGCATACTCCAGAATCTTTGCTTCCTCTTCCTTCGTATGATGGATGCCGGTGACCTCAAATACACCCTCTGTCAGAGTACCGGTCTTATCAAAGACTACTACATCCGTCTGTGACAATACCTCCAGATAATTAGAGCCTTTAATCAGTACGCCTTCTCTGCTTGCTCCACCGATTCCTGCAAAGAAACTAAGCGGAATGCTGATGACCAGTGCACATGGACAGCTAATGACTAAAAAGGTCAATGCTCTGTATACCCACTCTCCCCACTGAGGATCAACTCCCAGAAACAGCATTCTGACCACAGGCGGCAGAACCGCAAGAGCAAGGGCACTGTAACATACAACGGGTGTGTAAACTCTTGCAAATTTAGATATGAAATTCTCTGATTTAGATTTCTTGGAGCTTGCATTCTCTACCATGTCCAGAATCTTGGAGGCTGTAGACTCTCCGAATTCTTTGGTGGTACGGATATGGAGCACACCACTTTCATTGATGCATCCGCTGATGACCTCCATGCCTGCTGCTGCGGTTCTCGGAAGACTCTCTCCAGTAAGTGCGCTTGTGTTAAGGGTAGACGTTCCTTCTGTAATCACACCGTCAAGCGGAATCTTCTCACCCGGCTGTACAATGATGATGCTTCCTACGGGTACTTCATCCGGATCTACCTTTGTCAGTTGACCGTTTTGGTCGATATTCGCATAATCCGGTCGGATGTCCATCAAATCACTGATATTACGTCTGCTTTTACCAACCGCATAGCTTTGAAACAGCTCACCAATCTGGTAAAACAGCATAACTGCTGTACCTTCCTTATAATCTCCCAGTGCAATCGCACCCACGGTTGCAACTGCCATCAGAAAGTTCTCATCAAAGACCTGCTTATTCAGGATTCCCTTGACGGCCTTCTTCAGAATATCATATCCAATCACCAGATACGGAATCAGATACAATGCAAATCTCAAATATCCTTCCACAGGAATATTTTCTAAAATCAGTACCAGAACTGCTGCTATGATAATTCTGAAAAGAACCTTTTTTTGCTTTTTATTCATACCATCTACCCGCTTTCATTATCTGCACATGCTTCCTATAGATATATCTCGCAGTCATCCTCAACCTTCTTGCAGTTCTTCAATACATCCTTCATAACTGCTGCCGGGTCACTGCCCTCCTCGAATTCCACGTTCATCTTCAGCGCCATAAAATTCACGCTGCACTCCTTGACTCCTGCAGTCTTCTGAGCGGCCTCTTCCATTTTATTTGCACAGTTTGCGCAGTCCACATCGATTTTGTATGATTTCTTCATGATTCATTCTCCTTCTCATGTATTTGTTTTTCGTTCATATGAGCATTTGTTCATATGTTTGATTTTATTATAGCACTCTTTTCCACCTTGTCAAGCAGAATTGAGTGCTATTT
>JAUNSO010000003.1:108764-122849 GCA_030539165.1 bacterium
ATCAAATACTATAATCCATATTCTGTCCAACCAGCTTTTCTTCATCTGTCTGAACCTGGTCACTTCTTTCGGCAAGCATCATATCATTGATTTTCTGTATGAGTGACTCAACTGAGGAAGCCGTTACGGTCACTGTCTCCTCTGTATCTGTGACATCAGCCTTGTCTGCTCTTCCTTTTTTTAACTTTTCTTCTGCTTCCTTCTTTTGTGCCTTCTTCTCTGCTGCCTTTTTTTCTGTTCTCTTGTCTGCAATGCGCTTGGAAAGCTTCTCATTCTGAGAGGAAAAAGATTTTTTCATCACTGCAAAAAAAGAGGCTGCTCCGTTATCATTGACCTGCATGCCATATGTCTTGACATTCGCTCCTGCTGCAGCCAGACTGCCGGACATCTGAGCCAGCTTATTTGCTGCACCGGAAATAATCCCTTCATATTGCTTCCGGTACTGTGAATCCTCTGCCATACGCTCAATTTTATCCTCATCAATCAGAACAACCGTCTTATTTGCATTTGCATAATTGCCTGCCTGTGCCTGAGCATTTGCCTTCTGATCCTCGCTGACGAGAATAAAATCCATATTGGAATACTTCTTTTTCAGTTCTTCATAATACTTGGATGCTTTCTCGCTTAACTGCGGACTGCCGATGGTCTTGCCCTTTACCTTGGATGTTCCGGATGTCTTGGATGTGTTGTTGGATGTTTCATTGATTTGATTCGTCTGTGTCTTCGCTGACGCAATGATATCTGATATTTGACTCATAATCATACCCTCCGTGGATTTTGATAGTTGGCTGAAATCCGTTTCAGTCATCTCATTCGATATCATATATATCGGAACATTGCCGAAAAATATTACAGCTTCAATGCTCCCTTCGGACATGCATCAATACATTTCATGCAGAGAATGCATTCCGTCGCATTATGGCGTTTTCTGGACGGGTCTTGTACATCCACTTCCATCGGGCATATCTTCTTGCATTTACCGCAGGACACGCACTGATCCTGGTTGACTCTGACACGCATCCACGCAAAACGGCTGGTTAGCTTCAGGAATATAGTAATCGGACAGATATATTTGCAAAAAGCTCTGTTATCATGAAATACAAATGCCAATGTGATGCCCACAGCATAATAAATGACATTGCCCACAAGAAAGCTGACAAACATGATATGCTCCTTGTCCGGCACCTGAAACACGAACAAGGCTCCTACAAATAAAAGTGCCACCGAGAAAACAACATATCGAATCCATCCGTAGCGTTTTCTTCTCGCATCTCCTGTCGCCTGATCATGCTCCGGCTGTTTAAAGGGAAGCAAATCCAGAATCATTGCCGTCCAGCATGCAAACCCGCACCAGCCTCTGCCGAACACAAGCGGTCCGAAGATTTTCGCCACTACATAGTGAATCGTCGCCGCCTCAAATACCCCTAGAAAGAGGTAATACCAGAAGCCCTCAATCTGCATATTTTCCTGACAGATAATTCCCAGATAGACCAGCATGTACATCCCTACTCCAAGCTGTACGACCAGTCTGGCGTGCTTATATTTCCTTGTGAAAAGGAATAAGCCCAGTGCCAGAAATATGCCGATATAAGAAAAGTTAAATAAATAAAAGATATTGTCCAGACTCAGCCACAGCGTAACTGCAATTGTTTCAAAAATCGCAAACATAATCATGGATGATGAGTATTTCTTTAGTGTTTTCATGTTCCTGTCTTCCCTTCGTAGAATTATTTATATTGTACACGAAATCAGAGGAGAATCCAAGAAATCTGTATTTCTTTTTTAATCATTATTTTTCGTCCGTAAACGGTTGATATTCGGTTTGTTTTGTTGTGTGATGGCATTATAAAGGATATAATTCGGTTATTTTGTGGGAGGTGTCGCATATGAATATTGAAGAAATGAAAAGAAGAAAAAAGGAAAAGGGTTATACCTACGCCCAGATGTCCGAGCTGTCAGGCATACCGCTCGGCACACTGCAGAAGATATTCAATGGAGAGACAAGCAGTTCCAGATACGATACACTACTGGCACTGGAAAAGATGTTCACGGAAACAAACTGCTTTCATGAGCCTGCACAGTATGCCGTAGACAGGCAAGGTGGCTATACTGTTGACGATTATCGCGCGCTTCCGGATGAGCAGCGTGTAGAACTGATTGACGGTGTTTTCTATGATATGGCAGCACCGACCCCTCTGCACCAGAGAATTGTTGGCGAAATATATCGCCAGATTGCCAACTTCATCATGGATCACAACGGTTCCTGTGAGCCTCTCATCTCACCCATTGATGTGCAGCTTGACTGTGATGAAAAAACGATGGTACAGCCCGATGTCGCCATCCTGTGTCAAAAAGAAAAAGTAGAAGCCTGGGGAATCTATGGTTGTCCTGACTTTATCCTCGAAGTCATCTCGCCCTCAACCCGCAAGAAGGACTGTGTCAGGAAGCTTGAAAAATATGAAAAAGCAGGCGTCAGAGAATACTGGATTCTTGACCCCTACTTTGAAAAACTCATCGTCTATTTCTTTGAAAGCGAGACCTGCCCCATCATCTATGGTCTGGATCAGCCGGTTCCGATCAATATCTATGACGGCAGACTGGAGATTCAGTTCACACATATTGCAAAGTGGATTGCTGAGGCAGATCAGAGGTAGCCCTATTGCAGCAATTCTTCCCAGACAATCGGGGCATCCAGTCCGGTTGCCTCGTAGGTGGCACCCAAAGACTGATAGTAGGGACCGACACCCAGAGACTTCATGCCTGCTGCCTTTGCAGCTTCGATGCCTGCTGCCGAGTCCTCTACTACCAGACACTCTCCGGCACTCAGCTTTAGTTTATGAGCCGCTATCTGAAACACCTCCGGATGTGGTTTGGACAGAGTCGTATCCAGTCCACAGCTAACCTCATCAATATAAGGAGCCAGCCCTGTCTTCTGCAGGATCATCGGCGTATTTTTGCTTGCAGAGCCTACCCCGATCACGAGCTGCTGCTCCCGCAGCCACTTCAGCGTATCAAAGGCTCCCGCAAGTACCGCTCCCTCATCCAGAGAGCCCAGCATTTCCTTATAATAGTCATTCTTGCGCTCTGCCAGTCTGAGCTTCTCCTCCTCACTGTAGGATACCGTTCCCTTATCGAGAACGATTTCAAGCGATGCCATCCGGCTCACACCACGCTGCTTCTCATTATCACTCTTAGTAAAATTTGTGATACCAAGATCCTCCGCCAGCCTTTTCCACGCCCGATAATGTAGTTCGTCCGTAGACACCAAAACTCCGTCCAAATCAAAAATAATTCCTCTGATCATATTTAGTTCCTCCGTTTTCTGATTAGATGCTGTCAATATCAAAAGTTCCTTTGAAACATGCATTTTGATACCTTTGATACCTGCATCATAAATAATTTGAAAATCACTTAAAAAAATGTTATGATAAATTGGTAGTTTAACCTTAAACTTCCCCAAAAAAAGCGCAAAAAAATAACAGGTACACAAAGGAGCTTCTTACATGGCAACTTTAAAGGATATTGCAAACTATACCGGTGTCAGCTGTACGACCGTTTCCAACGTCATTCACGGAAAGCCAGGACGTGTGTCCGCTGAAACCATAGCCATGATTCAGGAGGCCATTGAAAAACTGGGCTACGTTCCAAATATGTCTGCACGTTCCCTTGTATCTCACTCCTCCAAGGTGATTGCGATGATCAACCATGTCGTCACGAACCGAAGCAGCAAATTCATGGAAGACCCCTTCGAGTCCTCGTTTGTCGGTACGATCGAGGCTGCGCTGCGCGAGCACGGCTATTATCTGATGATCCGTACGGTAGAAACCTCCGAGGATCTGCTGGCATTTCTGCAAAACTGGAATGTGGACGGTCTGTTCTTTACCGGTATCTTCAAGGATAAATTCTTCGATGTTCTGACCAAGCTCTCCATACCGATTGTCTTCATTGACAGCTATGTGCATCATCCCGGTATCTATAATATTGGTCTGGAAGACTTCAAGGGCAGCCATACTGCCACCAGATACCTGCTCGACTGTGGGCACAGACGCATTGCATTTGCTTCTCCGAGCATCAAGGACGGCGGTGTCCTACAGGAACGTTTTCTTGGATATAAGGCAGCTCTGACAGAAGCAGGCATCCCATTTGACAAAACACTAGTTTTTGAACATGAAATGGATTTTGACTCATGTGGTCAACTTGCTGGTGAACTTGCTGACCGATATCATTCTGCTTCTGCCGACAACCGTCTCTCTGCGCTCGTTGTGACCGCTGACATCATGGCTGCCGGTGTCATGGCAGGACTGCGCTCTCACGGTCTCAGTGTTCCTGAGGATATCTCCGTCATCGGCTTTGATGATCTGAGCATCTGCCGTATGATCACACCCGCACTGACAACCATTCATCAGGATATGGAGAAAAAAGGTACTCTGGCAGTGGAATATATGTTAAAGCAGCTTGCCGATGAACCAATCCAGCACTCCGAAGTAATCTTATCCACTGACCTTGTGAAGCGTGACAGTGTACGAAGTCTGTAATTCATCCGGTCTTTTCACGCATACTTCATATAACTCTTCAAGCGCCCATATATGAAATCGCATCTCACTCCAGTTTTTTGGCAGATGAGGCTCTGCTTTGAGTTCTCCGTTTTCCATATAAATTCCCGCAAAGCCCTCAATTGCTGTCATATAAGCACCACCTGCTGCCGCCGGATGAGTTCCGCCGATATAGACAAGTCCTGCCCATTCCTTGCCGCCATCGCTCAGATCCGCATTTGCTGATTTCAAGAAAAACGGATATGCCTTGTCCGGATTGTCACATTTACATGCCAGCATCGCATACATACAGGCACTCAGAGAAGATCCATGCTCTGTCCTCGGTTCATAGTAGTTCCAGTTGCGTTCCATGATCTGCTTTGCAAAATCCTGTGGAAACAAATTCATCCATGTCGCAACATCTGCCTGCTTGATGATCTGTGTATGACTTGCCACACCATACGCACCACCCCAGTATTCCTTTTCATTGAGCAAACGTCCTCTGACTTCCTCGATTGAAACATCCTCCAGCTTTCTGTAGCCGTCAAACTGCTCCACGATTCCGGTCTTGTCAGGCTGCGGAATATACAGCTTTTCTGCCGCCTCCTCAAATCTGCCTGCCCACATCTGCCATCCGCCTTCACTACCTGCTGTTTCCTGTCTGTTTACCCCGTCTCTATGCGGTATCGCCTGATAAGCCAGCAGAGCTGCCGCCGTTTCCAGCACATACTTCGCCATACGGTTCGTATAGCCGTTGTTATTAACTCTTTCATGATACTCATCCGGTCCGATGACATCCAGTATCTCATACTGCTCTCTATCGACCCGTTTGGTCAACAGTGAATAATAAAATCTTGCACACTCATATATGACCTCGTAGCCACCTTCAGTAAGGAGGCTGTCATCCCCCGTTGTATTGACATAGCGCATGATCCCACTGACGATGGCGGCAGAGATATGTACCTGTTTGTCCTTAAAGTAGGTTCGCATTGGTCGTCCCGTAAAGACATCGGTCACATTGTAATCTGTACAAGCATCATAGCCGCCCTCCTGACTCTCCCATGCGTAAAAAGCACCTTGATATCCATATTCCTTTGCTTTTTGGAGGGCACCCGGCAGTGTATCGATACGATATTTTAATAGGGTTTTTGCCACTGCCGGCTGCGTATATAAGAAGAAATCTAGCATGAACATCTCTGTATCCCAGAAAACCGCTCCTTTATAGGTCTGTCCTGACAGACCTCGTGCGGCAATAGACAGACTGTCCGTATGTCTTGGAGCAATGCACTGCAGATGATAGATGGAGTAATTGAGTGCATACATGGCTTCATCATCTCCTGTGATCTGTACCTCTGCTACTGCCCACAGCCGTTCCCATGCCTCGCAGTGCCTACGTTTTCCTGTCTGATAAGCACCTGCATGATCTGCACGTACTGCTTCCCCTGCCAAAAACTCAGCCTGTGTGCCATCATGATCGGTATAGACTGCTGCCGTCTTTTCTATGCAGTATTCCCGTTCAGGCTCTGTCACAAAGCAGATTCTGTGCTGTAAGGTCAATGGATCAGATTTGGTCTTCATCTCACATGGAAAATCAACGGTCACCTGCTCCGTCACATATACATGGTCGCCCTTTTCGTGTGTCGTTGCCCGGGCAATCAGCGTATTGTCTTCCTCCTGCAGGGATATCTCATCATAGTGCGGACCATTAATATCCCACACATCCGCATCAATTCCGGTCAAAACCTCTATATCCCCATGGAATTTTGTCTTAACTGCATACTTCATTCGTATGATATGTGGATCACACAAATCTGCAAAGTGCTCCGATTCAATACACACATCTCCGCGCAAGGTATGCCATACTGTCTTTCGGCTGCAGATACCATGACGAAAGTCCAGTGTAAAGCTGTGCTTCTTTGCCTCTTTGTCCGGCAGACGATAATATTCTCCATCTACCTTTAGACAAGTATACAGTGGATTGGGTGCATTCAGCGGCTCTCTCCATCCTTGACCAACCCGGTCATAAACACCCGCCAGATTCACTGCTGCAAGCTGTTCCTTCGTATACTCCTCCAACGTTCCGCGTATTCCCATATATCCGTTTCCGGTCAGGAAACGATTTCCATATGATGTAATCTGATTCTGATCATATCCGGTCCGTTCTATTCTCCAATTCATCACTTTCACGCTTTCCACTCTCCGGGGATATCCACTGTCACCGGTTCTTCTGCAAGTACCGTCTCCCTGCCGTAGATCATGACATGCAGCTTCGTATCTGCACAGTATTCAGACACACTCTTTTTCACAAAGGTAGCCGTTTCACTGTTCACCGTAACGATAATGACATCTCCGTGATATACAATCCTGAAGGAGTAGCTCCTCCATTCTTTGGGCACTGACGGCTGAAAGCAAAGCATTTCGCCATCTGAACGCATTCCGCCAAAACCGTAGACGATATTCATCCATGCGGCCGCTATGGACGTTGTATGCAGTCCTTCGCAGGTATTACGATTATAATTATCCAGATCCATTCTGGTTGCAAACTTGAAAAAATCATAGGCTTCCTCAGTCTTATGCAGCTGATTGGCCAAAATTGAATGTACCGACGGTGACAATGAGCTTTCATGGATGCAGCGTGGCTCATAATACTCATAATTTGCCCTGAGCTCCTCCTGTGTAAAGGAGCCGTTGAACAGGAGCATCAGCATCAGCACATCCGGCTGCTTGATCATATCGTTACGATAAATTCTGTCATAAGTCCAGTGATGATACAGTGGAAACTCCTCTATCGGGATCGAGTCCACATCAATGTGCGGCAGACTGAAAAATCCCTCCTGCTGCTCGAACAGTCCGGTACGTTCATCATAAGGAATATACATCTGCCGGATCATCTGGCTCCAGTTGCTTTCCTCTCGTTCACTGACATTCCACTGTCTGCGCAGATCACAGATATGTTCCGGCTCCTCTGCAGTGAATCGACTCAGCTGGTCAATGGTAAACTGTAATGTAAATCTCGCCATATAGTTGGTATAGCAATCATGGTTTACCATCATCTGAAACTCATCCGGCCCCATCACTCCGTAATATCCGTAGCGCGTCCCGTCAGCCGTATAGCTGCCTCTCGTGGCCAGCATACGACTGATTTCTATCAGCATAGGCATACCGCATTCCCGCATAAAATCTCTGTCACCTGTATATTTCTCGTATAGCCAGATGCCATATGCCACTGCCGTGGACGCCTGTAATTGTAAACTGGCATGCTGCCAGAGATTACAGCATTCTTTACCGCTGATCGTTGCAATCGGATAAAATGCTCCGTCACAATCCAGCTCCTTTGCCCGCTCCATAGCCTCCGGCAGTGTTACATATCGGAAGATCAGCAGACTTTTGGCTGCCTGCATATCATTGAAAATAAAGAAGGGCAGGCAGTATGTTTCTGTATCCCAGAACGCATTGCCGTTATAAGCCTCTCCCGTAAGTCCCTTGGCTCCGATATTATCTCCTGCAACGGCTCCGTGATAGGTCTGAAACATCTGAAAGATGCAAAAGCGAATTCCCTGCTGATTCAGAACATCACCCTCTATGGTGATGTCAGAGTGCTCCCACACATTTGTCCACCACGCCGTACTGTCCTCCTTGATCGTTTCATAGTGCAGTTGACCTGAGGCCTGCTCAGCCGCCAGACATTTTCCTGTAAAGACACGGACAGCCTCCTCCGTCGGCTCCTTGCAGACATAATTGAGTGCAATCCTGTTGATTTCGGTATTCTGTCGATTCCGAAGCGGCAGAATATACACTTTTTCCACTGTCTTAGCCGAAACGATCTCATCCTCTTCCCGCAGTATATCTCCGGAAAATCTGCAGCCGGAATAAACTCTCTGCCCTGTACTGACTGTCTGCGCCATCAGGCTGACAAAGTCTCTGCCTGTCTCACAGGCTGCATTTCTCCAGAAGTTCTTCTCATATGCCTTATGCTGCCCTGAAGCATCCAACCCCGCATGGATCCTGATCTCTCCATCAAACCCGATTGGCTGCAGGCGAATCTTCTGGCATCCGATATACGGGTTCTGCATGGACAGAAACCGTTCAAACAGCACTGCAATTTCCTTGCCGCTCTGAGTCTTCCAGATCAGACTGCGCGTCAGTACACCGTTTCTAAGATCAAGTGTCCGCTGAAAGCTGCTGATACAGGAGGCTGCCAGATCCAGTGTCTCTCCTTCAAAGCAGATGCGTGTATAGAGCCAGTTCACGGAATTAACCATAAATTCTGTCACATTTGTGATACCCTTATAACCTGACTTTTTATGAATGTCCTGTTCGTAGATACCATTAAAATAACTGCCTGTCATAGACGCACCGGTGTATCCTTCTTCAAAATAACCACGTACGCCCATATATTCATTTCCCAGTGAAAAAACGGATTCGGAAACCTCACTGTAGGCCGGATCAAATCCATCCTCTATGATCTTCCATGGATCTGTTTTAAAGTATCTGTCTGCTGTTTTTGCCATTTTTGTACTTCTCCTGTTGTTTTTCTCTCTGTCAGCCCTTGACAGCTCCAATTGCTGCATTATCCGTGATCTGGCGCTGGAATATCGCAAAGATGATGGTCGGCGGAATAATGGAGAATAATACTGCCCGCAGTACCTGGACCGCATTGGTCGGTGTATCCTTGAATGCAAACAGACGTACCATCACCGTTTCCTTACCAGAACCATTCAGCATCAGATAAGGAAGCAGGAAATCTGACCACGCTGCCGTCACGGCAAAGATGGCTACTACTACAATAATGGGCTTTGACATTGGTAATACAATGCGTGTGAATATCTGTAGGACACCACAGCCATCTAATCTTGCCGCCTCCATCAGTTCCTCCGGCAGATCCTCAAAAAACTGTTTGAACAGTACCACATAAAAGGCATTTGCACCAAAGGACAGCCAGATTGGGATATAGGAACCTGTCATACCAAGTATGCTGATATTCCTGACCAGACCGACGATGCTCGTAACAGATGGAATCAACAGACTCCACATCACCAGTCCCAGTGCGATCTTGTATCCCTTTGGCTTTAAAATGGCAAAGCCATATGCCAGAAGTCCGTTGAACAGTACCGCACAGACCAGACAACCAATCACAGAGATAAAGGAATGTACATAGTACTTGCCGAATTTGAAGGTATGCCATGTCTCTATCAATGGCTCCAGACTAAACTTGCTTGGCAGGATCGTGACATTTCTCGTAAATTCCCTGATGTCCTTAAAGCTTGCAAGAAACACCCAGATTGCCGGAAAGAAGCAGCCGATTGTAATCGCGAAGCTGATGATGAGCAGAATGATACATACCACCTTCACTCTGTTCGCATGTACATCATATGCCCTGATGACACCATCTTTTTTCTCACTGTATTTTGAAAAAAACATACGATTACCTCCTTCTTAGTCCTCTTTATTGGCAGTCATCTTCATATAAAGACCACTTAACAGAATCAAAATGATACAGATCATCACGGACAGTGCAGCCGCATACGGGAAATTAAAGTCTCTGTAGGCATACCGGTATACCAGCATCATAAGGGAAATACTTGCTCCATTCGGTCCGCCGTTTGTCATCATCATAGGTTCATACAGGATCTGGAACACTGCAATGATCTGTAAAATCAACATTGTTTTTGCCAGAGGCAGCAGACTTGGAATGGTAATGTGTCTGACACGCTGCATCAGCCCTGCTCCATCTATGGTTGCCGCTTCATACAGATCCGGACTGATACCACTGATATGAGCCATATAAATCAGTGCTGTAGACCCTGCACCCTTCCACGTCATAGTTGCCACGATTAAGGGAATGGTACATTTGGAATTTGTCAGCCATGTAAGAGAGCCTATGCCGATTTTAGAAAGAAGAATATTCAATACGCCGGTTTCCCCCGGTGTGAAGAAAAATGTCCAGATCAGTGCTGTTGCAATACCCGGGACGATATTGGGAAAATAAATACCGACACGAAACAGATTTTTGAAATGCACTGCCTCTGACAGCAGAATGCCGAGCAGGATTGGAACCAGGAAACCAATCACCAAAGACCACCCTGTATATGCAAACGTATTTACAAAAGCATCCTTGAAATCTGGATTATGTATGACTCCGATGTAATTGTTAATGCCATTGAAAGCTTCTATTTCATAACGCTTTGCTGTGTACATGGACAGTCTCACATTTTCCAATAGTGGCTCCCATACATAAAATGTAAACAGAATTAATGTAGGCAGCATCACCAGCCATCCCAGAAGATCTCTCTTTTTAAACCTTCTCTTTGTTTTCATACAGGCTCCTTTCCTTCTGAACAGTTTATTTTGATTTTTTTGCATTTTCTGCGAATACTGAGGCTTTCTTATGAGGAAAGCCCCAGTCATTTACGGTGTTAACCGTTCTTTCCTTGTGATTACATTGCGTCCAGAATAGCCTGATAGTTCTCGTCTGCTGTCTTCATCAGTGCTGCTACATCCGCATTCTGATCTGTCAGAACTGCCTGCAGTACCTTGGTGAACTCTGCATACATATCCTGCACAGAACCCGGCTCCTCTGTACGTAAGCCTGCTGATGAGGTTGCATCGAAGTACGGCTGATACATCTTCTGGTCTACATTTGCATTCTCTTCGATGATCTTTTCTTCTGCATCAATGATTTCCTGGTTCGTCCAGCATCTGAATCTCGGAATAACCGGGATGCCGTTTTCTTTTCTGTTTGCATAGTCTGCACGCAGGCCATCCAGTGCTGTCTCTGATACTGACGGCGAATATCCCATAATTTCTATGTAATCCAGTGCTGCATTGATTTCTTCCGGTGTTGCATCCTTAGAGAACATATAAGGTGTACCGCCTGACAGTGAAAACTGTCCGCCAGGTCCAGCTGGTATTGCACACATTGCAAGATCTTCTACAGGAAGTCCATTGGCCTCTGTCGGCTGCATAACAGCATCATTGGCTGCAATATACATCGCTGCCCCGCCTGTACCAAGCTGTGTAAAGCCTGTGCCCCAGTTCTCAACAGTAGGATCTGCTGTCAATACGTCATAGTCCCACTTCAGTGATTTTACATATTCCATTGCTGCGATTGCTTCCGGTGAGTCCAGATCACATGTAAATGTGCCATCTCCGTTATCCTTGCAAAGTGTTGCGCCAAACGCCCATGCGATATTGGAAAAATGCCAGCCACCACCATTGTCAAATGCCAAAATACAGATGCCTGCTGAGCCCGTCTTATCCTTGATTGTCTTCGCTGTCTCGGCAAGCTCCTCCCACGTCTTGGGGTAAATAGGATATCCATCTGCATCTACCAGACCTGCTTCTCTGAATAACTCCATATTCATCATCAGACCCAGTGCATAGCCGTCACGAGGAATTCCATATACTCTGCCGTTCTCATCTGACATCATCTCTCTGATTGAAGGATTGATGCAGTCAAGCCAGCCTCTTGCCTCCAGCTCATCTGTAATATCCGCTACAGCACCTGCCTTGATCAGCTTCTGTGGTTCAGTAAACCATGTCTGGAATACAGTCGGGCAGTTGCCTGCCTCTACCATCGGCATAAAGGTATCTGATTTGTATTCATAGTATGCCGGTTCAAATGTCACGTTGGGATCGATGGTCTTCATCTTCTCTACAAATCCTTCGTGCATCGCGATATCGTCTGTTAATGTGTCCTCCGGCCAGATACCGAGTGTAACCGTAACCGGCTCATCTGATGCTGCTGTATCTGCCGCCTCTGTCTTTTCTGTTGTGTCTGCTGCATCCTCTGTTTCTGTTGCTGCGGCTTCCGGTTCTGCTGTTGCTGCCGGCTTGCTTCCGCACCCTGCCATCATCGACAGGCACATAGCCATACATAGTAACAGACTAAGTAACTTCTTCATGTTCTTCATTTTGGTTCTCCCTTCCTTTTTGTAAGAAATGATTAGGTTTAACGTTAAACTTGTCAAAATTTAAGAAATACCTCTATTTTTAACCCTTTTGGCGCCATTCGTGATCCTATTCCAATCTCAATTAGGTTTAACGTTAAACTAAATATAACACCACTATACATCTTTGTCAATTAATCGCACGAAGATTTCATATTTTTGTGAAACATTCACAAATTCAAATATATGGATTTAGATTATTTCCACAAATAAAGTCCCCTTTAGATTCTCTACCCCAGTGCCACATCTAACGCCATCATCAGGATAAAACCGACTGCGAAGCAGATGGCACCTGTATTGGAGTGCTTGCCTTCTGACATCTCCGGGACAAGCTCTTCTACGACTACATACATCATGGCTCCGGCAGCAAAGCTCAGCAGATACGGTAAGAGCGGTACAACCAGTCCGGCTGCCAGAATTGTTAACAGGGCGCCAATCGGCTCGACAATGCCTGATAACAGACCACGTAGGAATGCCTTGCCCTTGCTCACGCCCTCTGCCCGCAGAGGCATGGAGATGATTGCTCCCTCCGGGAAATTCTGAATGGCAATACCGATGGAGAGTGCCAGTGCTCCCATCCAGGTGATGCCTGTATTGCCTGACAGCCATCCGGCATAGACCACACCGACTGCCATTCCCTCCGGAATATTATGGAGCGTTACTGCCAGTACCAGCATTGTCGTTCTCTTCAGGTGGTTTTCCGGACCCTCTGCATCAGGACTGCCCACATGCAGATGGGGAATGATATGATCCAGTAATAATAGAAAAGCGATTCCAAGTGCAAATCCAACTGCTGCCGGTACAAAAGCAAGCTTTCCCATCGGTTCCGACTGCTCCATGGACGGAATCAGCAGGCTCCATACAGATGCCGCCACCATAACGCCTGCCGCAAATCCACTCAGGGCCCGCTGCAGTGTCTGACTCATTTCCTTCTTCATAAAAAACACGCACATTGCTCCGAGTGTTGTTCCCAAAAATGGAATCAGCAATCCCTGTATTGTCTCTGTCATTTTCGTCTCTCCCTATTTGTCATATTTGATATCATCTATTTTAATGATATGCCAATTTTCACGCTGATATCAGATGCTTCTCCATCAGATAAAATCTTCCCTTACGCCAATCCGCATGCCCTACAATCTCGTATCCGAGCTTCTCATACATACGGAGTGCATGTGGGTTTTTCGTAAACGCATCCAGCCTGATTGACTGAATTCCTTTTTGAATCAGTACCTGTTCAATATGCTGTTCGGTCTGTCTTCCGACTCCCATGCCCTGAAATGCGGGATTCACGCATAGTCTGTGGATGATATTGAAGCTGTCCTCTGGATATCTCCATTTTCCATCCTGATACTCAGGATCACACTCCTGATTTAATACATAAATGACAGCCATCTGCCCCTCTATGGTTCCTATAAAAAGCTGTTTCTTCAAAATGTCCTCTTCGAGAATCCCGCGGTCCGGATAAATCTCATCCCACTGTGGGATACCATTCTGATTCATATCTGCGACCGCCGCCTGAACCAGTGCAAAAACCCCGTCCAAGTCCTCCATCATTCCCTGTCTGTACTGAATATTCATAAATCCAACGCCCCTATTTAATATCT
>JAUNSO010000038.1:0-2372 GCA_030539165.1 bacterium
ATCAATCAAGGGGACACATGAGCGAGGACAGATATCGGGAAGAATATGTGAGAAGGATTCACAAGGTACAGGACTATATAGAGCGTCATATCGGACGTTCTTTTTCTGTTGAGGAATTGTCAGAGGTAGCGGGATTCTCGATGTATCATTTCAGCAGAATCTTTCAGGGTGTACTGCAGGAGCCTCTGATACATTATGTCAACCGCATACGGATGGAACAGGCACTTTTTATGCTGGCACACCGGCAGGACTGTAATATGACGGACATTGCACTGGAACTGGGATTTTCAGACTCGGCAGTGTTCTCACGTGCCTTTCGGAACTGCTACGGGGTGAGTCCGAGAGAGTATCGCCAGGAATACAGCAAGAATTGCAAAGAATCCATTTTATTATCTGCTTACAATGGGAACACAGCAAAGAAAGAAGCAGATGCTCAGAAGCTGCCATTACAGGTTCATGTAATGATTGAGGAACGAAAGGAACAGCCTGTCGTCTATGTCAGACATATGGGAACCTATCAGACTCTGGCGGAGGATTTCACGCGGTTAATCGATGTGCTATTTGAGCAGGCAGACAAGCAGCAGCTGCTGGCAGAAGGACAGAATCAGGTACTTGCCATTTATCATGACAATCCGGAGTTCACGGATGAGAAGAACTTCCGGACGAGTCTGTGTCTGACGATTCCCGGGATTGTGCAGAAGGATGAGTCTTCGTTGAAGTTCGCAGAGCACCGATCAGAGGCGAGACCTCCGATGGAATCTCCAGAGAAGAAAAATGCAAACATGCAATATCCTCAGATTCAGGAAGATGGTGTCTTAGGGCAGATGATGCTTGAAGGCGGACTGTATGCAGTGGGGCATTTTCAGATTCGTCAGGAGCAGTATCATGATGCATGGGACTATATGTACCAGGAATGGCTGTCCTGCAGCGGTTATGTTCCGAGAAATTCCTATCCGTTTGAGATGTATATGAATGCTCCTTCCGCGGAGGAGAATCCGATACATCACGTGGACATCTATGTGCCGGTGGAGCCAATCCTTCTTTCAACGCTGTAATATCAGGCGGAAGTGAGGAGAAATAAAATGGAAGAAATCACAATCAGGGGAGCACGAATCCACAACCTAAAGAACATCAATCTGACCATCCCGAAGAGAAAATTAGTTGTGATCACGGGCATCAGTGGGTCAGGAAAATCCAGTCTTGCATTTGATATCTTATTTGAAGAGGGAAAGAACCAGTATCTGAGATCCATCGGTATCCTGTCAGGACTTGATAATGAGGATCGTTTTGACTCAATTACAGGAATCGGACCTACGGTATCAGTCCGCCAGAATACAATCCGACAGAGCAATCCAAGGTCAACCGTCGGGTCTAAGACGGGAATCTTAAATCAGCTGGCGCTGCTCTACGCAAGTGAAGGGGTGAAGGCAGACGATGACGGTGAACATCTGTCAATCGGCTCATTCCTATACACGACATCAGATGGCATGTGTATGCAGTGCCAGGGCAGAGGTGCCTATTATGATGTCAATCTGACGCATCTTGTACCAGATCAGAATACGACTCTGCTTCAGGTATATGAGAAGCTGCATGTGACGACTGGTTTTATGCGGCTCCTGCAGAAGAAGCTCGGACAGTATTTTCAGACACCGTTTTGGCAGCTGCCGGAGGAGGTACGTGATGAGGTCGTCTACGGAAGCTATGATAATGGGAAGCAGAGCTACTGTATCGAACGAATCCTGCGCAGTGCCTATGAACGCGGCGAGGATGTAGAGACTGTCTATGAGCGGATGGTCTGCCCGAAATGTCACGGAGAGAGAGTCAGTGAAGAAGCAGGAGAGGTACTGCTGCATGGCAGGAGAATCGGTGAGCTTGGACAGATGACCCTCAGATGTCTGCTGACATTTCTGGAGAAAATACCGAAGGAGGAGCTAACACAGTTCGGCCGCAATACAATCAGACACATTCAGAAGAGATTGACGCATCTGATATCCTTCAGACTCGGACATTTGTCTCTTTACCGTGAGATGTCTACCCTCAGCGGTGGGGAAATGCAGCGCGTATTCCTCCATCTGCATCTGGAGTCGGGGCAGGACTCACTCATCTATGTATTTGATGAGCCGCTTGCGGGGCTGCATCCTTCGGAAAAGCAAAGCATGATGAACGCTGTGAAGGAGCTCAGAGATATTGGAAATACCGTGATTGTAGTGGAACATGATCCGGAGATGATCTGTCAGGCGGATCACATCATAGAGATAGGCCCTAAGGCAGGTATCGAAGGCGGAACAGTTGTATATGAAGGGACCTATGAGGATTATCAGAGGGCGGAAACGCTGCTTGGCAAGAGTTTATTTGACAGCAAAATAACAGAA
>JAUNSO010000038.1:2472-11022 GCA_030539165.1 bacterium
ACAGAATGAAAGCATCGTACTCACACATGCTTCCACACATTATCTGAAGGATCTGACCGTATCCTTCCCCCTTTATACCATAACCGGAATCGCAGGTCTGTCCGGCAGCGGTAAGAGCTCTTTAATAGAAGAAACACTTCTGAAACGTCTGAAATCAGCCAGAAAGTATGGTTACGCAGAAGGAATCGAGGGAACTGAGCTGATTGATGGCTTTGCAGAGATTTCACAGGAGCCGATTGGTAGAAGTGCAAGCTCTACACCGGCTTCCTATATCGGCATCTGGGATAAAATCAGAGGTCTCTTTGCGGTACAGCCGGAGGCAGTGAAACGAGAGCTGACAGCAGGTCATTTCTCCTTTCATTCGAAGGGAGCTTGTCCGGATTGTGGCGGCAGTGGCTATGAGCGCATCTTCCTGACGGCGGATTTCTCGGTCGATAAGACCTGTCCGACCTGTCATGGCAATCGGTTCATGGAAGAAAGTCTGCAGGTGCAGTATCACGGGAAGACAATCGTGGATGTATTGAATATGAGTATTTCAGAGGCGTGTATATTCTTTGCTGAAGAAAAGAGCATTGCAAAGCCGTTAGGGATTCTGGAACAGATGGGTATGGGGTATCTGACACTCGGACAGCCGACTGCCTCCTTAAGCGGCGGCGAGGCACAGCGTGTGAAGCTGACGAAGGAGCTGGGACAGCAGCACAGGGGTCATATACTCTACATCCTTGACGAACCGACGACCGGACTCAGCCTATATGATACGAAGCTTCTTCTGAAGCTGCTGCAGCAGCTTGTGGCAGATGGCAATTCTGTTATTGTGATAGAACACAACATTGAAATATTGAAGCACTGTGACTATATCATTGAGCTTGGACCGGAGGGCGGAGACCTGGGCGGTGAAATCATTGCACAGGGCACACCGGCCGAGCTGAAGGAAAATGCACATTCTAAGACAGGGAGGTATCTGGCATGACTTCGAGAGCACAAATGGAGAAAATCATTAACCAAAGCTTTCATAATACCGCAGGTATCATTGTTCTGAAGGGTGGCGAAAAGGTCTATGAAAACTATTATCAGAACTATACCGCAGACAATCATACACATATCGCCTCCGCAACCAAGAGCATTGTATCGATGCTTTATGGGATTGCGGCAGACCGCGGACTTCTGGACATAGAACAGAAGGTATTAGACTTCTTCCCGGACTATCATGTGCCGGGAGGAGAGAAGACGCTTCCGCAGATTAAAATCAGCGATATGCTGACAATGACAGCACCATATCGCTGCAAGACGGAACCTTATCGGAAGATGTTTACCGGAAAGAACTGGGTAGGCATGGCACTTGACATCCTTGGCGGCAGCGGACGTATCGGTGACTTTCTATATTCACCGCTGCTTGGAGTCCAGATTTTAGCCGGCATCCTGACGAAAGCAACCGGCCAGCACATCCTCACATTTGCCAATCAGTATTTGTTTGCACCCCTCGATATTGAGGTCCGCGAGGATGTGCAGCTAAGGAATCAAGAGGAGAATCTTGCATTTCTGAACGCCAGAGATGTCAGCGGCTGGGTGGTTGACCCCGAAGGAATCAATACAGCAGGCTGGGGACTGACGTTGACTGTAGAGGATATGGCAAAGCTAGGACAGCTGTATTTACAGCATGGAAGCTGGCAGGGGCAGCAGATTATCTCGGAGAAATGGGTCAGTGAGAGTACGCAAGAGCACAGCATATGTCGTCAGTGGAAGCAATCCTACGGATATTTGTGGTGGGTGATTGATGAAGGAGAGCACGCATACGCAGCTATGGGTGACGGGGGTAATATCATTTATGTGAATGAGAAAAAGAACCTTGTCATTGCCATCGCCTGTACCTATATGCCTCAGGCCAAGGACAGGGTGCAGCTGATTCGCGACTATATGGAGCCTGTATTTTCACCTGTATCTTCTGCCCAGATGAGATAAAGAGTTTTGGAAATTAAAAAAGTAATCCATAAATAATCACAAAGATCAAGGCTGGCAGTAGATTTGCAACCTTGATTTTTGTATGAAACAGTAGATTTGTACCGATGCAGAAGATCAGCATAGAGCCTGTCATAGACAGATTTGCAATAGCGGTCTCAGTCATCAGAGGGGCAATCAGAGCTGCAAATATCGTAACGGAACCCTGCAGCAGAAAGACTGGGATTGCAGAAAAAATGGCTCCCTTGCCAAAGCTTGAGACATAGACCATGATAATGATGGCATCCAGAACGGTCTTGGCATAGAGCATGGAAGCATCACCGGTCAGTCCATCCTCCAGAGAGCCGACAATGGCCATGGCTCCGATACAGACTGTGCAGGAGGCAGTCACAAAGCCTTCCACAAACAGCGGATCTGCTTTCTTGCTGAATTTCTTTTTCAGCCAGCTGCCAAACTGCTCCAGACGGTAGTCCAGATTAATGGCTTCTCCAACAACGGCACCCAGTACCAGAGAGAAGATGATCATCATAGTACCTGCAGTTTCCAAACCATTTTTCGTGATTTGAAGCATGCCGGCTAACGCTCCGGAAGCACCCATGAAGATGACAGCCAGTCCGATGGCATCTGTCAGAATTGATTGAAAACGGGGTTTAAGCCCTTTCTTAAAAATCAAACCAACAAGCCCTCCCAAAATGATTCCGACTGTATTGACAATGGTTCCTAAACCAAACATTTCATTGACACCTCTTCTTCAAATTTGCATATATGCTTTTTCACAAACTGCTCTTATCTTATACCATCCCACTGATAAAATCCAGAGCAAAATATAACAGATGACAGATGATGGATGAAAGGAATAAATCTGTCATAGAAGCGTATACTCATTATAAATACTTCACACAATGATCACACAAGGAGGATATGATATGAAAGTGGATTTTAGAAACAGTCAGACAAAGGAGAATCTGATGCGTGCTTTTGCCGGTGAGAGTCAGGCGAGAAACCGCTATACCTTTGCAGCGAGTCAGGCCAATGAGCAGAAACAACAGGCAATTGCACAGGTTTTTCTCTATACAGCGGATCAGGAGAAGGAACACGGAGAGATATTCTATCACTACTTAAAGGAGTTTTCAGGAGAAAATATATGCATTGATGCGTGCTATCCGATCAACCAGTCTGAAAGCCTTGCGGAGCTTCTTTCTATGTCACAACACAACGAATATGAAGAATATGACGATATCTACAAGTCCTTTGGCGATGTGGCTAAGCAGGAAGGCTTTGACCAGATTGCATGCAGCTTCTATATGATTGCAGGCATTGAGAAGGTACATGGTGACCGTTTCGGCATGTTTGCCCAGTTTATAAAAGAAAACAGACTTTACATCTCAGATGTTGAAACAGGCTGGATCTGTCTGAACTGCGGATATGTTCTGGAGAGTAAGGAAGCACCTTCCAAGTGTCCGGTATGTCATCACGATCAGGGATATTTTATCCGGTTGGAATTATCGCCATTTGCCTAAGCAGAAACTGAGTGGGATAGAAAATTTTGAAGGGGAAATACACACATTTTGCGAATAAAGCCATAAACTCATACAATATATTGTATATATTGGAAAAGCTCGACATTGACAGCAGAGCAGATTTGTAAGAAAATAGACAAGTGAGTAACCAAAAAATCACATAGAGAAAGAAACGAATCAAGATGAGCGGTGAATATATAGAAGACATTGATCGATCGGCAAGACGGGCCGCACGGATCAGGGAAATGAAGCGCAAAAAGAGACAGCAGGAGCAATTTCGCAAAATTGCAAGAATCTGTCTCCCTTTTGCGACTGTAGCGGTGGCAGTGATACTGCTGGTATCTGTTGGAGTCAAGATCTTCCACAGTATTTCTGAGCGCAATGCAGCAGAAGCACAGGCAGCTGAACTGGAAGCTGCACAACAGCTGCAAAGTCAGCCAGTAGAGCCGGAACCTGTGGTACAGGAAGAGGTACAGGAGCCAGTGGAGACAGCAGCGGTATACAGCGCAGCAGAAAATGATGCAACCGTGCAGCTTGGCGAGGATATTATCAGCCAGCATGCAATCCTGGTCAATACGGATACTGGAGTCATCACAGCTGAAAAGGATGCACATACAGTCGTTGTTCCGGCATCCATGACCAAGGTGCTGACAGTTCTGGTGGCAGCCGAGCATGTGACAGATCTGGATGCAACCTATCAGATGACAATTGACATCACGGACTATTGCTATCAGAATGACTGCAGCGCAGTCGGATTTGCTGAGAATGAGACAGTGACTGTGAGGGACTTGTTTTATGGAACGATATTGAAGTCAGGAGCAGATGCAGCGATGGGGCTGGCAGAGTATGTGGCAGGTTCACAGGATGCATTTGTGGAAATGATGAACGCGAAACTGGATGAGCTGGGACTGTCGGAGACGGCACATTTTACAAACTGTGTCGGGACTTATGATGAGAATCACCATTGTACGATGTACGATATGGCGATGATCATGGAAGCCGCTATGGATAATGAACTGTGCAGGGAGGTCTTGTCAGCACATAAATATACAACGAGTTCCACCACTGAGCATCCGGAAGGCATCGAGATCTCCAACTGGTTCCTGCGCCGTATCGAGGACAAGGATGCAGGCGGTGAGGTGATCGGCGGTAAGACAGGCTATGTTGTTCAGTCAGGAAACTGTGCGGTCAGTTATGCAGAGGATGCATCAGGGAATACTTATGTCTGTGCAACCTCCAACTCTACCAGTGCATGGAGATGCATTTATGATCATGTAGATATTTATAAACGATTCCTGGGCGGGGCAGCAGAGGGTACGACAGGCAGTACGGATACCGATACGGACACAGAGACAACTGATGAAGAGACGGATGCAGCACTGGGAATCAATGAGGAAACGAACTAAGGAGGAAACGCAAATGGAACAGGATATGAAACTGAATCAGTTATTTGATTTCTTTCGGGAAATTGACAAAGAAAAAACGATTTTCAGACAGACTTATCTGACAGACGGCAGCAGGAAGGAAAATGATGCGGAGCATGCATGGCACATGGCAATCATGACGATCCTGTTAAGTGAATATGCCAATGAACCGATTGATGTACTGAAAACGGTTACGATGCTGCTGATTCATGATATTGTGGAAATAGATGCCGGTGATACCTATGCATATGATTATGAGGGACAAAAGACACAGCATGCCCGCGAAGAAAAGGCAGCCAACCGGATCTTTGGCTTACTGCCGGAGGAGCAGGCTCGTAAAATGCTTGGTTTATGGGTGGAATTTGAATCGGAGGATACACCGGAGGCCAGATTTGCCCGCACTATGGATCGCATCCAGCCACTGATCTTAAACGATGCGTCCGGTGGAATCAGCTGGAAAGAGCATGAAGTACACATTGATCAGCTGCTGAAGCGCAATGACATTACTCCTGATGGCTCAAAGAAGCTATGGGATTATGCGTATGAGAATATGCTGCTTCCGAATGTAGAAAACGGAAAAATCAAAAAATAGAGAAGGAGTACTTTATGATAAAGCTGGAGCATGTCAGTTATCAGGTGGCAGAGGATGCGAAGAATAAAGAGATTCTGAAGGATATCAATCTGAATATAGGGGAGAAATTCGTTGCAGTCACAGGTCCAAATGGTGGCGGTAAATCAACGCTTGCCAGGCTGATTGCAGGGATTATCAAGCCGACAGAGGGCCATATCTATCTGGATGGAGAAGATATTACGGAGCTGTCGATTACCGAGCGGGCGAATAAAGGCATCAGCTTTGCCTTCCAGCAGCCGGTGCGTTTCAAGGGTTTGACGGTCAAGGATTTGATTACGCTTGCCTATGGTGAACAGCTGTCTATCACGGATGCATGCAAATATTTGTCTGAGGTAGGCTTGTGTGCAAAGGATTATATTGACCGGGAAGTGAATGCAACGCTGTCAGGCGGAGAACTGAAGCGTATAGAAATCGCCATGATCATGGCAAGACAGACCAGAGTTTCCATCTTTGATGAGCCGGAGGCAGGAATTGATCTGTGGAGCTTCCAGAATCTGATTCGTGTCTTTGAGTCCATGAGGAAGCAGATACAGGGGACGGTGCTTGTCATTTCTCATCAGGAAAGAATTTTGAATATTGCAGATGAGATCATTGTCATTGCCGACGGACGAGTGACAGGACAGGGAACCGGAGCTGCGATTCTGCCGTCTCTGATGGCACCGAAGGAAGCTTGCGATACTCTGATCAGTAAAATGAACTATTCGGAGCAGGAGAAGCAGTAGAGATTTTGAACGTGATGCATGAAGGAACAATGCGGCAGAACGAAATCGGAGGAAACAACATGGATCAGTTACAGAAAGATATGCTTGAGAAGATTTCAGACATACACGAAATCCCAGAGGGTGCATATAACATCAGATATAACGGAAAGCTGGAGGGACGCAATACAACAGCTAATATTGATATTGTGACAAAGACAGACAATCCGGGAATCGATATCATCATCAAACCGAATACCAAGAATGAAAGTCTGCACATCCCTGTTATTTTGAGTGAGAGCGGACTGCATGATATGGTCTATAATGATTTTCATGTAGGAGAGGGAGCAGATGTCGTAATCGTAGCGGGCTGCGGGATTCATAACTGTGGTGTAGACACTTCAGAGCATGATGGAATCCATACCTTCTACATAGGGAAAAATGCGAAGGTTAAGTATATTGAAAAGCACTATGGAGAAGGTGACGGAACCGGAGGACGAATCCTCAATCCGACGACGAATGTCTATATTGAGGAGGGTGGCTATATGGAGATGGAGTCTACCCAGATCAAGGGCGTGGATTCTACTGTCCGTATCACGAATGCCGAGCTGAAGGATGGCGCGACGCTCATTGTCAAGGAAAAAATCATGACTCATGGAACACAGGATGCCCAGAGTCATTTTAAGGTAGAGCTGAATGGAATGGACTGCAGTGCAAATGTAGTATCCCGTTCCGTAGCAGATGGCCATTCCACGCAGACCTTTACTTCTGAGATCTGCGGAAACAACCAGTGCTACGGTCATACAGAATGTGATGCAATCCTGATGGATGCCGGTCATGTCAAGGCAGTTCCTTCCCTGCAGGCAAATGATCTGAATGCAAATCTGATCCATGAGGCTGCCATCGGTAAAATAGCCGGCGACCAGCTGATCAAACTGATGACACTGGGGCTGACAGAAAAGGAAGCCGAAGAGCAGATCGTGCAGGGTTTTCTAAAATAAGGGTGGAAAAAGAGATATATACCATGTATAATATGAACTGTCTGTAGAAGTACAGTTTAGAAGTGGCACCATATGGTTTACATAATTATCAAGATAAAGGGAAAGGCGGTTACGTTATGGGAAGAAATGTAGGAACGGTATCAAGGGGAATTCGTTGTCCGATCATTCGAGAGGGAGATGACCTGGTAGATATCGTTACAGAATGTGTGATGGAAGCAAGTGAAAGTGATGGATTTGAGGTGCGTGACAGAGATATTGTTGCAATCACAGAATCGATCGTAGCCCGTTCACAGGGAAATTATGCGGGTATAGAGGCAATTGCAGCTGATGTAAGAGCAAAGCTGGGCGGAGAGACGATCGGAGTCATATTTCCGATTCTATCAAGAAACAGATTTGCAATCTGTCTGAAGGGCATTGCTATGGGAGCAAAGAAAGTCGTATTGATGCTGAGCTATCCGAGTGATGAGGTTGGAAATGAACTGGTTTCCATCGATCAGCTGGATGCGGCAGGTGTCAATCCTTACAGCGATGTGCTGACACTTGAAAAATACAGAGAGTTATTCGGATACAACAAGCATCCGTTTACGGGTGTTGATTACGTAGAATATTATTCTGACCTGATTCAGGATACAGGTGCTGATGTGGAAATTATTTTCTCCAATAAAGCTACAAGCATACTGGATTATACAAAGAATGTACTGAACTGTGATATCCATACACGTGCACGTACCAAGAGACTGCTGCTGGCGGCAGGAGCTGAAAGGGTGTGCGGACTGGACGACATCCTCAATACACCGGTAGACGGAAGTGGATGCAACGAAGCCTACGGACTGCTCGGCTCAAACAAGTCTACCGAGAGCTCTATCAAGCTGTTTCCACGTGACTGCTCGATGCTGGTTGCGGATATTCAGGCAAGATTCAGACAGCTGACAGGCAAACGCGTAGAGGTCATGGTATATGGTGACGGAGCGTTTAAGGATCCTGTGGGTAAGATATGGGAACTGGCTGATCCGTGTGTATCACCTGCATTTACTGAGGGACTGGAGGGTACGCCGAACGAGTTGAAGTTAAAATATCTTGCAGACAACGATTTCAAGGATCTGTCGGGAGATGCACTCAAGGAAGCAATCTCAGAGAGCATCAGAAACAAGGACGGCAATCTGGTCGGCAAGATGGCATCACAGGGAACGACGCCCAGACAGCTGACAGATCTGATCGGTTCACTGTGTGACCTGACAAGTGGCTCCGGAGATAAAGGAACACCGGTCGTATACATCCAGGGATACTTTGATAACTATACTAATTAAGGGAGAGTTCTCG
>JAUNSO010000038.1:11122-30298 GCA_030539165.1 bacterium
AGGGAGAGAAACCCACGTCCGAATCCGAATTCAAGTGATTTGAGAACAGAATTTGAAAAAGATTATCACAGGATTATCGGCAGCGCATCCTTTCGTCGTCTGCAGGATAAGACACAGGTATTTCCACTGGATCGCAGTGACTTTATCCGAACCAGACTGACGCATTCTCTGGAGGTGTCTTCCTTTGCAAAGTCGCTGGGACAGAATATATCGGAGATGCTGCTGAAGGATAAAATGGATGAGAGCTTTCTGCCGTCTTACAAGCAGGATGTTTGTGATATTCTGCAGTGTGCAGGGCTCTTACATGACATCGGCAATCCTCCGTTCGGACATTTTGGTGAGACAGCAATCAGAGAGTGGTTTCGGAAAAATCTTTCGCTCATACAATACAATGGGAAACCTGTTTCCGAAATCCTGACGGAGCAGATGAGAGAGGATTTTTATCATTTTGAGGGCAATACACAGGCGTTACGTGTCGTAACGAAGCTGCACTATCTGGTAGACGAGCATGGTATGAATCTGACAAAGGGACTGCTTGGAACGATCATCAAGTATCCGATTGCATCCAACCAGATTGTCGATCCCAAAAGCCAGTCTGGACAAGGCAGGCAGTCCGGACAGATTACATACAAGAAGATGGGATATTACTATGCAGACCGGGATGTGTTCAATGACATAGAGGAATCGACCGGTACCAGAGGCTGCCGCCATCCACTGACATTTCTGCTGGAGGCTGCGGATGATATTGCCTACAAGACTGCAGATATTGAGGATGCTTATAAAAAGGGCTGTCTTTCTTTTGAAAAGTTTCTGTGGGAGCTGAACGAAAAAAAAGCGGATGTAGCAGAAGCCGCCTATTCACAGATGGTGGAGGATCTTCAGAAGCGTTATGATAAAGCGTTAGAGCGTCGTATTGACAATCCTGAGATTTATGCGCTTCAGAACTGGATCGTAAGGATACAGGGAAGGATGATCCAATGTGCGACCGGAGCCTTCAAGGAGCATTATCATGAGATTATGGAAGGAACATATGCAAAGGATCTCTTTGCGGGCACTGATGTGAAGCTGATGATGGATGTGCTTGGTGATGTCGCTTATCGTTATGCTTTTATATCAAAGCCGATTCTAAAGCTGGAGATAGCGGCAGACAGTGTATTCCGGTTTCTGCTGGAACGGTTTGTAGATGCGGTCATTTATTATGATACAGAAACAGATCTGAATGATGTACAGAAAAAATTGATTTCCTTGATATCGGAGAATTACAAAACAATTTATAAAATCTATTCCAAAGATAAGAATGATACAGAAAAGTTATATTTACGTTTACTGCTTGTGACGGATTCTATCTGCGGCATGACGGACTCCTATGCAAAGTCTCTGTATCAGGAGCTGAACGGAATCGCATAGAGACGAATCAGAGCAGTTCATATAAAAGGAAAATGATTTCCGAAGGAAGGAAACAATCGTGTCTTCAACAATTTTAAAGCTGATTGCATTGGCTCTGATGCTGACAGATCATATTGCAGAATTTATACCGGGTACGAGCATTGTGCTGCACTATATCGGCAGACTCTCTTATCCGGTCTTTTTGATTTGTGTGCTGTGGAGTCTGCATTATACACATGACAGAATACAGTATTTTAAACGATTGTATCTCGTGGGTGTAGCGATGGCTGTTATGAATATCATTCTCAACAATGTAATTGCGAGTCCCTATGTATATATTTCAAATAATATCATGATCCCCCTGCTTTTGACCGGAGTGATCATTCATATCATTGAATTGTTTCAAAACGCACGAAAAGAAGGCTGGAAATGGCTGATGGCTTTCCTGCTTCTTCAAGTCATTTCGATTGCTTTCTGTATACTGAGCAGAGAAACCTTCGGACAGATGGGGGTGTGGGGCACCACCTCCTTTATAGCAGCAGTCCTGCCGAATGTCATATGGTGCGAGGGAAGTTTTTTCTTTATCGTAATGGGAGTTACACTTTACTTCATGAAGGAAAGTAAGTGGAAATTGTCAGTTACCTATATTTTGTTCTCTGCTTTTTTCATTTTACAGAGTGCACCGGGTTTTACTTATGAAAGCCTGATGTGGCATCACTATCAGTGGATGCAGGTATTTGCATTGCCCTTTATGCTGGCTTATAATGGAAAACGTGGACCGAAAATGAAGTATTTCTTCTATATTTTTTATCCTGTGCACATTGCGGTACTGTACCTCATCGGAAATCTATGCTTTTAATGTGATGATTAATATTTGCCATCATCCCGTAAATGTGATATGATGTCAACGTTGCAGATGAATAGCAGGTATTAGTTGGGTCGCATTGAAAATGACAGTGGAATATATTGTTTGATAGATGTATTTAAGGAGCTTTAGCCTGATAGAACAAAGATAATACTATCGGTTAGGGCTTTTTTTGATAATCGGGATGATATCTGCGCCAAATAGGAGAATAGAATGAGATTTGAAGAATTAAGTGTAGTAAGAGCCGGAGCAGAGGAGGCACTGCCGTTAGATGACAGGATCCTGCGTGCAGTAAAGGAAATGGGATTTGAGGAAATGTCGCCGATCCAGGCAAAGGCAATTCCGGCAGTCATGGAAGGAAGAGACATCATAGGACAGGCACAGACCGGTACCGGCAAGACGGCAGCATTTGGCATACCGATGCTGGAGATGGTCAATGCAAAGGATAAAGCCGTGCAGGCCATTGTACTGTGTCCGACGAGAGAGCTTGCCATCCAGGTAGCAGATGAGATCAGAAATCTGGCAAAATTCATGCATGGCGTGAAGGTATTGCCAATTTACGGTGGACAGGAGATTGTGAAGCAGATCAAGTCACTCAAAACGGGAGTCCAGATCGTAGTCGGCACTCCGGGACGTGTGATGGATCATATGAGACGTAAAACAGTAAAATTCGGCGGTGTAAAGATCGTTGTATTGGATGAGGCTGATGAGATGCTGAATATGGGCTTTCGTGATGACATCGAGACGATCCTGACGGATGTACCCGGTGAACGCCAGACAGTTCTTTTCTCAGCAACGATGCCGAGACCAATCGTGGAGATTGCAAAGAAGCATCAGAAAAATGCTGAGACGATCAAGGTGGTACGCAAGGAACTGACAGTTTCCAATATAGAGCAGTATTACTTTGATGTGAAGCCAAAGAGTAAGGATGAGGTATTGTCCAGACTGATTGATATTTACAATCCACAGCTTTCGGTTGTATTTTGTAACACAAAGCGCAAGGTGGATGAGCTGACAGAGATGCTCAAGGGACGTGGATACTTTGCAGAGGGACTGCACGGTGATCTCGTACAAAAGCAGAGAGACCGTGTCATGAACAGCTTCCGAAACGGCAAGACAGAGATCCTGGTTGCAACAGATGTGGCAGCGCGAGGCATCGACGTAGATGATGTCGATATTGTATTTAATTATGATCTGCCGCAGGATGACGAGTATTATGTACATCGAATCGGCAGGACCGGACGTGCAGGTAAAACAGGGCTTGCATTGACATTTGTGTCGGGCAAGGAAGTGTATAAGCTCAAGGATATCGAGCGTTTTTGCAAGACGAAGATCAAGGCAAAGCCGATTCCGTCAGCCAATGATATCCGCAACACGAAAATCGAACATGTATTTCAGGATATTGAGGCAGTGATCGAGGAAGGTCATCTGACCGATATGCTGAATCTGGTCGAGCAGCATGTCAATGAAAATGACTATACCTCCATGGATCTGGCAGCCGCCTTTTTGAAGATGTATCTCGGAGACGAAGAAAATGTGGTTGCAAAGGAAAGCACTGATGATTATGGCGATACAGGTGCCGAAGAGGGCATGGTCAGACTGTTCATGAACATCGGTAAAAAGCAGGGAGTACGTGCTTCCAACATCGTCGGAGCCATTGCAGGAGAGAGTGGTATACCGGGAAATCTGATCGGAGCCATTGACATGTTTGACAGCTATACATTTGTAGAAGTGCCGCGTGAATATACAAAAGAAGTGCTGCAGGCTATGAAAAATGTTAAAATAAAAGGAAAGACAATCGCAATAGAGCCTGCAAACCGTAAATAAAGACGGAGGATACAGGATATGGGAACCATCCTGCTGGAAACACTGATCTGGTGGCTGGGATTGTTTGCAATCGGACTGATCATGCTGCCGATCTGTGTGCTGGTGTTTTCAAAATTAAAGGATAGAGGGTATATATTTGCCAAGGTTATGGGTCTGATCATAACATCATACCTTGTATTTGTGATGGCAGCGACACGGCTGATGCCGTTTGGACTGTTTACGATACTGATGATGGTGGGACTGCTCTGGATCGCGGAGTGTATCTGGCTGCTCATTTCCAAAAAGGCGGCTGTTCGCTTTGGCAATGTATTAAAGGATCGCTCTTTTTGGATGCATGCAGTGCTTGAAGAGGCAGTATTTACACTTGCTTTGTTTTTGTGGGCATATCTGCGCAGCAGGACACCGGCACTGAACCATACGGAAATGTTTATGGATCATGGCTTTGTCAAAAGTATCCTGAATGCGGATTATCTGCCGGCTCCGGATATGTGGTATGCCGGCTCTGCCATTAACTATTACTATTACGGGCAGTATGTGACGGCATTTCTATGCAAATTAACGGGAACAGACTCAGCGGTCGGATACAATCTTATGATGGCAACTCTGTTTGCAATGACACTTGTATTGTCATTTTCTGTTGTGTATCAACTTCTGCATATGAAACAGGGTATGAAGACCTGGATGGCTGCAGCAGGCGGCATCCTGTCTGCACTGGTGACAGGAATATCCGGCAATGCCCATTCATTTTTATACGGAATGATCTTTCCGCTTTTCACAAAGCTTGGTTTCATGCATTATACCTATCCACATGAAATTGACCGGTACTGGTATCCGGATGCAACCAGATATATCCATTGCTTTGAGGGCAGTCAGGACGAGACGATTACAGAGTTCCCGCTCTATTCATTTGTATTGTCAGATCTGCATGCCCATGTTGTGGACATCATGTTTGTACTGCTGCTTCTTGCATTGCTGATCGTGGCAGTTTTATCTGTTCAGGATAACCCGTGGAAGCGGGTCGGGATATCTCCTGTGCTGCTGCTTTGCGGTTTTGTGCTTGGCATCATGGGGATGACAAATTACTGGGATTTCGCAATCTATATGGTTGTGTTTGCTTTTTTTGCAGTTTATCTGGCATGGAAGCAATACGGTTCATGGAAAGAACCAAGGCTGTATCTGACCGCATTATGGCAGACGGCCTGTCTGTATCTGATCGGCAAGCTGGTCATGCTGCCGTTTAGTCTTACATTTCAAAAAATCAATGTCGGTCTGGCGCTGGCACAGGATCATTCACCGGTCTTTGAGTATCTTGTTCTGTGGGGGATCCCTGTTGTATGGGTTTCTTTCTTTCTGGTTTACTGTGTACGCAGAAAATGGGATGTTGGAGAAGCAGATATCATCACGATGATATTATGCGTATGCGCCGTTGGACTGATCGTATCACCAGAGATTCTCTATATCAAGGATATATACGCAAGTGCGCCACGATGCAATACCATGTTTAAGTTTACCTATGAAGCCTTTATTTTGTTCGGTCTGGTGACAGGCTATATAGCAGTCAGAATCCTGTGCAGGGAAGGCATTTCTGTACGCAAGCGTGTGATCAGTGGTATCTTGATGCTGATGCTGCTGATTCCGCCATTTTGCTACCCTTATTTTGCGATTCATGAGGTTTATTTTACTGGGAAAAATGCAGGCACACTGGATGGACTGGCCTATATACGAGAGCAGGATGCCGGGGAGTATGCGGCGATACAATGGATTGATGAGAATACATCAGCCGATGATATTGTCCTGGAGGCAAATGCACTGAGCTATTCTGAGGGGGATCGTATCTCCATGGCAACCGGCAGACAAACGCTGCAGGGCTGGTGGACACATCAGATGCTCTGGAGAAATCTGAGCGCAGAGGATCTGGACGTGAGAATCAATGAAATCAGGGAAATCTATGAGGGTACTGATGCAGTACAGACAGAAGCACTGATACAGCAGTATGGAATCGACTATATCTATATCGGGAAGCGAGAGAGAGAAGCTTTTCCCCAGCTGCAGATCCTCAAGCTGCAGCTGCTCGCAGATCATATCTATGATTTTGATGGAACGCTGCTGTTTGAATGCAGACAATAGTGGAATATATGTGTAACGGGGTGAGAGACAGATGAAATGGCTGCAGTGGCTGAGGGAAACATTTCATAACAGTTCTGTGCGGAAAAAGATATTTACAGGTTCGCTGCTGATTGCGATTGTGCCGATGGTCATCGGCTATTTGCTGATGCTGCATGTATTTAATCTGACATTTCGTGATAATCTGCAGGAAGAGGCAGATGTTCTCATGACCTCCTCAACGGAGGCTGTGGTGAGAGGATTTTCTGATATCTATGACGCAGTCGGACAACTGAGCCGTAATGCCACTGTCAAAGAAGGACTGGAGCAGGATGACAGCGATTCGGATTCCAAAGTCTATCGTGAACTGTATTCTATAACAGGCAAGTATGGTAAGTATGCAAATTATGCAATTTATGACGCGGAGGGAAATCTGGAAACGTCGATTGTTAAGAACAGATATATCAAGGAGAAGCTGCCGCTTGACTGGGGTGTTCTTTATGAGGTAGGCGCAAACTCTGCAGACCATGTCACACGTAATGCAAGAATTTATGATGGTGAGCAGCGGGAGGAATATCTGCGGGTTGCCGCTGCAGTCAGAGATGATCAGGGCAACATAACCGGATACATAGTAGCGGCGATTCTCAAGGAACACTTTGCTGATATGCTGACAGGCATCGGAAAGGAAAAGCAGGGCATTCTTTATCTCATTGATGATTTTCAGGAAACGGTGTACTGTTCAGAAAAAAAGTATGATGAGAATGAATTGCGTTCTATGCGAAAGCAGCTGGAGGAGAGCGGAAGGAGAGAACTGACCGGTATTGATTATGCCTATTATATGACCTATATAGAGGACTGCAATCTATATCTTTACTATCGCCAGCCGACTGCAGCCATGAATCTGATGCGTCACAGTATCTTTATCATTGCATTATTTTCCTCGGTGCTGACCTTGCTGTTGTGTCTGATCCTCTCCAAATATTTCAGCAGCTATTTCTATCGCCCGATCCAGAAGATGCAGGGCGCACTGCGAGAGATTCAAGAAGGTCATTTCGATGCGCATATTGATGTTGAAGGTACTGATGAGTTTGGTCAGTTGTCAGATAGCTTTAATGTCATGTCGGAGCATCTGACGGACAATATGGAGAAGCTGCTTCTGCGGGAGCGGGATCTGAATGAAGCCAATATCAAAATGATGCAGGCACAGCTGAATCCGCATTTCCTCTATAATACGCTGGATACGATGAAATGGCTTGGTAAGGCAAATGATGTTCCAGAGGTGGCGACGCTGTCCTCCGGTATGGCACAGATCCTGCGCATGAGCATTTCTGCAGGACAATTCATAACGCTTGCTGAAGAGATGAATCTGCTCGAAGCCTATGTGGAGATTCAGAAAATTCGGTTTGAGGATAAGTTTGAATTTATCGTAGATCTGCCGGACGGACTGGCGGACTGTGAGGTTCCAAAGCTGATCCTGCAGCCACTTGTTGAAAACTCGATTATCCACGGATTTGATGGAAGGGAAAAAGGCATTATCATTGTGCAGGCAGCACAGGAGGATGGGGAACTTTTGATTACCGTGCAGGATGATGGCATCGGTATGAATGATGAAATGTTATGTAAACTTAATGAGAATATAAAACCGGAAAGCAATGATCATGGAAATATTGGTTTTTATAATGTCAATGCCATTATAAAGCTGAACTATGGAGAGGCATATGGAATGCATGTGACATTGCGTGAGGAAGGCGGTACCATCATTGCAGTAAAAATTCCGATACGGAGGGCATAGAATCATGTATAAGGTTGTGGTAGTAGAGGATGAGAGACTGGTCAGACAGGGAATCGTCATGGAAACGGAATGGTCACTCATGGACTGTGTGGTTGTGGGCGAAGCGGATAACGGAGAAGATGGCTATGAGATAATCAAGAAGTATTCTCCTGATCTTGTGATCACGGATATTAAGATGCCGAAGATGACAGGACTTGAGATGATGGAGAGACTCAGGGATGAGGATATCATGCCGTATGTCATTTTCCTGACAGCCTATGATGATTTTGTTTATGCACAGCAGGCCATCAGACTGAATACGGTTGACTATTTGCTAAAGCCGTTCAAGGACGGACAGCTGGAAGAGACGATACGCACCCTGCTGGAGAAGACCCAGAAACGTCGAGAGGCAGAAAAGGAAAAGAATCCGGAGCTGCAGCTGAAAAAAGGTGACAAGAGCAAATATATCGAGGATGCCATTGCGTACATTGATGACAATTATGCCAATCCGGAGCTCTCGGTGAAGGCAGTTGCTGAGCATCTGCGGATCAGTGAAGGACATCTGAGTCATCTGTTTCGTAAAGAAACAAATTTTACAGTGATGGCATATGTGACGAACTGCAGAATCCGTGCAGCAAAGAATTTGCTGAAGGACTATACATACAAGGTATATGAGGTCGCTGAGATGGTAGGCTATCGTGACATCACATATTTTGGCATGATCTTCAAGAAGCATGTGGAGGTGACACCTTCCGAGTATCAGGATCGTCACCGCTAGATTTGTTGTACATTTTGTATAGGAATCAGATACTTATTAGAATTCTGTTGTGAAAAAAGTCAGAATTTTAATAAGTATCTTTGTTTTGTCCAGTATACTTTCCAGAGGAAATTTTCTATACTATCTTCATAGCAAAGAGCTATACATATTCTATAGGAGGAAAAAACATGAAAAAGAAATTATTAGCAACATTACTGGTTGCAGCCATGACACTTTCATTTGTTGCCTGCGGCAGCAAACCGGCTGCAGAAGCAGCACCGGCAGCAGAGGAACCTGCAGCAGAAGCAGCAGAAGAACCCGCAGCCGAGGAGCCTGCAGCAGATGCAGCAGAGGCACCGGCAGCAGAGGGTATGGATGCACTCATCGAGGCAGCCAAGGCAGAAGGAACTTTAACGGTATATGGTTCATGTGAGGAAGCATATCTTTCAGCAGCCTGCCAGAAATTCCAGGAGCTTTATGGTATCAAGGTTGATTACCAGCGTCTCTCTACCGGCGAGGTATATACCAAGATTGAAGAGGAAGCAGGCAGCCCGTCAGCAGATGTATGGTTCGGCGGCACAACAGATCCGTACAATGAAGCAGTTACCGCAGGCTTATTAGAGCCGTATGCAGCAGAGAATGCTTCTCATCTGATCTCCCCTGACTATCAGGATAAGGATGGCAACTGGTATGGTATCTACAAGGGAATCCTTGGATTCATGGTCAATCAGGAAGAGTTAGACCGTCTCGGACTTGAGGCACCTAAGGATTGGGATGATCTTCTGAATCCGGATTATGAAGGACTGATTGGTATGTCTAACCCGTCTACAGCAGGTACAGCCAAGTTAATCATTAACACAATGGTTCAGATGAAGGGTCATGACGAAGCTATGGAGTACTTCAAGAACCTTGACAAGAACATCTATCAGTATACGAAGAGTGGTTCAGGCCCATCTAAGATGGTAGGCCCCGGAGAATGTGTAATCGCAGTTGGCTTCTTACATGATGGTATTACACAGATCCTTGCAGGCTATGATAACATCAACCTGATTATCCCTTCATCAGGCACAAGCTTTGAAATCGGTGCTACAGCAATCTTCAAGGGATGCAAGCATCCGAACGCAGCAAAGCTTTGGATTGAATATGCACTGTCACCTGATTGTGTTGACATTGCAAAGGAAAATGAGTCTTATCAGTTCTTAGTATTAGATAACGCTACACAGCCGGAAGAGGCTACACAGTTCGGACTGGATCCGGATAACGTCATTGACTATGACTTTGATGATGCTAAGGCAAATACAGCAACTTATGTAGAAGACTTCTTCAAGGCAGTTACAAATGGTTCTTCAGAGGATGCAGATACAAGCAGATTCCTGACAGAATAGGATTTCATACAGAAGTTACAGGCTGAGGGGATGGTAACCTTACCATCCCCTCAAATGATAAAGAAGGTTATCTAACGAGAAAGGGGGAATTACAATGGCAGCAAAAAGTAAAAGCGCAAGTCTTGACAGAAAGAAGCTCTGGTCAGACCCGGTTATGATGGGTATGATTATCATCCTGTTAGTCTTTCTGGCGTTGTTCATCGTATATCCCTTGTTTGTTCTTCTCATTGACAGTGTCTATACGGAGGGTACGTTTACACTTGAGGTCTTTAAACGCGTACTGAGTATGGAGCGGTTCCGCACGGCTTTTTCCAACACAGTGGTACTTGGTTTTATGACAGGAATCCTGTCAACCGTGATCGGCCTGTTATTTGCCTATGTGGATGTCTATGTAGATGTTAAAAGCAAGGTGATTACTAAATTATTCAATGTGGTTTCTTTATTACCGGTTGTTTCACCGCCGTTTGTATTATCCTTATCAACGATTATGCTGTTCGGACGAAGCGGCATTCTGACAAGATCTTTACTGCATATTTATGATTCTAATGTATATGGCTTAAAGGGAATTGTTGTCGTACAGACACTGACATTTTTCCCGGTATGTTATCTGATGCTAAAGGGATTATTGAAAAACATTGATCCTTCACTGGAGGAAGCCTCAAGAGATATCGGGGCATCAAGAATGAAAGTTTTCACCACTGTGACTCTGCCGTTATTATTGCCGGGACTCGGCAACGCATTTTTAGTAACATTTATTGAGTCAGTTGCAGATTTCGCAAATCCGATGTTGATCGGTGGTGATTATGATACACTGGCTACGACCATTTATCTGCAGGTAACAGGCTCCTATGATTCTACAGGAGCAGCAGCGATGTCTGTTGTACTGTTATCCATGACACTGGTACTCTTTTTCATCCAGAAGTATTATCTGGAGCGCAAGACGGCAGCAACTCTGACCGGCAAGGCATCCCGTGCCAGAATGCTGATTCAGGATAAGCCTGTCCGGATTCCGTTAACAATTATCTGTTCTGTGATCACTGTATTTGTCATAATGATGTATGTGATGATTCCGTTCGGAGCACTGTTCAAGCTCTGGGGCAGAGATTACAGCCTGACGTTCAAATGGTTTGACTATCTGTTCAAATACAGTGGTCTGAAGGCCTTTCGCGATTCCTTTATCCTGTCCATTATAGCGGCTCCGATTACGGCACTTTTATCAATGGTGATTTCGTATCTGGTTGTGAAAAAGAAATTTAAGTCGAAGGCATTTATTGAATTTGTTTCCATGCTGGCAATGGCAGTGCCCGGAACGGTTCTGGGAATCGGATATATCAGAGGCTATGCAAATGGACTGTTTCATTCAGGTATTATGAGTGGACTCTACGGAACGGGACTGATTCTGATTATCGTATTTATCATACGAAGTCTTCCGGTCGGTACAAGAAGCGGTATCTCGGCACTCAGACAGATTGATAAATCCATTGAGGAGTCAGCATATGACCTCGGGGCAGGAAGCGGCAAGGTATTTACCAGTGTTACGCTGCCGTTGATTAAGGATTCGTTCTTCAGCGGACTGGTGACGTCCTTTGTCAGAAGCATTACGGCAATCAGTGCAATCATTCTGCTGGTAACACCGCAGTTTTTGCTGATTACATGCCAGATCAATGAATTTGCTGAAAAGGGTTATTACGGAGTCGCATGTGCGTATGCAACCATTTTGATTGCAATTGTATATGCATCGGTACTCATCATGAATCTGTTTATCAAGTTCTTCGGAACGAGCAGAAAGATAAAGGAGGTCTAATATGTTAGCAGAATCAAAAGGAATTCGCTTAGAGCATATTTCAAAGATATATCAGGATCCCAAGACGGGGAAGGATTTTAAGGCAGTGGACGATGCCAATATTGTGATTGAGCCGGGCAGTTTTGTGACCCTGCTCGGACCATCCGGCTGCGGCAAGACGACAACACTCAGAATGATTGCAGGATTTGAGAGTCCGGATGAGGGCGAAATTTATCTTGGTGACCAGGCAATCAATGAACTGACGCCGAATAAAAGAGACACGGCAATGGTTTTCCAGAGCTATGCGTTATTTCCACACTATAATGTATATGACAATGTCGCATATGGGCTGAAGCTGCGTAAAATGGATAAAGAGGACATTCATAAAAAGGTCATGAATATACTGGATCTTGTAGAGCTGACCGGTATGGAGGGACGTATGACAAACCAGTTGTCCGGAGGTCAGCAGCAGAGAGTGGCACTGGCCAGAGCACTTGTTGTAGAACCCAGTGTACTGCTGTTTGATGAACCGCTGTCCAATCTGGATGCGAAGCTGCGTGTTTCTATGCGTACTGAGATTAGAAATATCCAGCAGAGAGTCGGAATCACGGCAGTCTATGTCACACATGACCAGAGCGAGGCAATGGCGCTGTCTGATCAGATTATCATTATGAATAAGGGTGTCGTGGCACAGATTGGTTCTCCACAGCAGATTTATTATCATCCAAACAGCGAATTTGTAGCTGATTTTATCGGTGAGGCAAATTTCCTGAAGGGCAGGATCGAGAGCAAGAACGGCAGTCAGGGTGTGATGGATATCAATGGATGTAAGGTGGATGTGATTGATATTGAGAAGTTTGGCGAAGGCAGTGAGGCAACCCTGGTACTGCGTCCGGAGGCTGCGACTCTGGGTGACAGCGGACAGCTGGAATGTAAAGTACTTCTGAGCTGCTTTATGGGCTCTTATCAGAATTATCATGTAACAGTCGGCAATATTGTAGTGAAAATAACAGAATTCAATCCCAAACAGAAAAAGATCTATCAAGTAGGTGATACAGCTTATGTGAGATTTGAGGCTTCGGATGTACATGTGTTGTAGCTGATCTGCTCTGTGATGTACAGGAAAGCAGAAGTGATCGATCAAGTGGATATTCCTGCAGGAAAGGTGTTATAGAAAGCAGGATGACGGGGAGGATTCATAGCAAGACAGGATCCTCCCCGTATGATTTGACGGAAAATGGCATGAAGGAGGAATGAGAGTATGAATATTACATTGAATGCATACATGGATACCCAGCTGCTTTATTTTGCGAGAATCGGTCTTGCATGTCTGTGCGGTGCAGCAATCGGAATCGAGCGGCAGCAGCGGACTAAGGTGGCGGGAATTAAGACACATATGATGATTTCATTAGCGGCAGCATTGATGATGCTGATTTCAAAATACGGGTTTGTGGATGTGATGAGTATCGAAGGGCTTTCCTGTGATGTCTCCCGTGTGGCAGCGGGGATTATTACCGGTGTCGGCATTCTGGGCGGCGGCTTGATTTTCACAGGCAAGCAGGGCTCGGTCAGTGGCATTACGACAGCAGCCGGTATCTGGGTGACAATCGGTATTGGCATGGCAATCGGTTCCGGCATGTATCCGCTTGGAATCGGGACAACAGTGATCGTAGTGCTCAGTCAGCTGCTTTTGCATAGAAATATGTGGATCTGCAAGCAGCCAAGCCGCGCACAGGTGGAATTTCGTGTGGAGAATGACAAGGGTATCTACGAGAAGCTGGTGCAGGAACTGGAACTGAACAAGATAACGATGCATCAGTTCCGCTGGGTGCGTAAGGGCAAGAATCTGATGCAGCTGCGCTGCCAGGTCGTGATCCCGGCACATTTTACGCGAGATGAGATCGTAAATATCTTTACCAATATGGCAGAGCTCGAAACGTTTGAACTGATTTAGAGGATATGCACGAAACAGGAGTTATGCAATCATGCCTATCTGCAGTCTGAGCAGAGTGGCTCTATTACGATAAAAAAGAACTCGGTATCATACCGGGTTCTTTTACTCAGTGCAGGAAAAGGGACTTGAACCCTCACAGTATTGCTACCACAGGCACCTGAAGCCTGCGCGTCTGCCAATTCCGCCATTCCTGCATTTGCGTTTTTGAATCACGCAAGGACTATTGTATATGGTTTTGATACAATTGTCAAGATTCTGTTGGATTTATTTTTTGATTATTTTTTAGAATCATAAATAACTTTCAAGGCACTGCAAACCATTCACCATACAGTGCCTTGAAATAGAGGATAGCTTAATATATATTCTTTAATACGACTGATTTGGTTCTTGTCATTTCATCAAAGGTACTCATGACACCTTCTGTACCGATACCGGAGTGTTTATATCCGCCAAACGGCATCTCAAAGCTTCTGAAGAAGCTGGCACCATTGATTACAGCCCCGCCACATTCCAGTGCATTGGCAACCTTAAATGCTGTCTTCATGTTCTCTGAGAAGACACATCCACACAAACCAAATATAGAACGATTCGCAATCTCGATGGCTTCCTCAACTGTGTCAAATGCTATGATCGGAACGACCGGTCCGAAGATTTCCATATCGATGGCGACATCTGCAGTCTTTGGAACATCGCCGATGACCGTCGGTTTGTAGAATGCACCGTTTCTTTCACCGCCAAGCAGGATCTTTCCACCCTGTTCCACTGTTTTATGTACCTGCGCCTCTACTTCGATGGCAGCTTTTTCACTGACCAGACAGCCCAGACGGGTGTCCTCATCTGCAGGCATACCAAGCTTGATCGCACTGATCTTTTCGATTGCCTTTTTTGTAAATTCCTCTACACGGCTTCTGTGCACAAGAAATCTCTTGGATGCACAGCAGACCTGACCGGTGTTGTACATACGTCCCCACAGCAGTTCATCTGTAGCCAGATCGACATCTGCATCCTCAAGGACGATAAAGGCATCATTTCCACCAAGTTCAAGGGCAACATGTGTCAGATTCTTTGCACATGTAACCGCTGTCTCAATACCGACAGCAGTAGAGCCTGTCAATGTAACCAGATGTACGTCAGGATGTCCGCAAAGTGCAGAGCCTGTTACAGAACCACGTCCGGTGATGATCTCCATGGCACCGGGAGTCACACCTGCATCATTCATCAACTTTGTTAGTTTACATAATGTCAACGGATTGTCTGTAGAAGGCTTTACAATTGCAGCATTACCGGTCAACAGCGCCGGAGCTACCTTCTGGTCAAACAGGTCGCACGGGAAGTTAAAAGGAATGATACATGCTACCACTCCGAGCGGTTCTCTTTGCGTAAAGAGCAGATTCTTGTCCTGACCTGCTTCCAGCCCTGCAGGAACGACTTCTCCATAGAGATGTTTTGCCTTCTCAGAGAAAGCCTTGAAGGAAATCGGTATATTGGCGATTTCGCCTCTTGCCTCTGTAATCGGTTTACCGGTCTCATCCGAAAGCGTTCTTGCCAGATCTTCTTTGTTTTCTTCTACAAGACTGATAAACTTGAACATGATTTCTGCCTTTTCACAGACCGGAACCTTTGCCCATATTTTTTGTGCTGCTTTTGCCGCAGCCACTGCTGCATTGACATCATCGGCGGTTGCTGAAGGCACAGTATCAATGATTTCCCCGGTAGCGGGATTGATGACATTGAGTACCTTATTATCCGATGCGTCTGCGGCTTTTCCGTTAATGATCATTTTCATGGTTATTACCTCCTGTTATATGTAGCTGTCTTATTCGCAAAAGCCTGTAAAGGATAACATCAGGCCTCCGCATGTATTGTTGTTGTCGCTTTCAAAGCCATACTCACCAAATGTAAATTCTACGATATAGGGAATATCTCCTGCCGCAGCCTTGATGCTGGCTGCAACTTCATTGATTCTGTCGCCGATGCCTGCACGACGTCCGCCACAGTGAACCAGATGAAATGCGAGCGGTTTGGATGGCATCTTCTCAATGAGCTTTTTCAGGGTCTCTCCAGTTGATGAGATCAGCTCATCCACACTGGCTTCCATACGGATGACACAGGTCTTCTCAGCCAGATTGTTGCCGATTGCCATGGAACCATTATCATTTCCATTCATCGGATGTCTGATTGCAATCAGGTCACCCAGACGATCCTTGATACCAAGCGGTGATGTGATGGTTGTTACCAGCAGGTTGCCGCCTGTAACGGCTTCCTGATCAAGGCCTCTCCACTGAGCATATTTTCTGGTCGCAGGAATACCATCGATCTCCATCAATGTTCTGTTGCCATCTATCTTTGTGATAACACCAAAATCATTGGTTTCTCTGTAGGCACCTGTGAAAAGATTTGTCATCTTAGGACCGCCATAGAAATAAGCTACAATACAGCCGTCTGCGAACACAGCATCCTCTGCATAAAGCTTCCATTCACCGGCAATGCTGTTATCTGCTGCGCTTCCGCCAAAGAACGGAACACGTCCGATGACTTTACTCATTCCTTTTAAATAAAATTCTTCTTCTGCGGGAGAAGCTGCCATATAGAAATAGTCAGGAGCGGTATCCTTGCCTGCTGCTGCCATAGCCTTCTTTGCAAGGCTTTCTCCGAGCTCGATTGCACAGCCGTTCTTTTCAACTGCTGCAATGCCAACAGACATATCTGCATCCGAAAATGCCATAATGCCTACAAATGGTTTGTCACCACCAACATATCCTTCCGGTGTAATGACGCCAGTAAAAGAAGTGTTTCCAAGAACCGGAACCCCGGCCAGTTCTTCTTTAACACCTGCAATTACCTGTGCGATCTCATAAGCACAGCTTGCATATACAAAAGCCATTTTCACATCAGCCAACCCCATTTTGGCTGCTCTTGCGGCTTCACTGCCTGCTGTCTTCGGGCATTCATTTGTACTGGAACCTACATTTGCTTTCAACATAACTTTCTTACCTCCTATACATTGCATGGTTAATCATACCTTCCGTTACAATTATGATTATAGGCTGTTTCATTCAAACCACAATGCAACAATTCCGCTCAGCAAAACCCCAGTTCCACCTGATGGAATTTTTTTGATATTGTACTTGATTTTTCCAGTTAAACAACCTATTGTAGAGGAGAGAGAAGGAGGTTGGATATGGATAAAGATTCGAATGTACGTGTAATAGACCGGTTATTTGATATACTGGAGCTTTTGGCACATGCACAGCAGCCCATGACGCTGACAGACCTCGTGCGTGCATCTGAAATGAGCAAGACAACCGTATTCCGTCTGCTTCAGTCGATGTGCGACCGTGGTTATGTGCAAAAACGCAAGGATGGCCGCTACTCATTGGGACCTAAATTTATTGAGCTTGCCAGTTATCATATCAATCATCTGGAACTGCAGACAGAAGCAAAGCCATTTCTGGCCGCCTTGTATTCAGAACTGAATTTGACGGTTCATCTGGGGACACTGGATGGAGATGAGATCATATATATAGAAAAAATGGATCTGTATCCAACTCAGAAGAGTCGTTCCAAGGTGGGCTATAAAACACCGGCATACTGTTCTTCAATCGGAAAGTGTCTGATGGCATGTCTGCCGGGGGATGAGCTGGATGAAATCCTGTATAGCTGCAAATTTCAGAAGTTCACAGATACAACCATTGTCAATCTGTACGACTTTAAGAATCATCTAAGAGAGGTTCGCAAGCAGGGCTGGGCGATGGATAATGGAGAACATATTCCGGATCACCGCTGTATCGGCGCGCCGATTTATGACTATTGCGGAACGGCAATTGCATCAATTGGAGTTAGCGGCAGCACAGACCAGATCACAGATGAAAAGATTCCCATGCTGGTACGTGAGGTAAAAGAGGCGGCAAGGCAGATTTCGATCTGTATGGGGTACAACGGATAGCTGTTATGCCAAGCGGTATGAAAGAAAGTACATATGTCACATGACAGAGTGAGTGACAAATGTTATAATATGATAATCAGATAGGTTACTACAATAAAAAAGAGAAATGAGGGAATGATTATGTGGGAAAGAAAAACACTCAAGACAAATGCAAAAGCGGCATTATCACGTAACTATTGGCCAACAGTAGCGGTTAGCTTTATCATTGCGCTTTTAAGCGGAGGCGGTGGAGCAGCAGGCTACAGATACTCGAACACTTCTCAGTCAAATGGATCTGCTCAGGATATCTTTTCATGGGGAAGCAGTGATATTAATGTTGCTGCAGTAATCGCAATCATGGCAGCACTGGTAGCTGTGATAGCAATTGTGACGTTGATCAGTTCAGTATTGCAGATTTTTTTGGTAAATGTATTAAGAGTTGGTTCTGAGAGATTCTTTGTAATGGGCGGATCAGCTGAAAATCAACCCAAGGTAGGCCTGCTTGGCTTTGGATTCAAAGACGGAAGATATATGAATATCGTGAAGACAATCTTCCTGAAAGACCTGTTCCAATGGTTATGGTCTTTACTGTTAGTGATTCCTGGAATTATCAAGGCTTATGAATATCGCATGATTCCATATCTGCTGGCGGAGAATCCGGAGATGGATTACAAGACTGCATTTGCACTTAGTAAGAAAATGATGACAGGTGAGAAATGGCATGCATTTGTACTGGATCTGTCCTTTATCGGCTGGGTGTTTCTGAGTGTTTGTACCTGTACGATCCTTTCTATCTTCTATGTAAGTCCGTACATAAATCTGACAAATGCTCAGCTCTATATGGCTTTACGTCAGAGACTTGCAGATGAAGGTGTGCTGGCCCAGTATGGTCTGAATGGATTTACGGAATGAGAATTTAAGAAAAAGCACAAAAATTTAAGAAAAAGTTCATTTTATGATTGATTTTTATAACGTAAGATGTTATTATACTCTAGTCGCTGATGTTGCGCCCTTTGGCGTAATGTCGGTGTATATGCGGAAGTGCTGGAATTGGCAGACAGGCTAGACTAAGGATCTAGTGTTGGCAACGACGTGAGGGTTCAAGTCCCTTCTTCCGCAGTGAGAGTATAATAAAAGAACCTGGTATATTACCGGGTTCTTTTTTTGCAAAATTTGAAGAAAAAGGGAAAAAGCTGAGAAGAGCCAGAACAAAAGCAAGGAAATGTAAGCTGGAAGCATATGAGGTTGTGATTAAATATGTAGACAGTATGGTATGCAAGGTACTTTGGACAAGTGAAGTGCTTGAGTTGACCGTTGACACATTTATGGACTTGATGGTGGGTCTGTGGTGACTGTAGTTATGATTTTGAGACTAGATATGCACACCCAATGTACATATATAGATTTGCTGGTGGGTCTG
>JAUNSO010000124.1 GCA_030539165.1 bacterium
TCATAAATTTCATCCGTAAAACCACATCCGGATTCGTTTCAAACTGCAGCTGATTTTGAATATACTTATGAATAGTCTGTCTGCTCGTATTAAAATATGCTGCTATCCGTCCAATGCTTTCTTTCTGCTCATGCATCTCCAGCATCACCATAACATCGTCTTCATTAAATTTCGCTTTTCTGCCCGCATTGCGCAAATTCATCGGGTATTCTTTATGGTAAATCAAGTCGTACTTACGAGCTTTCTCTGCTATTTCCCGTAATTCTGCCTCCCGTACTGTGCCAAAAATCTCTTTACACAATCTATCATCCACCAGCTTCACCTGCCTAAGTAAAATAGTCATTTACCATATAGAATTGCTCTTCTGTTATTGTTTATACTATCATAAAGAAACGGATGTGTCAATTTATTAAAAAGTTGACACATCCGTTTTCGATTTTTATATTCCTGTCGGGAACTCAAAATACTCCATCATTCTTATCTTCCAACACCTTAATCGCATGGTACATAAATTCATTGACGGGTGTTTCTACGCTGACCTCCTTACCCAGTCTCATGACCGTTCCGGCAAACATATCGACCTCAGTCTTACGGCCTGCTTCTATGTCCTGCAGAGTGGACGGGCGTCCGTCCTTATTGATTTTCTTCAGCCTCTCACCCTGTTCGACCATGTCCTGCTCGCCAAGTGGGATTCCCTTCTTGTTGGCAATTGCAATCACTTCACGCATTGCCATTTCGCGCAAATGATTGGCATGCTCGTCACAGTGCCATGCGCCAAACGGTATCCCTAAAATGGCAGCTGTCTGATTCTCTGCGACATTACACATAAATTTATGCCAGATGGCAAAAATCATATCCTTCTGGATGACCGATTTGATTCCCGCACTTTCGAACAAAGTCTTCACTGCCAAAACACGCTCTGAATACGTTTCATTCGTCTTCTCGCCGAATTCCATATGGGCAAAGCCGGGATTAAAGTGCAGTTCATTTTGATTTGTCACAGTCACACTGACTCTGGCAAGCGAGTATAAAATCCGCTCATATCCGTATACCTCGGCTACAATGTCTTCGCTCTCAATTCCATTGAGCGGTGACATGATAATAGTATCCGGTCCCACCTGATTCTTTACCTGTAATACGGCTTCACGTAAGCCAAGCGACTTCGTGATAATAATGACAAGGTCTGCATACCCTGTCTCTTCCTCCGGTGCAACTACGTGGAACGACACAGGCTCTCCATTTACAATCAGCCCGTTTTTCTCGATACGTTCCTTTCTTGCCCCGCCTGCTATGATTCTAAGATTCTCTTTTCCGGTTACCTTCTGCAGATTCGAAGCCAGATACCCTCCGATTCCACCAAGCCCTATTAATGCGACTGTCTTAATTTCCTTCATGTTTCGTTCCTCCTCTTTTGTATAGTGACAACGGAAGCTCCAATCCGTTTTGCTCCAATAGTCCCTCATCTGACAGGATATCCTCTGTCCTGCCGTCTGCCGCAACCTTTCCCTCAGACAGCAGAATGGTTCGTTCACAGCAGTCCCATATCATGTCAAGATCGTGTGATG
>JAUNSO010000088.1 GCA_030539165.1 bacterium
CAAAGTAGAAATTACTTTAAGGATGTGGACTTTACTTTTCTAATTGACCTTTTTTCATCGGTTTTTTCATCAGTTTTTAGCAAAAATTTATTCAGTTTATTCTGGTTATCTTTATTTTTCCAGATTGGCAATGGAAAACTCTGACCAGCTATAATCCAGGAGATAGTCATTGCGGTAACTGTTGACTGCGCTGGGAACGCCTTCCATAAATTGATAGCTGTCGCATACAATCTTTGATGTATTGATGGCAAGACTGTTACGACTGCGAATCAAAATGTCTTCTATTCCAGCATCTCGTAGGGACTGACGCAATTCATACACTATCGTCTGAAAGTATTGTACAAGCTTACGGTCATAGAGCTGGTCTTCCCACAGAATGAGACATGCTCCTGCTGTGGTCACTGCTCCGCCCCGTCTGTCCACCAGATATGCCAGAAGCTCCTTAGACTTCGCCCTTGAAAAAATGACCGGTTCTTCATTCACAAATACAGCAAAACCACCAAAGGTCTGCACGCGAATGGTCTGCTTCTCTTTTGGAGTCTCTCCATACAGGAAAGTCAGTTCTCTTCTGATATCCTCCACAGTTGCCGGTTTGGTCAGATACCCTGTGGCATGCATACGAATAGCCGCCAGAGCATACTGCTCATAGCCTGTTACAAATATAATATGGATATCAGGCTGTATATCCTTTAGCTGTTTGGCAAGTACAAGTCCGTTCACACTTCCCATCTCAATATCCAGAAATGCCACATCAATCTTTTCCGTCCTTGCATGATCCAGTGCCTTTGAGGAGAATGTAAAACTATAAAGCGTACAGTCAGGAGCCGCCTCCTTTAGTGTTTCCTCCAGATCCTCTAATGCAAATGGTTCATCATCCACCACCATATATTTCATCCGCTTCTTGTCTCCTTTGAATATCCGGCCAACCTTTATCTGCTGACATCATCCTTGGATTTTTTTCGATCAGCATTTTCTTAAGTAAAGCGATACATTTTACTGGTTTATTTAGCTGTGTTTTAGAAAAAAGACTCTCAGGGAAATCCCTGAGAGCCTTGATTTTACTGTATTGATTCGATATTACTCGATGATCTTAGCAACACGGCCTGATCCTACTGTACGTCCGCCTTCACGAATAGCGAATGTAAGACCCTGATCCATAGCGATCGGGTGAATCAGTTCGATTGTCATTTCGATGTTATCACCAGGCATGCACATTTCTGTACCTGCAGGAAGGTTACAAACACCTGTTACGTCTGTTGTTCTGAAGTAGAACTGAGGTCTGTAGTTGTTGAAGAAAGGAGTATGACGTCCACCTTCATCTTTTGTTAATACATAAACCTGAGCTGTGAACTTTGTGTGGCATGTGATTGAACCGGGTTTAGCAAGAACCTGTCCTCTTTCAATCTCATCACGGTTAACACCACGAAGCAGTGCACCGATGTTATCACCAGCCTGAGCCTCATCCAGTAACTTACGGAACATCTCGATACCAGTAACGACAACCTTACGTGTCTCTTCCTTGATACCAACGATTTCAACTTCATCAGAAATGTGAAGTGTACCAGCTTCTACTCTACCAGTTGCAACTGTTCCACGACCTGTGATTGAGAATACATCCTCTACAGGCATGATGAACGGCTTATCTGTATCTCTCTGAGGATCAGGAATCCATGAATCAACAGCATCCATAAGTTCCATGATCTTGTCTCCCCACTCTCCTGAAGGATCTTCAAGAGCCTTAAGAGCTGAACCCTGGATAACAGGTGTGTCATCTCCCGGGAAGTCATATTCTGATAACAGGTCTCTGATTTCCATCTCAACGAGCTCAAGAAGCTCTGCATCATCAACCATATCACATTTGTTCATGAATACTACGATATAAGGTACACCTACCTGACGTGACAGAAGGATATGCTCCTTTGTCTGTGCCATAACACCATCAGTAGCAGCAACAACGAGGATAGCACCATCCATCTGTGCAGCACCTGTGATCATGTTCTTTACATAATCAGCATGGCCCGGGCAGTCAACGTGTGCGTAATGTCTCTTGTCTGTTGAATACTCAACGTGAGCTGTAGAAATAGTAATACCACGCTCTCTCTCTTCCGGAGCTTTATCGATATTAGCGAAATCAACTGCTGCATTGCCTTCTACTCTCTGGCTCAGTGTCTTTGTGATAGCTGCTGTTAAGGTTGTTTTACCATGATCTACGTGACCGATGGTTCCGATGTTACAATGGGGTTTGGTTCTTTCAAATTTAGCTTTAGCCATTTCTAAAGTCCTCCTTTTATTTACGCGTTCATACGCTTTACTTTATTAGTTATCATTTCCAAGTTTACTCGGCTATTTATGATTATATTTCATAGTGCCGATATTTTCAAGTACCATTTTGCTTATTTTGCTCTTGCTGCAAGTACCTTTTCCTGTACCGACTTCGGTACCGGCTCGTACTTCTCAAAGAACATGGAGTAGTTACCACGACCCTGTGTCTTGGAACGCAGGTCTGTAGAGTAACCAAACATCTCTGAAAGCGGTACATAGCCCTTTACCAGCTTGCCTCCGCCGATATCGTCCATACCTTCGATACGTCCACGGCGAGAGTTGATGTCTCCGATTACATCACCCATATATTCCTCAGGCATCGTAACCTCAACCTTCATGATCGGCTCAAGCAGAACAGGTGCACCCTTTGCCATGGCGTCCTTAAATGCTAAGGAACCGGCAATATGGAATGCCATTTCACTGGAATCGACCTCATGGTAAGAACCATCATATACAACTGCATGAATACCAAGTACAGGGAATCCACCGAGGATACCTGCCTTTGCTGCTTCTTCAATACCCTCACCGACTGCAGGGATGTATTCCTTCGGAATCGCACCACCGACAACCTGTGACTCGAACTTGAAGAGTTCCTCGCCATTGGCATCCATAGGCTCAAAGCGAACCTTACAGTGACCGTACTGTCCACGTCCACCTGACTGTTTTGCATACTTGGAATCAACATCAACAGACTTGGTGAATGTTTCTTTATAAGCAACCTGAGGAGCACCAACATTTGCCTCTACCTTGAACTCACGAAGCAGTCTGTCTACGATGATCTCCAGATGGAGCTCGCCCATACCTGCGATAATGGTCTGGCCTGTCTCCTGATCTGTATGAGCACGGAATGTAGGATCTTCTTCTGCAAGCTTTGCAAGTGCTTCACCCATCTTGCCCTGTCCAGCCTTGGTCTTCGGCTCGATTGCAAGCTCGATAACCGGCTCAGGGAATTCCATTGACTCTAAGATAACCGGATGCTGTTCATCACAAATTGTATCACCTGTTGTTGTCAGCTTGAAGCCAACTGCAGCAGCGATATCACCTGAGTAAACCTTGTCAAGCTCTGCTCTGTGATTAGCATGCATCTGCAGGATACGCCCTACACGCTCTTTTTTGCCCTTTGTTGCATTTAATACATAAGAACCTGAATTCATGGTTCCTGAGTAAACTCTGAAGAATGCAAGCTTACCAACGAACGGGTCTGTCATAATCTTGAATGCAAGTGCTGCAAACGGCTCATCATCTGATGAATGTCTAACAACCTCATTGCCATCCTCGTCAACACCCTTGATAGACTCGATGTCTGTAGGTGCCGGCATGAACTCAACGACTGCATCCAGTAACTTCTGTACGCCCTTATTTCTGTAAGCTGTACCACAGCAAACCGGAATAGCAGTACAATTACATGTACCCTTTCTCAGTGCTGCCTTCAACTGATCATTTGTAACTTCTTCGCCTTCCAGATACTGCATCATCAGATCGTCATCAAGCTCTGCGACCTTCTCGATCAGTTCTGTTCTGTAAAGCTCAGCCTCGTCCTTCATGTCTTCCGGAATCTCTACGATTGAAATATCCTCGCCCTTTTCATCATTATAGATGTAAGCTTTCATTTCAAACAGATCAATGATTCCTTTGAATTCATCTTCTTTACCAATCGGTAACTGAAGCACGATTGCATTTTTACCAAGTCTTGTTCTGATCTGGTCTACTGCACCGTAGAAATTAGCGCCCAGGATATCCATCTTGTTGATGAATGCCATTCTGGGTACATTGTAGGTGTCAGCCTGACGCCAAACATTCTCTGACTGTGGTTCTACACCGCCCTTTGCGCAAAATACGCCGACAGCGCCATCCAGTACACGCAGGGAACGCTCTACCTCAACGGTAAAGTCAACGTGACCCGGGGTATCAATGATGTTGATACGATGCTCTAAAGCACCAGGCTTCGTCTTGTTGTTCTCCTGTAATGTCCAGTGACATGTCGTAGCGGCTGATGTGATTGTGATACCTCTTTCCTGTTCCTGCTCCATCCAGTCCATGGTAGCAGTTCCCTCATGAGTATCACCAATTTTGTAATTAACACCGGTATAATATAAGATACGCTCTGTCAAGGTGGTTTTACCCGCATCTATATGAGCCATAATACCGATATTCCTGGTTCTCTCCAGGGGATATTCTCTTTCAGCCAAGGGTTATTCCTCCTAATTAAAATCTGTAATGTGCGAATGCCTTATTAGCCTCCGCCATCTTGTGCATATCTTCCTTCTTCTTAACAGATGCTCCTGTGTTGTTCATAGCATCCAGAAGTTCATTTGCCAGTCTCTCTTCCATCGTCTTCTCGCCTCTTTTACGAGAATAGGTGGTAATCCAGCGAAGCGCTAACGCCTGACGTCTCTCAGGGCGTACTTCGATGGGCACCTGATAGGTAGCTCCACCAATACGTCTTGCCTTAACCTCCAATGCGGGCATAATGTTGTTCATTGCTGCCTCAAACACTTCGATTGCCGGCTTCTCTGCTTTGGCTTCTACTCTCTCAAATGCTCCGTATACGATCTTCTGTGCAACACCCTTCTTGCCATCTAACATGATGTTATTGATCAGCTTGGTGACTACCTTGTTATCGTAAATCGGATCTGCTAATACATCTCTTTTTTGAATATGTCCTTTACGTGGCACGGTTCTTCCCTCCTTAACAATTAATCCTCAGATTCGCTCTGCAAATCCGGGTTGTGTTAATTCATCGGTACTCACATGTTATTTCAAAATCTAATGTGTTCGCGCTGATTTTCTCTTCACTTCTATCAAATCTAAACAGACATTTGTGAAACCGAACTCCAACACTTTACTTTAGTTTTGTTGTGGTACTAGAATCTTTCCTACTTAGCTGCTTTCGGTCTCTTAGCGCCGTATTTCGAACGGGCCTGACGTCTGTTCGCAACACCTGCGGTATCAAGTGTACCTCTGATTACGTGATATCTTGTACCAGGTAAATCCTTTACCCTACCACCACGGATCAGAACAACACTATGCTCCTGCAGATTGTGACCTTCGCCGGGAATATAAGATGTAACTTCGATTCCGTTTGAAAGACGAACTCTGGCGATTTTTCTAAGAGCTGAGTTAGGCTTTTTAGGAGTGGCTGTCTTAACAGCTGTACAAACACCTCTCTTCTGAGGAGAAGCTGTCTCTGTAGCCTTCTTGTGTAAAGAGTTGAATCCCTTACCCAAAGCAGGTGCTGTAGACTTCTTCACTGATGTCTGTCTTCCTTTTCTAACTAACTGGTTAAATGTTGGCATTCTTTTTCACCTCCTGTGATTATATTTGTCTAATGGTTTCTGCGATGCAATCCGAAGTGCACACCAAAAGAAGTGCAGTTTCGTGCACGCTAGAATAGTATATGGGGTTTTCAGCGAAAAGTCAAGGGAAATGTTCATTTTACATTTTATTATTTTATCAAACTTTTTCATATTGAGTTGTCTTTCTGACTATGATATGATACTTCTCGAGAGATAAAAAAAGTTATCAATCTAATGAGAATCTTCTAACGGTTCTCGCTCTCAGTCGTTGGCATTTCGCCGGCTATCCTATGTGAAAAACATAAAAGTGATTGCACAGATCTATCAAAATACACTATAATAGAAAGGAAGACAAATG
>JAUNSO010000039.1 GCA_030539165.1 bacterium
GTAATTGATCTTCAGATTTGATAGCTTGAACATTGTTTCTGTCTCCCTCTAAAATTTCACTACTGATTTGATAACCTCATCCTTATGATGCAGGCTGAACTCAATGGCTTCGATACAATCCTTGAATTCGAATACATGAGATACAATTTTTTTCAGCGGAATCGCGCCCGATGCAACTGCTGCGATTGCCTTTGGATACAGATTTCTGTACCGGTATACTGAATATATGGTTCCTTCCATTGCATTCAGCGTTGCAATATCAAGTTCCAATACCGGCTCCGGAGATACACCGACCAGCGTCACCTTGCCCGCTCTGCGGATCAGACGACAAGTCTGCAGTGTCGTATACCGGTTGCCTGCACATTCATATACCTGATCGACTCCGCCACCCGGAAGCGTCTTGATAAATGCTTCAATATCTTGTCCCCTTGTACTGTTAAATGTGCGCGTTGCGCCAACCTCCATTGCCTTTTCCAGTCGTTTATCCAGTACATCTGAAACATATATCTCACTGACTCCCCGTGCCCTCAATGACATGATCGTACATAATCCGATGCATCCACTTCCTAATACTACGGCTGTTTCACCAATCTTCGCATCTGACAGCTCTGTTGCATGAAGTCCTACACACAATGGTTCCATCAGTCCTCCCTCCATTGTACTCACATTCTTGGGTAAATGGAAGCACATTGAAGCATCATGTACACAGTAGTCTGAGAAAACACCATCCTTTTCATTTGGAATCGCCATAAATTTCACATTTTTACACAGATTGTAATGCCCCTCCAGACATTCTCTGCATTTTCCGCAACCAACACCTGGTTCCAATGCCACTCTGTCTCCGACTGCAAAACCCTCAACATCCTCGCCAATAGCTGATACCACGCCTCCCGGCTCATGTCCCAGTGCAAGCGGTCCGTTTAATTCCCAGTTTGCCAATCTGCCCTCCTGATAAAAGTGCAAATCAGAGCCACAGACTCCCACATATTCGAGTTTAATCTGCAACTCTCCCTTGCCCGGCTGCGGAATCTCTCTTTCTACCCATTCCAACTGCTGTCTGCCTGTCAATACACATACATTCATTTTATCCTTCAATGTCGATTCCTTCCTTTCTGAGTTCCGATATCATATTCAGCACAAGTATATTCCAATTGATAAATCCGCCGTTCATCACAGCCTTTCCTGTGAACGGATCATAATACTCATGCAGACTGCCTGTCTCTTCAAGATCCCGTCCCAAAAGAGTCAAGGAGTTCTGACAGATTTGTCTTGCCGCCTCCCGGTATCCATAATTCAGCATTCCTTTAAATACTACGTAATTTGCAACAAGCCAGATACCTCCCAGCCAGTTGGATGGATTGTTAGTTGCCTCAAGGCTAAACATCTTTTCGTCCTTTGCAAGCGTCGCAATCCCATAATCTGAATAAAAAGTTTTCTGATCATGATAGTGCTTCACAAGTCTTGCTGTCTGCTCCTCCTTTGCAAAGCCGCACCACATCGGAATAAAGCCTGACCATACACGGATTTTGATAGGCAGTGTCTTCCAAAACACGCCCAGACCCTGATGAAACCAGTCATACTTTCTCGTCTTTACATCTACGTCCACAGAGTAAAAAAAGCCATCTCTTTCATCCCAGCATTCGCTCTGTATACTCTCAATCAGTTCCCGGCTCTGCCCGGCATAATCCACCTCCAGCTCTACCCCTAACTGCTCTGTCAGTTTTTGCATACACTGCAGTTCATGCACCATAAAACTGTTCAGATAAATATTAGCTGTAGAGAATTTTGGTCTCCCAAAGCTCGCCGGATCATTATCCATACCGATCATGATATCATCGCACCATACATAAAGCCCTTTATCGGCTTTGTAATAGGTCTCTCTGTAATAAGCGAAGTACAGCTCCAGATTTTCAATATACTCTTTTGCCCATGTATAATCATCAATATAATCACTGATTAAACAGATTTGCGCACAAAGAAAGGGTTTATGCATATTCATCAATATGCCCTCTTTATGTCTCATATTCAGATATGGCTCCGGCCAGTCCGCTACCTCGATCATCATCGGAATATATCCATCTCCCAACTGATGATCAAAGAAATTCTGCACATTGCCCTTTGCATGAACCAGTATTCTTTTTCGCAGTTTTTCCGGAAAGGAATCCATCATGCCAAGCAGCCCATATACTGACCAGTATGTATCCCAGTCCCATACATTTCCGTCATATACAGAACCCGGATCTATGAATGGATACCGGATAAAGGCGTGCGGCTCCTTCAGCACTGTTTCCACATTAGCACAAATATACTCCCTGATATTCTTTTCATACTCTTCAAACAGATTCTTTTCCATATCCATCACCCCTTCGTTGCACCAGCAGTCATGCCTTCTATGACTCTCTTATTCAAAAACAGATACATGATCAGCATCGGAATGACGCAGATCGAAACAGATGCAAAAATTGCACCCCAATTCTTCGTTCCGAACTCATCTGTAAAATAAAGCAGTCCGGTCTGTACCGTCTTCAATCGCTTGCTGCTGACAAACGTCATTGCTGCCAGCAGATCATTCCATTTAAAGAAAAACTGAATGACAACGTTTGTGATAATTGCATTTTTTATCAACGGAATAACGATTCGAAACAACAGTCCATGAATACCACATCCATCAATAACCGCTGCTTCCAGAATCTCATCCGACAGTGATCTCATGTATCCGCTTGTCAAAAATACAGAAAATGAAACAGATGTTGATACATAGATCAAGATCAGACAGGTTCTCGTATCAATTAAATGCATTTTGCTAAATATCTGAAACAGTGGAATCATAGCCGTCGTAAACGGAACCATGATACCGAATGCAATATACTGATCTGCTATTTTCCTCAATTTCCAGTCCATTTTGACCAATGCAAATGACATCGTCACTGTAATCATCGTGATAAATACAATAGAAACACATGTATTCATTAAACTGTTTCTAAAAAATAAAGACATATTGCCCTTTGTCCATGCATCAATATAATTTTGAAAATAAAATCCACTGTTCAGTGCATACGCTGCCTTTGTTACGAACTCTGACGGCTGCTTCAAAGATGCTGTGATCATCCAGAACAACGGGTAGATGTCCACAAAAACAACAAACAGAATCAGTAGCGTAATGAAAAAACGCTTAATCTTCTTTTTTATTTTTAAATGATTATTTGCATTCATAGTTTATCCTTTCTCCTCCTTAACATGTAACGTCTCTGTCCAGTTTTTTTATGAAAAAAGAACCTACGACACAGATCAGGAATACCACGATTGCTATAATGCTTGCGTACCCCACCTTACTGTATGTAAATGCAACACTGTACATATACAGAGAGAGAGACTTTGTTGCCCCACTCGGACCACCTCCGGTCAGTGCCAGTGCGGAATCAAACATCTTAACAGTTCCTGTAAAGCTGAATACCAGACATACAACCATGATTGGTCTGATCAGTGGGAGCAGAATATAGCGGAACAGCTGAAAAGATCTGGCACCATCAATACGCGCTGCTTCAACAACATCCTGAGACACATCCAGCAATGCACCGTAAAAAATAATGGCATAGAAACCGATTGACGTCCAAATATCCATCGCACTCAAGGATCCGAGTGCTGTACTCTTTTGCCCCAGCCATGCCTGTACATGCTTCTCCAGTCCGATATTTGCCAAGACACTGTTCAGCAGCCCATAATACGGCTGTACCTCATAAATCTTTGTAAACAGCTGTGCCACAGCTACGACAGGCAGCACAACAGGAAAGAATACAATTGTCCTGACCAGCGATTTGCAGTGACGAAGCCAGAAATGGAACATCAGTGCCATGGCCAAGCCCAGCAAAATCTGTCCAGTCATAACGATTACGATATATTTACAATTGACAATCAAAGCCTGCATAAACTGTTTATCCGTAAACAGTTTAATATAATTATCCAACCCACAGAACTGCCACTTAATTCCCGGTGAGCCGTCAAATACTGTATAGTAAAACGACCAAATCACGGGAACAATCAGAAAGCATGTATATAACAGCAGCCCCGGTACCATATACAGAGCAATTGCCTTTTTATTTCCGAGTACCTTCTTCAAATCATTCACCTCTCTACTCTTCATCTCAATATTTTATAAAAAGGGGCCGCAGGAATGATCCTGCCTGCCCCTCTGTCTGTGTTTATTTCCTGTTATCTCTCTGCTTTATGAGCAGTCATTCTTTATGATTATCTTGTTGCCTCGTAGCACTCCTGCATCGCATCGCAGTATTCCTGAGCCGTCATATCCCCATTCATCAGAGATTGTACATTTTCCTGAGCGATGGTTGACAATTCGCCGTTCATAAGTGCCTCAAACCAGTTTGCTGAGCCAGTTACCTTTTCCATTTCTTCAGCTACCAGCTTTGTATAATTGCTCATATCTGCCGGATAATTCTCGATTACATAACCCTTCAGAGCACCGAAGTTATTCATAGAATAATCTCCGACATTCGATACAAAATACTTCAGGAATGCTGCCATTGTATCGTCATAGCTGCTCTTGTTCATACAAAGAATAGTTCCACAGTTCATAGCATACTCAGTTGCTGCTCCCTTACCGCCTGCTACTGTCGGAATATTAAAGAATCCGATGCCGTCAGCCCCTGCCGGATTGGTATCTGCATTCAGTGCTGAGGTATACCAGCTACCGTTGTAAATCATGGCTGCCTCTCCAGCCAGTACCATATCTGCTGCTGTATTCTGATCTACAGTTGTTGCACCTACTCCAAAATAACCCTTCTGGTTCATATCCTGTATCGTCTGTGCTGCCTCTACAAAGCCTGCACTGTTGTATGCTTCTGTTCCGTCTGCTGCTGCCTGCATGCAGTCCTTGCCCATGGAGCGGATGGCATATGCATGGATCAGTCTGGTTGCGGGCCAGGAATCTCCTGCACCTGTTGCAAACGGCTGGATACCTGCTGCCAAAAGCTTATCTGCATCAGCTAACATCTCATCCCATGTTGCCGGTGCTTCTTTGATGCCTGCCTGCTCAAATAATGCTTTGTTGTACCAGAATCCCTCAATGTTCAAACCTAACGGCAGATCATAGATGTCCTCTGTTCCTGTTAATGCTGCAAGGTAAGTTGTTGCGCCATTGTCCAGTTTATCGTAAACGCCTTCATCTGTCAGAGCCTTGGTGACATCCAATACCAGATCAGCATCAATCAGATCTACCAATGGTGTACCTGCATCATATGCAAAGATATCAGGAAGGTCATCTGATGCTGCCAGAGTCTGTACCTTTGTCTTCAGATTGTCGGAATCAACATACTCAAATTCCCATGTAAAGTTCGGATCCACCTCAGCCTTGTACTGCTCGCACATTGCTGTGATAATACTTCCGTTTGCCGTAGTAGCTGCATCATCCTCTGGCCACATGGACAGAATCTTGATGGTTCTGGACTCAGCTGATGCCGCCGTCTCCTCTGTTGCCTCTGCTGTGTCTGCAGTTGCTTCAACTGCTGTCTCTGTTTTCTCTGCCGGAGCTGCCTCCGGTGCTGCTGCACTGTTTCCACAGCCTGCGAGCATCACTGCTATCATGGATATGCATAATAAAACCGATACTGATTTCTTCTTCATTTTACCTTTCCTCCACTTGAATTTGTCCCTACGTTGTTTCAGTTTTCGAAAACCTATGTTTACGTTATAACCGAAATCAAGCGTTCTTTGCAGAGGGTCATTTTTCATAATTTGTCATGGTTTTTCAGTTTTTTTGATTTATGTGTTCAATAATTTCACAATATGTCCGATAAATTAAGATTCACTCTGTTGGTAAAATTCCAGATCTCTGTCAGGAATCCTGATGACAACCGTCGTCCCTTCACCTATCGTACTGTTGATTTTGATACCATACTCCGATCCATATGTCAGTTCGATTCTTTCCTTGACATTCCTGATTCCGTAACCTGTCATCTGCTCATTTTGAGCATCAAAACCAATTCCATCATCATAGATCTTGAACTCCAGATACTGATCCGTACGGCTTCCTGATATCGTGATGCTGCCCTCTCCGACCTTTTGTTCCAATCCGTGTATGATGGAGTTCTCCACAAAAGGCTGCAGCAGGAATTTCAAAATATAGCAATTCAAGATATCATCATCAATATCTATAAACACCTTAAAGCGATTTTGAAAACGGTAATTCATGATACGCATATAGTTCTGTACATACGTGATTTCATCCTCTACATGCACATAGCCCTTTCCTTCATTGAGAGACAGCTTGAACATATCCGACAAGGACAGCACCATCTGTGCAATGTCATCTGCCTGATATTTCAATGCCAGAATGTATATGGAGTCCAGGGTATTATATAAATAATGCGGATTGATCTGCACCTGCAACAGCAGAAACTGAGCCTTTTTCTTGCTCAGTTCTGTCTCCACAATTCGTTTCTCCAGATAGAGATTATTATTAACCACCCGTTTAATGGTCTGTCCGATCACACCAATCTCACTCTCATCAAATTCTGTCTCAATCTGTTGTTTACCACTGTTGATTTCCTCTACGGCTTCCTCCAGTCTGCGCAACGGCTTGTAAATACTCTTGGTAACCAGTACCGAGACCAAAAGTACGGCGCCGACAACAACAAGCAGCAGCATCTGTATGTAGGTTCTGATATATGCATTCTCTTCGTACAATTCATTTTTCTTAATACCGGTGATAAACTTCCAACCGGTTGTTGTATTGATCCGTTCCAGATACAGATACTCTCCTTGCGTATCCTGTTCCATCTGTTTTTGATAGGCTGTATAAAAATCATCTGTATTATTGTTTGCACCAATCTGTGTGATATACTGATTGTCCTCATCCAGCAGCAAAACAATATTTCTGGTATTCAGAGCACTGTAGATTGCAGATAAAAAGGTCTTTCTGATCGTGATTACCATAATTCCCTTTTGTTCATACTGTGTTGTATCATTCAGTTTCTTGATGATAGAAAAACAATCCTTGTTCTGCGGATTAAGTACATCACCATTGATAAACAGTTCCTTTCCTCTGGTTGCCATGACAGCCTGATACCATCCGCTTGTCTGATTGATACCCTCGTCGTAATAAACCAGATACGGGGAAGTATTCTTCCCGTTTTTCAGATACATATAATAACGGTCATAGTTGTCGAACAGGAAAACACCCTCCACCATATTCAGCTGGTTAAACATTTCAGTAACCTGATTGAACAACTCCATGCGACTTCCGGAGTCATAGTAGTGACTGTCCCGATTTTCCGGTTCTCGGCTGATTACATTAATGATCTTATCCTCCAGCATATAGTTTCGTATTGTCCCTATCAGTGTTTCCAGATCCTTATCTACAACAATATCAAAGGCTGCCAGACTATCCTCTGCCAGCTTGATATATTGATTTTGTATGGTTTGCTTAGAAATACTGTAGACGGTCAGCACCGAAGCTGTTACGGCAACAAAGGACACGATAATAATCGCTATGGATATCTGCCATTTTAGCTTCACTTTCTTTTTTACGAAATTCTTTATCTTTTGTAAATCTGTCTTTGGATTCATATTTCCTCACATTCCGGCTGTCACAGAATGATTAATGTGTTTTTCTGATTGTGCCTTTATATTCATTTGGTGTCATACCTGTATTTTTCTTGAAAATATCGCAAAAATATCTGTAATTATGATAACCGACCATTTCACTGACCTCTGTTACCAGATATCCCTCTGTAAGCAGAGTCTTCGCCTTCTGCAGACGCAGATCAGTCAGATACTTTACATAGCTGATACCGGTTTCTTCCTTAAACAGTGAACTCAGATAAACAGGATTCATCTTGACACGCTCTGCCAGCTCGTTCAAACTGATGTCCTCATGATAATGCTCCTGAATGTACTGCAGCAGATCCTTAATCGTGCCGTGCATGACCCCACTCTCCTCCATCCTCTGTCTGTTGATGATATTCAGGATAATATAATCTGCATACTGATCTACTTCCTCATAGGTCTGTAGAATATACAGATTCCGATACGATGGAAAATGCTTTTCGGCTGTATCTTTTTTTCCGTTATCATAGTGAACACCTGCTACGAAGGTAACCAGCATATACATATACCGCTTGTAATCCTCCAGTTTCATATGCTCTTGATGGATCTGCTCTTTTATATTTTTATAGAGTTTCTCCATTTCATCGTACTTGCCGCTGCTCTGTGCACGTACCAGTTCATCCAGTTTGTGTGTCAAATATTGGTTATGTGTATTCTTTAGGATATTTTTATAGTAAATATCCTCTGCTGTATGCAGAGCACTTTCCAGCTTATCCGGTGTAATAGGCTTGTCTATGTAGTCGATGACTCCAAGTCCAATTGCCTTCTGCGCATAAGAAAAGTCCTGATAACCACTGATGATGATAAACAGCATCTTCGGATATCTTTCCCGACATTTCTTGATCAGATCCAGTCCACTCAGTCCTGGCATCTTAATATCTGTAATCAGGACATTTGGCTCCGTATTCTGGATTGTTTCCCATGCTGTCAGACCATCATTGGCATAGCCGACGATCTCACTCTCTATATTGACATCCTTGATCAATAGTTTCATTCCCTCGATGACTAAAAACTCATCATCGGCTACTACAATTTTCAGCATCTGATCACCATCTCTCTATGTCCTCATCTCTGTTATGATTCATTCTGCTACCTGTACAGGCATAGAAATATTTGAATCATATGTTATGTGTATTGTATCTGTAAAGATTATAAAGTTCAATCACAAATTTGAACCGACGTCAGTATCGTAATGCATTTCTGCAATTGCAGTCCTGCTTTACCGGATATATATATGTGAAAAAGTACCGGACAAAGAACTTTCTTCGCCGGTACTGACTGTATCATTTTTCAATATCTGTTTCATATGGCTGTTTTAATTCTATACATTTTCTTCTGTTTCTTCACAGACAGCAGCCTTTTGTATATCATCCTCTTCATTTTCCAGCTTTGCATTACGTTTTTTCAGAATGGCGGCAGAAAGACTGAGGGTTATAAAGCAACTGAAAAAGATACCGATGAAAATCACGACACCGGTTGCAATAGCTCCTGCAAAACTGTCATAGTCAATGTATGCTTTAATTCCAAACACCGCTCCGATTACAACACCTGCAATCAGACTGGCAATCAGATTTGTCGTAGCATTGGGCTTCAGATTTCTGCTCCAGATACCTCGCCGGATACACGCAATCACCAGATATAGGGCAAGAATCATAAACACAAGCCATTCACCCATACTCTGTTTCCCAAGAAATTCGCCTTCTGTAAATGTTTGTATCTGCATCACGATGAATAATCCCCAGAATGCAATCCAGCATCCGTTCTTCTCTATATGCAGCAGCTGCTGCTCTTTCATTTCGTCTAAGTAGTTTTTTCTTTCTTTTTTCATTTTATTATTCTTCCTCTCCAAATAACTCGTCTAATGATTTTCCTAACACTTTGCAGATGGTTCTGCATAACTTGATGGTCGGGTTGTATTCGCCCTGCTCGATTGCATTGATGGTCTGCCGCGAAACACCTACTTCATCTGCCAGCTGCTTCTGTGTCATATCGAGCTGCACTCTCGCCACCTTAATTGGAATATTTCTGCTCATTTGATCACCTCTTGATTCTCTTCCTCTCTCATCTTGGACTCTTCTTGGGGTCTTTCTTGGTTCTTTCTTGTGGTGCCTTTATTGAAATATATCATACGTTTTACATTTTGTCAAATATATATTACTTTTTGTCGCATGTAATTTTTATGTGGCTTCGTACGAATCGTAAAGTGAGCGCATGAATGGTAATATCTGAAACTATTCAACTGGCTAAAATTCTGCATTTTGGATTGAACTAGGCTTTTCAGAAGCTTCCTTGTCCAATTTGCAGGCTGTCTGGTTCATTCTGCCTATGATTAATGATTTTAAAAAAATTATAAGAAAAAAGACCCGAAAATTCGAGTCTTTCTTCTTACAATGTCCCCAAAGCTTGAACTCACATTGACCGCGGAGTCACGATGATTATCATATATACATCATGGCAGTCGCACCATGTGATCCAAGCCGATGGAACCGACAACAGCGCCTGCTTCACTCTTCAGACCATGTTTCTTATTAATGATCTCCATAATCGCATTTCTCTTCTCAGTCTCGGTCACAATGGCTATGATTTCCTTTTCCGTCTGAACAGAGATGCCATAGAACTGACCACTGTCATCCGGGCCGGCCCATCTGGCACGTATGACAGTTCCACCTGTAGCACCTGCCTGCCTTGCTGTATTCATAACATCATCTGTATTTCCCTGATTCACAGTCACTAAGATCAGACTGTGGTCTGATTTCACTTCCATATCCATACTCATTCCTCCCATACCCGGTTCTTCATGACCCATCAGTGCTGTGGCAACCAGACTGTTTAGGCCGCTCATCGGCAGATTGAATACGATTCCATTGCCATAACTGTCCTCTTTGATCTCATTTACAATCTGATAAAGCAATCGTTCAGCATCCGGCTTAGATGCATAGCTTACCAGAATATCCTTCTCAGCTGAACCGATTCCAAGCACATCCAGCAGTTCCGAGGATGCCGTTCCGTGCCCCATGCACTGATAAGAACAAGGCACATTCCGTTCTGTATAAAACTTTGCCAGTGCCTTGCCGTAGCCACGTTCTGCTATCGTCACGACAATCATAATATGATTATCTCCCATGTTATCCTCCTCGTCTCTATCAAATCAAAGTCAGCCAGCATCTAAACCTGTCATCTCTTGTTTCAATAATACACAGCATGCAATACTGTTTCACAGCTCTCTGAATCCCAATTTTTAATCAAAATACATAATACAGTCTTCCACCTGCTGCATTTGTAAGATAAACTGCTTCTTTCTTGCCTTCCTTCGGAGCTGGTCAGCAAGACCAAGCATCTGAATTGTAAGTAATGGGGTCATGGCGACCATTGCTACGATTCCAAAAGCATCCGTCAGAATATTGCCCCCGACTGCTTCACAGGCTCCCACAGCAAGTGGTAATAAGAACGTCGTTGTCATCGGACCGCTCGCCACACCACCAGAGTCAAATGCAATACCGGTAAAGATCTGTGGAACAAAAAAAGTCATCATCAGCGAGAGTAGATATCCAGGAATCAGGAACCACATAATATTGATGCCTGTCAGAATCCTCAGCATTGCGATGCCAACTGCAGCGGCAATACCGATTGACAAAGCTGATGCGATTGATTTTTGAGTAATTGATCCATTCGTTACATCCTCGACCTGACGGGTCAATACCTGTACTGCCGGCTCTGCTCGAACAATAAAGTATCCAATCACAACACCGATCGGAACAAGCAGCCATGCCAGACTACTGCCTGCAATTGTAGATCCAATGTATTGTCCTGCCGGCATAAATCCTACATTGACACCCGTTAAAAATAAGACCAATCCGATATAACTATACAGAAAGCCAGAGCCCATTTTCAAAAGCTGTCTGGAATGAAATCTCTTGAACACACATTGAAAAATAATAAATACAAGTGCAATGGGAATCAGTGCTACAGCAACCTCCTCTGCATATCTCGGAACAGCCCGGATAAACGCCAAAGCTGCCTCTCTTGTAGTCGCAATCTGTGCAATACTCACAGACGCGTACTCTGTGTCCTCCGGATGATAAAAGATTCCGAGCAGCAGTACAGACAAAATCGGCCCCATACTGCAGATTGCTGTCAGACCAAAGCTGTCGCTGCTTGAATTTTTATCACTTCGCACAGAAGCCATACCAATACCAATTGCCATAATAAACGGAACCGTGATCGGACCTGTCGTTACACCACCCGAATCAAAGGATACAGGAATAAAATCCGCTGGAGTGAATAAAGTCAGTGAAAAGATAATGATATAGAAAAAGATCAGAATATAGGAAGTCGGAATTTTCAGCAGCATACGAAGCTGCGCAATCAAAAGGAAAAATCCAACACCGACCGCAACGGTCAATATTAACATCATGTTCGGAATTGAGGGAACCTGCTCTGCTAACACCTGAAGATCAGGCTCTGCAATCGTGATCAGAACGCCAAGAATAAAGCAGACAATCAAAGGTATGATAATCTTACGTGCCTTACTTAGCTGCACACCAATACCCTCTCCCATCGGAATCATGGACATATCAACACCCAGCGTAAAGAAGCCCATTCCGGTAATCAACAGTGCTGCCCCAAATAAAAACAAGGTCAGTACGCCTGCCGATAAAGGCGCAATGGTGATACTCAAAATCAGAACAATCAATGTAATCGGAAGTACAGATATAACCGACTCTTTTACTTTTTCATGAAGTAATTCATTATGTAACAAATAGAAACTCCCTTCCTGCTGTGATCTGTGAAATGGATAATTTTAAAATGAGTGACAGAATGTATCTGAATGTTCATTGACAGTACAATATAGTATATGCTATCCAGAATAGGACAGGGAACCGGGGGATGGCTTCGTCACCGTCTCTCTGTTCCCTGTATCTATATCATACTATTTTTTCTACGTTGCTGTAAAGAAAAAAGAAGTAAACATTTTGCTAAGATTCGGTTCAGCTCTGTGCCATCACACCTACTAATTTATGTGGCACATATGGTTCTTCCAAATATGCGATTTCTTCTTGTGTCAGCTTGAGAGCTGTTGCCCTGACTGCACCTTCTATGTGATGGGATTTAGTTGCACCGACCACCGGTGCCGTAACCTTCGTGAGCAGCCATGCAAGAGAAATCTCTGTCATGGTGACACCTCTTTTTTCAGCAAGTTCTGCTACTCTGCCAATAATCAATTCGTCCTGAGCAGCTGTTGCATCATATTTGCCTTTTGCGTAGGCATCCTGCTCCAGACGCTTCGAGGTCTCGCCCAAGTGTTTGGACAGCCGTCCACCTGCCAGTGCACTGTATGGCGTAAACGCGATATTGTCTTCCTGACAGAACGGAACCATTTCACGTTCCTCCTCACGGAAGATCAGGTTATAGTGTCCCTGTATGGATATGAATTTTGCAAATCCTTCTTTTTCAGCAAGTGCATTCGCCTTTGCAAGCTGCCATGCATAGCAGTTGGAAATCCCGATATATCTTGCCTTTCCCGCCTTGACTACATTATTCATGCCTTCCATAATTTCATACAAAGGTGTGTTATAATCCCACATATGATAAATGTAGAGATCCACATAATCCATGTCCAGATTGCGAAGACTTGCATCCATCATTGTCTCGATATGCTTCTGTCCTGAGACTCCCTGTGCTATTTCATCAGAAGTGCGCGGCAGGAACTTGGTGGCAATTATGACCTCATTTCGATTGACATAACTTTTAATTGTTCTTCCAAGATACTGTTCGCTTGTTCCATTCTGATAGGCAATTGCGGTGTCATAGAAATTAATCCCCTGCTCCAGACCTTCCTTGATAATAACAGCAGACTGTTCTGCATTGAGTGTCCAGCTGTGCTGTCCTGCCGCTGCATCGCCAAATCCCATACAGCCCATACAGATGCGGGATACCTTCAGGTCTGAATTTCCCAGCTTCGTATATTCCATAAGACGCCTCCTTTTTTGTTACAGCAATTTTTCTAATACCTCTTCGCTCATCTGACTCAGCCAGTTTCCATCAAAATCTGCAATCTTTCCTGCATCGCTCAGAGCTGCAAGCTCCGGCTTCATCGGAATCTTCGCTACTGTCGAAATTCCATACTGATCTGCGAATTCCTGTACATGACTTGCTCCGAAGATTTCATGATGCTTATGGCAGTCCGGACACTCAAAGTAAGACATATTCTCTACGATTCCAAGCACCGGAATGTCCATGCTTGAAGCCATATTCACTGCCTTGCCGACAATCATCCCAACCAGCTCCTGCGGTGATGTCACAACCACAATCCCGTCTACAGGAAGTGACTGAAATACTGTCAACGGCACATCTCCCGTTCCGGGCGGCATATCCACGAATAAATAGTCAAGATTACCCCAGACAACATCTGTCCAGAACTGCTTTACAACACCTGCAATCAGAGGGCCTCTCCATACAACAGGATCTGTATCATTTTCTAACAGCATGTTGATGGACATCACCTTGATGCCTGACTCTGACTCCATCGGATGAATATACATACCGTCACCTGCAGCCTTGCCACTGATTCCGAATGCCTTGGGTATGGATGGACCCGTAATGTCAGCATCCAAAATACCAACCTTATAGCCCTTCTTCTGCATAGAGGCTGCTAACAAAGAGGTGACTAATGACTTACCAACACCACCCTTGCCACTGACCACTCCAATGACCTTCTTAATCTCTGATAGCGGATTCAATTCCTCCAAAAAGCTCTGCGGTGTAGTTCTGTCTCCACAGTCCGAACCACATGCAGAACAGTCATGATTACAATTTTCGCTCAATTTACTTACCTCCTGAAATTCTGATACTCTCCCCTGATTATACTCTTAAACAGCTCTTTTGTCAGTATTGTTCTGCGTAGGTCATATTTTAATCTTCCATATTCTGCATTTCTATACTTTTGTCAAGTTAGGACTAAAAATCATAGAAACGGAACCATATATACCGGCAGACAGAAAATGTCTCTATCCTTCTCCATATCCTTTGTATATACGAGATATCGATTAACTATCCTATCCGAAAATTTTTCTGCAAAAACATCTAATGATTTATGTGTTTTATACCCCGAAGATTTTACTTCTATTGGGCAGATTTTGTTTTTTCGCGTAATCAGAAAATCAATTTCATAATTGTGCTTAGAAACCTCATTTAACATTGTATAATAAAATAATTCATTCCCATTCGCTGTTAAAATCTGTGCTACAACATTTTCATATAAATATCCCAGATTAGCGCTAAGTTTATCACTCAGTAGTTTTTCATATACAATGTTCTCTGTAAAATCTTTATCCTTAAAAAGTAGCGTTGTAAACAATCCTGTATCTGACAAAAATAGTTTAAATCTCGAAATATCTTTTGCATTTGCCATTCCAACATTTGGATCATTTGCATGATAAGATACAAGGGCGATTCTTGAATCCGCGAGTTCAGCAATCAGTTCCAATATCCGCTCCGATGATTCTCCACCTAAGACGGCTGATGCCTGATATCTGGATGCATTTTTGTTCAATTGTGCTGGGATTGCATCAAATAACATAGATAGTCTCCCTGTTGGATCTATCTTTTTCATATCATCCTCATACAACGAAAGAATATCCCTCTTGATTTCATCCACTTTTCTAAAATTATTTGTTTGTATATATTCATTCACTGCCTGAGGCATACCTCCAACCAGCATATACAGTCGAAACTGTCTTAATAATTTTCTATTCGTCTGTTCACCAACTCCTTTTCCCATCTCAAAGCACTTCTTTAAAATTGAGTATGATGTTTTATCGCCTATCGCCATTAAAAATTCTTCGTAATCCATTGGAAACATGCTGATTTTTCGTTCTTCGCTTGGAATCAAAATATCCTTTACATTCTTTTTAATCGAAATAAGAGAACCAGTCTCAATATAATCATATCTATGGTCTTCGACCAATGATTTAATCGCCTGTCTTGCCATCGGACAAAGTTGCACTTCATCAAAAATAATAACTGAATTTCTCTCATGCAAATCAGTTTTATACTGTAATTGTAATTGTAAAAATAAATAATTTAAATCTGAAACATCATCAAAAAGAGTGCGAACCTCCTTTGAAACTTTCGAGAAATCAATTAGAATAAAACTCTTATATTCATTTACTGCAAATTCTTTTGCAACTGTAGATTTTCCAACTCGTCTGGCACCTTCTATTAGGAGTGCTGTTCTTCCCTCTGAGTTCTTTTTCCAATCTAACATTTTTTCATATATTTTTCTCTGAAACATTTTGATTCACCTTCTCATCTTTCTTAGTTTCTATTGTTCCCGCATATTTTATTTTTATATTTCTATATGTTTCCGCGTTTTTCTAAGCTCATATTTTATGTGTTTCCGCATTTTCTTTATCATAACCTTTTCATTGTAATAATGCAAATAAAAAAACAGTTGTATAGTTTTGCTTCACTCACAAAAATATACAACTGTCACAATAGAGCAGTCGCGAAGAGAAAGCTTATCCTCCCTGCTGTTTGTCTGACTGCCATATTGACCTGCCTCCTATTTTAAATTTCGTTTCATAAATTCATTTTTCCATTCATATAAAACTTCATTTACTCCTGCACAAATTTTTTCACTGCATCCGCTGCCTTTAGCACACTGCTTCCATGAATGGCAAGGCCTTTCTCCACCATTGCCGTGCCGCACAGTCTTCTGATATCGCTTTCACTTCTGCCCATACCGCTTCCCTCGTGTGTGCAAAACGGTTTGATGACTTTCCCATCAAAATCATATCTCTCCAGAAATGTGAAAACCGCCATCGGCATTGTTCCCCAATAGTTGGGAAACCCGAGGTAAATGGTATCGTACTCACTGATATTGTCTGGATATTCTGTAAGCTCCGGTCTTGCATTTCTCCTCTGATCCTCCTTTGCCTCTGCAATGCAGTCATTGTAACCCACTGCGTACTGAACAACTGGATTGATTTTGAACAGGTCTGCGCCCGTTTCCTTCTGAATCATCTCAGCCACAACCTCTGTATTACCTTTCTCTAATGTCTTCAGTGCTCCGCTGACGTAATTCTCATCTGCTCTTGAAAAATAAGCGATTAATGTTTTCATAGTGAACCTCCTTTGATTCTTTGACTGATCTGACTTTAGTGTAATCATTTCTGCCTTGACTTGGAAGTATCAAAAAGATATGATTGTTATAACCAAAAGTTATTGCGACATTGAAAATTCGGAGGATTGAGAGCATGTACGATGAAAACTTAAAGACATTTGTATCTATTGCTGACTGCGGCAGCTTTAATAAAGCAGCTGAAAAGCTCTTTATCTCTTCTACTGCTGTGATCAAACAGATTAACGTCTTGGAAAAGCGCCTGGATTTGCCTCTTTTTATCCGTTCCAACCAAGGAGTCAAACTGACTCCTGCCGGAAATGCGATTTACAAGGACGCCAAATACTTATTTGACTTTTCAGAGCGCTCCATTGCCCATGCAAAAGAGCTGATGAATCAGAAGGATAAAACCTTCCGCGTGGGTTCCTCTATCCTGAATCCATGTATCAGATTTATGGAATTATGGAATCATGTCAACGACCGGTTTCTAAACTATAAGATACAGATTATCCCTTTTGAGGACAATCATGATGAGATTCTGTCTGTCATAGAACAGCTTGGAGTGAAATTTGACTTTATTGTAGGCGTATGTGATTCCGAGAAATGGCTTGCCAGATGCAACATGCTGACTCTTGGCAGGTATCGTAAGTGTGTCAGTGTCTCCTCTAATCACAGACTGGCTCATAGGAAAAGACTGAACATCTCCGATTTATATGGTGAAACACTTGTTATGGTAAAACGCGGAGATTCACCGCTAAATGACCTGTTAAGAAATGATCTTGAAAAAAATCACCCGGCGATTCACATCCGGGATGCCGAGCATTTCTATGATATGGATGTATTCAATGAATGTGAGCAGTCCGGTTATGTACTGCTCAATCTGGAATGTTGGAGAAATGTACATCCTTTGCTATCGACCATTCCGGTCAATTGGGATTACAGCATCCCCTATGGGCTGCTCTACGCTGCCAATCCTAGCGAAGATGTGCAAGAGCTTGTGTCACTCCTGCAGCAGTCACTCTAAATCATCACATTTTACCGGCACCCCCCCCCCCAGAACGCTTTATCCGTTGATGCCCGATATCTTGGCTACATCCGCATGCTCATAATCCTTCCAATCAGGCGGTGTTTCCTTTTTTTCCAGTGAAGCCTTTGTTTCCTTGTAAAATAAAATCTTTCTCTTCACCTGAATCAAATCTTCCTGATCTTGTCTGATTCTGTTTTCCATTTCTTCCTTTTGGTTCATTAGAAGCAAAAGAATCTCATCCATGTATTCTTCTTTCTTCTCTTCATACTGAAAAAACTGCTGTAAATGAGACATGGTCATTCCAGTATGTTTCAGACAGCAGATTGCACCCAATCGATCCAGCTGTTCCTGTGTATAGACTCTCTGACCTGAGTCTGTCCGTTTCACCTCCGGTAACAATCCTAATTCTTCATAATATCTCAAGGTCGATGCCGGAATATCCAGTATCTGAGATACCTCACGAATTGAATACTCACAGTTCTGTTTTTTTCCCATTATAATCACCCTCCTGATATTGATGTTAAAATTCAAAAATTCAAAATTCAAAAAAGAGATTGACTTCAAGTATACTTGAAGATATACAATATATTTATCAGATACAGTAAATCATTTTCTACAGAATAGGAGAAAAACTATGTATTATGCAGAAAAAAACCGTTATCAGCAAATGACCTATAAACGCTGTGGTCAAAGCGGCCTTATGCTTCCCGAGGTTTCACTGGGATTGTGGCATAACTTCGGAGACACCGGTGTATATGAAAATATGCGTCAGATGTGTTTCACCGCTTTTGATCATGGTATCACCCATTTTGATCTGGCGAATAATTATGGTCCTGCACCCGGAAGTGCTGAAAGCAATCTGGGACACATACTGAAAAATGACCTGTCCGCATACCGTGATGAGCTGATCATCAGTACGAAAGCCGGCTACGATATGTGGGAAGGACCTTATGGCAACTGGGGCAGCCGCAAATACCTGATCGCCAGTCTTGATCAGAGTTTGAAACGAATGGGGCTTGATTATGTGGACATCTTTTATCATCACCGCATGGATCCGGACACTCCATTGGAAGAAACCATGACTGCACTGAGTCAGATTGTACAGAGTGGTAAAGCACTCTATGTAGGTCTTTCCAATTATGATGGTGCCACTTTGGAAAAAGCATGTGCTATATTGGAAGAGTTACACTGTCCGTTTATCATCAATCAGAATTCTTATAACATTCTGAATCGGACAATTGAACAAAATGGTCTGATTGACAGTGCCCGAAAGCTTAATAAAGGAATTATCTGTTTCAGCCCTCTCGCTCAAGGTCTCCTGACTGACAGGTACCTCCATGGAATTCCGGAAGACAGCCGTATTCGTACAGATGGACGTTTTCTTCATGAATCACAGATTTCAGCCGATATGGTAACCAGACTCTCCGGATTAAATGACATTGCGGCGCAACGAGGAGAGACGTTATCTCAGATGGCATTGAAATGGATCCTGAAGGATTCCGTCATTACCAGTGTCTTGATTGGTGCCTCTCGCCCTGAACAAATCATAACCAATCTGGGCGTATTAAACAGTGCTTCCTTCTCTGATGAAGAATTAAAGAAAATTGATGAATTAACCCCATAATCATATCACATGGATCCAAACAGAGTATCCCATGAACGCCGCCATGATCGCCTGATCCTGGCGGCTGATTTTTTACCTTTCAAATATCTCCTGTTGCACCTACAGATCCGACATCCTGAATCTGCAAATACAATATCCGGCTGGATACGCTGAATCTCAAGGATAGCCTGCACTCCATTGGTTGCCTGTCCCATTACAATTTCTCCAGCAATTCCCGCTTACAATAGAATGCTCGCTTCATCACTGCAAAGTCTTCATCATCCATCATTGCTCTGCATTCTGCTTCCTTCTGATCAGAGCTTGCATGCATGTCCTGTATCTTCTCACATGGATAGTCAGTACATTTGTTGCATGCCTTGACTCCATGATCCATCGTGCACTGCATCAATTTGTAGCGGCAGTTATTGTCTATGGAACATCCATGACACTCCATCTCTTCTCTTGTCGCAATGTGATCTCGCCAGCCGACCCTGTACCAGAACTCTGCCACTTCCCGGTATTCCTCATCCGTAGATGCCCTGTATCTCGGACAGACACTGCAGTCATCTCCACAGACACTTAGGATTTCCTCTGGACTTTCCATGTACTTTTTCATAAATTCAAACATTTCATTCACGCTCCTTCATTAGAATTCAATACCCTCTCTTGCGGTAATGCCCTGCTCGTAAGGATGTCGTATCATTTTCATCTCTGTGATATAATCTGCCTGTTCCAGCACAATTGGTGCCGGATTACGACCTGTAATGATCAGTTCCAGCTGCTCCGGCTTGTGACAGATCAGTTCTTCGACAGATTCCCGCCTGATCAGATTCCATTCATATGGATAGGTCAGTTCATCCAGTACCACCAGATCACAGTTCCCTTCATTGACCAGAATAGTCACCTTATTGATCAGTTCGTTATGTATCTTTGTGATCTCAGTCCTGTCACCCTCACTCATCTGCGCATAGAATCCAAAGTCCTTCTCACTCCGCAATATCTTCACATTCTCTAATCTTTGCAGACTATTCAGCTCGCTTGTTGTTCGACCTTTCATGAACTGCACAAAGACAACTCTCAGACCAGCTCCTGCTGCCCGTACACACTGCCCGACTGCCGCTGTAGTCTTCCCCTTACCATCACCCATATAAACATGTATCAAGCCTTGCTTCATATCATTCTCTCCCTTGCAATTTTATAACACGTATGTTACAATTTCTTTGTAAGGTGGTACTAAGTTCACCCCTTGCATATATGGTCAAAAATAACCGCCACACTTAGCGAGAGGGGCGGTTATTTTTTATGCTTCAAACCTAGTATCAGGGTTATCACACTTACCAACATAATTACAAAGGTAAATAAATCTCCATATGTAACCACAGGCAACACCCCCTTCCTTCCGGCAAGGGGCAACCGTTCCCACCTAATATCTAATATCTAATATAACATATCACTCAGCAAAAGGCAAACATTTGTTCGTCTAATTGTTGAATATTTTCTGATACCCATAGGTCAGATGAAATCCCTGACTGCTCTTATTCGGACAGGCAGCACGCGCGCAGAACTGGCAGATTCCCTGACATTCTTCTTCCTGCTGTGTGGTTGTTTCCGCGAAGAAAACCACACTTATTTTCGGAAGCAGAACTCCGTATGCATTGCTTGTAATTTCCGTCTGATCTAACAGTGCAAGCAGCCTTGGCATTTCCTCCAGAGGTATCTTCTCTCCAATGAAATGATACCGCTTTACATACCTTCCTGTCTCTATGGCATACTGTCTGTTGAGCTGCCTGTAAAGCATAAGCAGTATTTCATTACTGACGCAGTCAAGCATATAGGCTGTCGTCAGATTCTCATGCTCCAGATCATACTCCTGCCAGTCATCCATCTTCGTTCCCAATGTCAATGCCATCAGTTCCGCCTGATCTACCGGCAGAAGTCCATACTCTTCCTGCGAAATCGTCTTCCGATACACCTCAATAAAGGGTACATGGATGCAAACCTCATGAAACAATGCTTCTATCTGTTCCAGAGATTCCTTTTCATAATGATATTTCTCAGCAAGCTTCCTGCTGTCAATCAGGTCTTCGGTTATGGTTAGCTGCATATCTGCTCCCTGTGCTCCTCATTTTGCATGTTATTCCGTTGTTATCTCCACCCCGGCAACATACTTTCGATCCATCTGATGCCGCTTCTTCCGATTCTCCACAGTATCAAATATAATGGAGAAATCATAGTCCTCCGGATATAGCTGTGAAGCCGCCACCCGGAGCTTCAGGCGTTTATGATTGATTTCTAATTTTTCTTTTGCAATCTGGACGAGTACATTACCGTCTGTATCTACCGGTCTGACTACAATACCTGTCTTTCCATCCGGCAGTACCTCTACACTGTCGCCACGCGTAAAGCCTTCTCCGTGCACTGCCTCACGTTTCACCGTCTGCACCTTCTCCAATTTCGGAGCACTTTCCTTTTTCAGTCCGTCACTCCTGCCATCAAGCCCTAATTCCTCAGTCAGTGCATACGATACCTCACCATAGGCTTCTTTTGCTGCAACCTGCAGCATAGCCACAGGAACACCGAGTCGCTTTGCAATATAGAGTGCGCAGCTATCACCGGCTTTTCCTATTTCCAATGTATACAACGGTCGTAGACTGTCCCGGTCAAAAGCCATTCTGGCATTCATAATCTCCGAATATCGATTCGCATATTCCTTAACTTCAGGGTAATGCGTCGTTACAAGGAACAGACAATGGCTCTGCCGCAGCTGTTCCAGTACCGCAATGGCAATCCCCATGCCCTCAGCCGGATCTGTGCCGGAGCCAAGCTCATCTAAAATCACAAGACTCTCGTGACTGACCACCTTGAGAATACTTAATACATTCTTAATATGTGCAGAAAATGTTGATAAATTGTCTGAAATGTTCTGACCATCCCCAACATCACAAAGCACCTGACTTCGCATTGGAATCTCTGCCTGGTCACACGGAACATGCAGCCCTGCACATGCCATCAGGCTCATCAGTGCCACTGTCTTGATGGCTACCGTCTTACCACCTGTATTGGGTCCGGTAATAATGACCCCGCGTGTCTCACCACCGATTTGAAAATTCAGCGGTACACATTCGTCCTGCGCGAGCAGTGGATTTCTTGCATTGACAAGCTTCATCCGGTCTTCTGTATTGATTACCGGCTCCATTGCCTTCTGATCAGCTGATAACTTCCCCTTTGCAAAGACAAAATCCAGATCAGCGAGCACCCTGATATCTTCTCTGATGATGTCTTCCTCTGCTGAAATCTGTTCCATTAGCACATACAGAATGCGGCGTACTTCCGTATCCTCATCCATTGCCTGAAGTTCATATTCCTCCTGCAGTCTGGCAACAGCCTCCGGCTCTATGAAAAAGGTCGAGCCTGTAGAAGATTTATCAATGACACTGCCTGCAACCTTATTGCGATATTCTTTTTTTACCGGAATACAAATCCGGTTATTTCTTCTGACCAGAAAAGAATCTGCCAGGTAAGCTTTATTGCTCTGCAGCGTCTTCTCTGCCTTATCATTAATCTTATCCTTACACAGCTGCATACTGCGCCGGATATCCCGCAGTGTCGGAGTCGCATAGTCATCTACCCTTCCGTCCCGTATGCTCCGTTCAATCTCTGCATACAGACTCTCCGGGAAGTTCAGGTTGTCACTGTAAAACGCCAGTCCAATCTGCTTCTCCTTGCCCTTCTCAAGATAAGACTTCATACGTCTGACCGCAACCAGGAAAATCCCGACTGCCTCCATCTCTTCCGGTACCAATAACTCACCCGTCACTGCCCGATCTACGTATTCCTTTATTTTCTCCATCCTCGGAATCGGCGGTGCTCCGACCTCATCTAACATCAGTCTCGCCTGTGTCGTATCCCGAAGGCTCTTTCGAAGCTCTGACTCCTTTAACATTGGCTTTAACTCTGCCGCTCTCTGCTTGGCTTCGTCTGTATTTGCATAATCTGCGATTAAATTCTTAATATATTCAAATCCTGTAATTTCAAATGTCTGATTCATAGTAACTGCTTCCTTTCAATTCTTGACGCTCATTTTAGGTATAAAAAAACTATCCAGCTCTCTGAATTCTCTGAATAGTCATATGAAAACAATCAAATGAAACAGATACAAAAACAAAGCATTTGAACACTTAATCTGTTCAAATCCTTTCTGACCTCTTCAATTCATTGTTTTCTTAAGCAGTTACAATTAACAAAAAATACCTCTTTCATGTTCAAAAATATAGCTTCTCGTTCTGATGTTAGATAGTCTACCACCAGTCACTCATCTTGTCAAGGAAGATAGTGCTCATATAAAAGCTTCGCAAATTCAAAGCTTGTATATGCAGCAAACTTCTGATAATAGTCACATTTTCTTGCATCTCCATAATCGCAGACGCTTTTGATGACCAGTGCCTCCGGTCGCGGTTTTGTTGCATTCTGAGCCGCATATGCGACTGCATAGGACTCCATATCAACTGCTGCTGTCCGATTAATCTGGGAACGTACCTGCTTCTCAATAATCTCTCGATTTGCTACTACATTGGTTCCACATGCCATAGGTCCAATATAGACATGACATTGGTTATCCATGGAGGCAATTGCCTTTTCTATATATTGATTCAATTGATGATTCATGTTGACGACCTCAGGTCTTGGAATAAATCCGACCTCACCAATCCTGATCTCTGCCTGTTCCGGATTGACAAACTTCCCTGAGGCGTAATTCCAGACCATATCAGCAACTACCACATCACCATAATACTGCTTCTCATCCTTTGCATCTGCGATGCCTGCAGCAATTCCGGTCATAATCAGATACTTTGGTCTGAATTCCTCAATCAATTTTGTACACAAAACGGCGGCAGCTGTCATTCCCATCTCGTTCTGCTTTGCCATGATGATACGCTTTTTCTCGCCGTCCCGTTCAAAAAAGCTTTCATAGTAAATCTGATCATCATTTTCCACAGAAATCTTGTTAAAGTCTCTGATATGTGCCCTGACTCCTGCTTCCTCACGCTCTGTCACTACAATCACAGCTACAAAACACTTAAATATCTCTGTATCCATCATACGCCATCACACCCAATTAAAAATAATGAAAACATCTGTAACTCTTCTTTCATTCTATACATTCTGCCTGAGTCAGTCAACAGGTTCTGTAAATTCAAGAATAAAATCACACACTTCATTTCCGCGTCCAAGAGTCTTCGTTCTGCCCCAGTGCAGCTTCGGATGCATATTGCCGTAGGATATGTCGTCTGAATTACAGAAGGCGGTCGTCAGCTCCGGACATCCGTATTTCTTACAATTTTCATTGTAGGGACAGGTGGTCATGTCGATATGACATCTTGATTTCTCTCTGGACTGAATCGTCATTTGAAATCCGGATTCCACGCCGAAGGTACCACAGATGATTCTGGACATGATATTCGGGATGAGCTTATAAGCACCCGGAAACTTCGCAAGTGCCCTGATGACTCTGCCTGTATCCTCAGCATACCTTGCATAGTAGTCAGCAATCAGGTGATACGCCACATCCTGATCCTTCGTCTCAGCAAGTACCGCCTTATAAAATGCAATTGCAGGATAAATCTTTTCTCTGGTATGCATGGCAACCTTGCGGCTCTCGTTGGGGTTCTCACGGCAGATTCGCTTGTATTCCGTAGCTGCCTGATGAATGATGTGCTCTGCCCGCTCCGGATAATCTCTCTTAATCATTTTACACATATCCTTAATCATTCTCTGTTTGTATTCCTGACTCATCTCAATCGTCCCTTCTCTTCTGCTTAGTATCTTCGATTACTTCACAACAAGAACTCTCAGCTCATTATATCACTTTTATTATGCATTTGCCGCAAGCCCTGTATACAACTGATAATACTTGCCCTTCTCTTCAATCAGTTCATTGTGTGTGCCGCGCTCAATGATGCGGCCCTGCTCGAGTACCATGATGCAGTCACTGTTCTTGACTGTAGACAGACGGTGAGCAATGACAAAGGTCGTTCTGCCCTTCATGAGCTGATCCATACCCTCCTGTACGAACTTCTCAGTTCTCGTATCAATCGAGCTTGTTGCCTCGTCCAGGATGAGTACGGGCGGGTCTGCAATTGCAGCACGTGCGATTGCAAGCAGCTGGCGCTGCCCCTGACTTAGATTTGCTCCGTCTCCTGTCAACTGTGTCTGATAGCCGTCTGATAATTTCCTGATAAAGCTGTCTGCATTTGCAAGCTTTGCTGCTGCAATGACCTCTTCATCCGTTGCATCCAGCTTACCATAGCGAATATTCTCCATGACGGTTCCGGTAAATAAATGCGTCTCCTGCAGTACGATTCCGAGAGAATGACGCAAATCGTCCTTCTTAATCTTATTGATATTAATTCCGTCATAACGAATCTTACCATCCTGAATATCATAGAAACGGTTGATCAGGTTCGTAATGGTCGTCTTACCTGCACCGGTTGAACCGACAAATGCTATCTTCTGCCCCGGTGTTGCGAACAGATCAATATTATGCAGTACCATCTTCTCATCTGTATAGCCGAAGTCCACATCATTGAATACAACATCTCCATTCACTTCCACATAAGTTGTTGTATCATCTGCCTTATGATAATGCTTCCAAGCCCAGATACCGGTACGCTCTGTAGTCTCGGTAAGCTCTCCATTTTCCTTCTTTGCATTGACCAGTGTTACATAGCCCTCGTCTAACTCCGGCTTTTCATCTAACAGCTTGAATACACGGTCAGCTCCCGCAAGAGCCATGACGATACTGTTGAGCTGCATGCTGACCTGATTGATCGGCATGTTGAAGCTCTTATTATAGGTTAAGAAGCTTGCCAACTTACCCAGCGTAAATCCGCCAAATCCGGAGAGTGCAAGTGCGCCGCCGACAATGGCGCAGAGTACATAGCTGATATTTCCGATCTGTGCATTAACAGGCATCAGTATGTTAGCAAATTTATTGGCATTATCTGCACTGTTAAAGAGCTGATTATTCAGTTCATCGAATTTCTGTATGCTCTCGTCCTCGTGACAGAACACCTTCACAACCTTCTGGCCTTCCATCATTTCCTCAATATAACCATTCAGAGCACCAATGTCCTTCTGCTGCGCCGTGAAATACTTACCGGACTGTCCGGCTAACTTGCCTGTGGTAAATAATACAAGTCCCACCATAAGTAGCGTCACTATCGTAAGCGGAATGCTTAACAGGAGCATACTGACAAAGACGCTGACAATCGTAATTGCACTGGAGAAAATCTGCGGCATACTCTGGCTGATCATCTGACGCAGCGTATCCACGTCATTTGTATAAATGGACATGATATCACCATGCGCATGACTGTCAAAATACTTGATTGGCAGGCTCTCCATATGCGTGAACAAGGTATCACGCAGACGCTTCAGCGTTCCCTGACTGATATAAATCATTAGCTTAGTCTGCAGATATGCAGCTGCAGCACCGCACAAATAGAAAATCCCTACCTGTCCGATTGCCCCGGCAAGCCCTGAAAAATCAGGATTGTCAGCCTTCATTAACGGTACGATATATCCGTCAATCAAGGTCTGCATAAACCATGTACCACGCACACTGGCGAGTACATTGATGATAATGGCAATAACGACGATGATACAATGTGGTGCATAATACTTGAATACATAACCGAGCAGTCGTTTGAATACGGCTCCGGGATTCTCGATTGTGGGTTTCATGCCTCTGGCGCCTCTGTTGCCGCCCATGGGGCCTCTGACTACCTTTGCGTTTTCTCCTGCCATTACTGCTCACCTCCATTCGCATCGAAGTCGCCGGCTCCGCCGGTCTGAGATTCATATACATCCTGATAGATTTCATTATTTGCAAGCAGCTCCTCATGGGTTCCGAAGCCGTCTACGTGGCCATCCTCCATGACGATGATACGGTCAGCGTCCTTCACGGAGCTGATACGCTGCGCAATGATGAGCTTGGTCGTTCCCGGTATCTTCTCGGTAAATGCACTGCGGATTTTCGCATCCGTAGCTGTATCGACTGCGCTCGTACTGTCATCTAAAATCAGGATTTTCGGATTCTTTAGAAGTGCTCTTGCAATACAGAGTCTCTGCTTCTGTCCGCCTGATACATTGGCTCCGCCCTGTTCGATATGGGTGTTGTAGCCATCCTTCATTTTATCTATGAATTCATCTGCGCATGCAAGTCTGCATACTTCCTTACATTCTTCCTCTGTCGCATCCTTCTTGCCCCAACGCAGATTCTCCAGAATGGTTCCTGAGAAGAGCACATTCTTCTGCAGTACAACCGCGACCTGATTACGCAGTGTATCGAGATCGTAATCCCGGACATCCCTGCCGCCGACTGTGACCTTACCCTCCGTCACATCATAGAGACGGCTGATCAGATTCACAAGTGAGGACTTGGCGCTGCCGGTTCCACCGATGATACCAATGGTTTCTCCAGCCTTGATTTGCAGATTGATGTCATCTAACACCGGCTTCTCACTATCTTTATAATAACGGAAGGTCACATGGTCAAATGCAATGCTGCCGTCAGTTACACTCATGACGGGATTGGCCGGACTCTCCAGGTCTGCCTTGTCATTTAAAACCTCCGTGATACGTTCTGCACTTGCCGTACTCATAGTCACCATAACAAAAATCATGGAGAGCATCATCAGACTCATCAGAATATTGATGCAATAGGCTAACAGACTCATCATCTGCCCTGTTGTCAGGGAACCGCCGACAATCATTTTCGCTCCAAGCCAGCTGATGGCAAGAATACAGCCATAGACAGTAATCTGCATAATCGGATTATTTAAGGCAATCACGCCCTCTGCCTTGACGAACATCTTATAGATATTATCACTCGCTTTGCGGAATTTATCATTTTCATAGTCTTCTCTGACGTATGCCTTCACCACACGGATACCGGATACGTTTTCCTGTACGCTCGCGTTTAATGCATCATATTTCTTGAATACGACCCTGAAATACTTGGATACGGTACGAATCAGGAAAAACATGCAAATGCCAAGGAAAACCACCGCCACCACATAGACGCTTGCTAACTTTGCATTGATGATAAATGCCATCGTCATTGCAATGATCAGGCTGAAGGGTGCCCTTGTACACATACGCAGAATCATCTGGTATGCATTTTGTATGTTTGTGACATCCGTTGTCAGTCTGGTAATCAGACCGGATGTGCTGTATTTATCAATGTTAGAGAAGGAAAATGTCTGAATGTTGTCATACATTGCCTTTCTCAGGTTACGTGCGAAGCCGGTGGATGCCTTCGCTCCGAACTTTCCTCCCAGTACACCGAAAGTCAGTCCCAGTGCCGCCGCGAGTACCATCCATGCTCCTACTGCATAGATGTGTCCCAGATTGCCTGCTTCCACACCGTCGTCAATGATGGAAGCCATCATAAGCGGTATGATCATCTCCATAATGACCTCACCAATCATACATACCGGTGTCAGCAGGGATACTTTCTTGAATTCCTTAATTTGTGCCCCTAATGTTTTTAACATTCTCTGTCATCCTCTCTATTATGTCTAAGCATATCTTTAATTCGTCATCTGAAATTCCGGCACAGAGCTGTTCATTGAATCGCTCTGCTCCCTTAGCAAATCTCCCTCCGATTTCTCTTCCCCTGTCTGTCATCACCAGTTCTCTGTACCTGCCGTCCGCCTTCGAAGGAACCCGCTTTAAAAGGTCATTCTTTTCCATCACATTGATGACCTCGCTGAGTGTAGATCTGCCAATCTCTATATGCTCCTCGATATCCTTCTGGAACACCGGCCTGCCCTGATGCTTCATCAGATGCCCGAGAATTCCCATTTGCAGCATCGTAATATCCTGATTTAGCGCATCCCTATTCTGCATATGACTCGCATGCCGAATCGAATTGGTCAGGATACGCAGCTGATTACCAAAAGACTGCTTCAGTTCCATGATGATGCTTTCCTTTCAAAGTTTTATCTCCGCCGCAGTGCGATCCTTAGCGGAGCGGTATTTTGTTCTATATCTTTTTATAGAACAAAATAGTTCGTGCACGAATCATCATACGTCGAACTATCTGTCATGTCAATCCATTATGATAAAGTTAATAGAATTTTCATAATAGCGACCTTTCAAATTTTCATTACATGATAGCATCCCAAAAGTCAATTGGAATAGAAAAGATTTCATGATACCATAACAGCGGAGGAATCATCTATGAATACTAACACAAAGGATTTATTTCCAATTACCATGGCGGCCACTGCATGCGGTGTGTCCCGCAGCACACTGATGCGACTGGAGGAAAAAGGACTATTAACTCCGGTCTACACTGCTCCCGACAGCGGTCGACGATATTATGATAATCACAATGTCTCGAGAATACTGCAGATTCAGCGTTTCCAGACAATGGGGTTTTCGACAGCTGAAATCTATGATTATTATGCCAGCAATGGAGATGCTGAGAAGAATCTGACGT
>JAUNSO010000089.1 GCA_030539165.1 bacterium
TACCAATAATCATACATTCTCCGATACCCCAACTTCTGATACAAATTGACGGCATTTGTGTTGGAGGCAACTACCTGGATGTAGGCTTTTCGGGCGCCGTGCTGATAGGCCTGCTCCAGCAGGGATGCGCAGATGTCTTCGCCGTATCCCATATGACGGTGGTCTTTGCTGACGATAATGTCATAGAGTCCGACGTACGCATCCTCTATTACACACATGCCGCAAGCCAGAACCTCATTGTCACGTATCAGCATTGCACATAGTACCTGATCCAGAATCAGAGCCTGCACTTCCTTTGCATACGGAATCTTGTCCGGATTTGTCTCATTCAGATGAAAATAATGTGACTGCCAGTCTTCATAAAATCCCTCTGTAACTGTCGAGGTCAGATTCTTTCCATAGGATTCACGCAGATCCATAGTCATAATATTGGTCTTTGTCACAAGCTCATAGCCTGCCTGCTCCAACAAATCATCCAACTCCAATGAGAGGGGAGAAATCTTGAAGACTGTCGGAAGCTTCTGAGTGGTATAGATTTTCTCACAATGGTGGATCTTTTCCTCCAGCGGTATCGTTGACGGTGCAATTATATTTACGGAATTTGCACGATTGGTATACCCACCGGCAAACCGCAGCCTCCACTCATCATAATATAAGGTATTCAATGACGGAAGTGCATTTAACATCACTTCCTCAATTGTTTTGATTTCATCCATCTTTATTTTATCTGTCTCCATTTTTCCGTTCATAACTACCATCTCCATCTTACTATTTTTTCCTGTTCTCTATTCATCAATGATCATCTGTCCGTTTCTGAATCTGCCAGTGACGCAATCCACGTCTCGATTGATTCCGCCAGCACTAACTGCTGACGCAGAACTGCCATCCCTGTTTCCGGAATATCTGGAGCATTCTCCTTCTTCTCCAGATTCTCCTGCATGTAATTCTTTAAGATAGTGACATTTTCGCTAATATTTTCAATGCATTGTCTTCGCTTCTTCTTTGGCAGACTGTCCAGATTCACGATCACTGCATTAAAATCCAATAGTATATGGATCGGTTCCGATGCAATCTCAAACATCAGTCTTTCAAATTCCTGCTCACCGGATGGGGTCAGAGAATAGACCGACTTCTCCGGCATCCTTCCTTCTCGCATACTGGTTCCCTTGATATAGCCCTTTGTCTCTAACTGCAAAACCTTTTTATATATAGAAGGCGTGCTGATCTTGACCCATCTCGAAATATTGCGGTATTCCACCAGCTTTTGAATATCATAAGCACTCATTGATTCTTTTTTCAACATACCCAGTACAATCAAATCTATCGCAGCCATATGTCCTCCTGAACTCTTCGTTCTGCTTTCTATATTGAATCATAAAATGATCCTTGACAACTACTATAAATTATAGTAGTATATCTTTCGTTATGCAACTACTATATTTTATACTACTTTATTTTACATTATGAAAGGAGATTTAAAATGAACGGAAATAAGAAAATGGAGCTTCTCGGGAGTGCTCCGATATCAAAGGCTCTGCTGGCAATGGGTATTCCCACGATGCTGGGAATGATGGTTAACGCTCTGTACAATCTGGTAGATGCTTACTTTGTAGGAGGTCTTGGAACCAGTCAAATGGGCGCGATTTCAGTCGTATATCCATTGGGGCAGGTAGTCGTCGGTCTCGGCCTGCTGTTTGGAAATGGCGCCGCATCCTATATTTCTAGATTACTGGGAAACGGAAACAAAGATACTGCAAACAAGGTCGCTAACACAGCACTTTTCAGCAGTATTGCAGTCGGTGCAGTCATGATTTTTTTCTCAGTCATCTTTCTGACTCCGATTCTGAACCTATTGGGAGCTACTGAAAGTATCCTGCCTTATGCCAAAACCTATGCGACCATCTATATCATTTCGTGTATTTTCAATGTATTCAATGTCACCATGAATAATATCGTAACCAGCGAAGGTGCTGCAAAAACGACTATGTGTGCATTGATGTCCGGTGCTGTCCTGAATATTGCATTAGATCCCATCTGTATCTATGTACTGCATTGGGGCGTTGCCGGTGCCGCGATTGCAACTGCCATCTCTCAAGTTGTCTCTACAATGATTTATTTGATCTATTTACTGCGTAAAAAAAGCGTATTCCATTTCAACATCAAAGAATGCTGCTATTCCAAAGAAATCATGTCAGAAATATTTAAGATCGGTATTCCGACACTGGTATTCCAGCTTTTGACCAGCCTCTCCATCTCTCTGATCAATACGCAGGCAAAGGTTTATGGTGATTCTGTAATCGCCGGTATGGGGGCCGTTACCCGATTGATTTCCATGGGAAGCCTCATGGTCTTTGGATTTATCAAGGGCTTCCAGCCAATTGCAGGCTACAGCTATGGAGCAAAAAAAATTGACCGCCTGTGTAAGGCGATCAAAGTTTCCATTCTATGGTCTACTGCATTTTGTCTGATTTATGGTATTGTCATCGCACTATGTGCTGCTCCGATCATCTCTGGCTTTACATCAGATGATATGAAAATGATACAGGTCGGAGAGACAGCATTACGTGCGAATGGATTATCCTTCATCCTGTTTGGCTTTTATACAGTCTATTCCTCACTGTTCCTTGCCTTGGGAAAAGGAAAGGAAGGCTTCTTTCTGGGAGCCTGCAGACAGGGTATCTGCTTCATTCCCATCATTCTGATCCTCCCGCTGCTCTTTGGCATCAATGGTATTCTCTATGCGCAGCCGGTCTCCGACGTTCTCTCTGCTGTCATCACGATATTTATGGCATTAAAGCTGCATCGAGAGTTATTCAGCTCAGGATTTGGAAACAGCATTCTTACTGTCCATCACAATCAGGACAATTCTGAGAATGTAGTAGATCAGCTCAAGCAGAGCTAAAATCATATTATTAATATATTCAATGTTATATAAACGGAACAGCTTCTGTGCCATGATGATTTCCTGATCATTCGCAATTGATTCCTGTTTCATAACATCCAGTGCTCTGACCTGTGCCTTCTTTTCCGTTTTCAATATCGTAATGGAAAGCAGGAAAGAGTATAAGTAAAATATAACGCCCAGAATCATACAGATCATGGTACATGTCCCGTTGGTTTTCAGCACACACACATCCAAAAGTGCTCCTATGATTATGAGCGGAATAAACGCAAATGGTCCGAATGTGACAATGGGAATCAGCTTATTCCTTTTCTTCATGTCCGGATCATTTTCTTTATCCATGATTGCCAGCGCAGATTTCTGCGTTGCCATTACCATGGAGGAAATACTGCTTTTTTTATATGTAAATCTGCGGAGGCGTACCTTCTTGAAGTAATGACTGTAACTATTGCCAAAAAGTAATGAACCGCATGCACTTACCTTAATCTGTGTGAGTCCGTTCTCATCCAGAATCTTTCTGGCGATTTCCTGTCCTGTCATTTCCAGACTGTTCTTTTTATGATTATAGCGAATATAAGCAATGGAAAGAACAACCGAAACAATAAAAGATACAATGGTCATGATGACAATCAGTATCGCAACAATACAAATGGCTGCTGCCACCCCGATCTCTATCCCCGGAAATACCTCACTAAAAATGTCCTGCATATGTGTGTCCTCCTTAGTAATATATGTGCAATACTGTATTGATTATATCACTCTTGTATGAACCTGTCACTTAAAGTACCCGCTTTTCATTCTCTTTCAGTTATCTACCAGGTTACATGTACAGCCATAGCATTATACTTTCCAGAAATATGAATCACCAGCTTATCTCCACAGACCTCTGTCCTCTGTTCACTGTCATCTGCAGCATACATGCCTGCAATATGCACCAACTCTTTACTATCAATACGCACACAGCTTCCGGCTATTCCCCTTTTATGCAGCGGTATCTCGATGCATTCCGGAATATCTCCATCAAATGTATGGATCACGACAAGGCTTTCTTTTCCTGTGCTCCTTACGACTGCCTGCCATCCGCGCGGATGTCTCATGCTCTTGATGGGTGAACCATGTAAAACAGAAATACCATCATGAATGATATGAGATGTTGTTTTATAAAATGCAATTCCATCATCGATTGTCTTCCACTGCTCCACACTGAGCTCTGTTACATCACCTGAAATACACATCCGACCCAGCATAGTTGCCGCCAGAGAGTATGTAATCCTTCTCAGCGTATCCTCCTTACGAATCACTGCCCATATCTGACTCTGTGCAGGATGGATGACTCTATGAAGATAGGCTGCGATCAACGGGATCTCTATACATTCATGTGCATCAGAAAATGAAGCCATCGAACACAGACTCATCATAAGCGGTTCCAGACGATGTCCTCCCGATGCACAGTTTTCTAGAATGATTTCGGGAACCTCACTTTTTACTTTTTGGATAAACCGGACAGAGTCGTTCATGACTTGTCTGAGATTCTCCCCGAGATCATCCGGGCCGTCACAGCCGATACCGGTTGTCTCATTGTAATCCATCTTCATATATTCAAAGCCATACTTTTTCAGCGTACCGATAACCCTGTCTGTCAGATAATCCATGACCCACGGATCGCTCATATTCCAAAAACGCCTGGAATAACTGGTCAGCACCTTTCCATCTCTGTGCAGCAGATGATCTGTCAGCTGATATGCCTTTGCCTCGGAAGCAACATTCTCTATTTCAAACCAGATGCCCGGCTTGAGACCCTCTTCCTTGATCATATTCACCGTTTGCTCAAGACCGTCTGGAAAGAGCAGACTTGATACCTCATAATCTCCCATTCCTCGATCCCACGGAATGCCCTCCTGTTTATACCAGCCACAATCTATGACGAAGTAAGAAAATCCTCTGCCGCGTATTGCCTGCAGGATATTTTTGATATTTTCATGAGAAGGATTGCCCCATGTCGTGCAATACTCATTAAATATGACCGGCAGTTCCTTCTCACTGGCCGGTGCTGTATCCTGAAAGCAGTCCAATCCGTACTGCGTCATGCGCTGGGCAAACTCATCAAAGTCTGCATGCGTTCCCTCAGTCTCTGCCTGTGCGGCCACTTCACGATCTACCTTCATGACTGACAGAATAGCCGTCGGTGTTTCAAGAACCTCTCCCTGCTTAACAGTCTTCATCCAGTGGCCAAATTCACGGTCTGCCAGTCCTCCGCTGAATGATAATCCCTCATCCTTACGATAAAATTCCATCTGCCAGGATGCATTATGAGCAAGCTGTGCACCCCAGAAGATATGATTTTTCTTATCATACATGGCACCAAAAGGGAAGAATCCATTCACAGGCATAGAGCCGGCTACTCCATATCTCAAGCTCCTGACTGCGTGATCAGTCCAGCATTTTTCCAGACAAAGATCCTCTACTGTATCAATAGACAAACGTCCCTCTCCACTCCACACACTGCGGATTCTGTAGAGATCCATACTCTCATGGGCATCTCCCTCCACATAAGGAGTCAGACCGGATAATGAAAAACTCGACAGCATCTCTAACGACACAGGAAGCTCACTCTGATTTGTAAAGATGGTATTTAAAATTATATAGCCTGCTCCCCTTTTCCACCTCAGAACATGCTTGACCTCATAGCCTCGTTTATCCCTCAGATATGTTGTCACTGTTATTCCATGATCGTCCTCACAGACATCCTGTCTGTCATAAAGGAGGCGTTCTGTACTCTCACCGCACCTCATAGAAATGCCGCCTGCATATGCCTGATTATGAATATCTCCTGTGATATACAGCTGTACCATATTTTCCTGTTTGACACTCTTCTGAATACCCGCAGGAATCTCACAGCCCGCCGGCAGCAGACTGAATGCTGCTATCCCCTGATCATCCACCGTATATCTGACAATGATGTCTGAACATAAAAACTCACTGATTTTTCTCATATGATTACCTCTCCGCTATACT
>JAUNSO010000090.1:0-5174 GCA_030539165.1 bacterium
CTTTCGTATTGGTTTCCATTGATAAATTCCTAATCACCCGGCATGGACTGCCGACTGCGACGACATTTGCCGGAATATCCTTCGTTACAACGCTTCCTGCACCGATGATCGCCTGATCACCGATGGTGATTCCCGGAAGTATGATTGCTCCTGCCCCAATCCAGCAATTCCTGCCGATTGTCACCGGCAGACAGTACAGATAACCCTGTTCTCTCAGCTCCGGCTCTACCGGATGACTGCTCGCTATCATCTGAACATTTGGTCCAATCATTGTATTGTCCCCAATATAGATATCGGCTCCATCCAGAACCGTCAGGCCCACATTGGCAAAGACATTCTTACCGAGATGAAGACGCTTGCCACCCCAGTTGGAGTGAAAGGGCTGCATCACCATACTTCCCTCTCCGATTTCTGCAAACATCTGCTGCAGCAATGCTTTTCTCTCCTCCATATCGGAAGGTGCTGTCTGATTGTATCTCGCCTGCAGCTCCAGTCCCGGCAGCTCCTCTGCATTTAGTTCATCAGGATTTGTTAAAAATAAGGTTCCGTTATATAAATCTGATGGATTTGTCATAGTATTCTCTTTCCTTCCCTTGTGTACTAATGTTGATAGCATTAAAACTAATGTAATTAGTATTATAAGAACATGGGCTTGTTTTGTCAATCCTTTTATGCTAATATTATTCATATATTTACTTATGTGATTAGTTTTTAGTCTTAAATACTTATGAATCAGCTGTTATATCAAATATGTGAGGTATGAAAAATGCGTGTAACAAAAAAAGCGGTCATAGAAACCGCCTCAGCTCTCATTGATCAAAAAGGATTAAATCAAATATCATTAAAGGATGTAGCAGAAGCTCTTGGAATTCGCACACCCTCTCTCTATAACCACATCAACAGTCTGGATGAGATGCTGCAAGAGGTCGCACATGCCGGTATGGCAGAAATGAACGACCTTATGACAAAGTCCTCCATAGGCAAAATAAGCGACGAAGCCATTAAGGCTGTCTCCGCCGCTTATCTGAAATACATGATTGAACACCCCGGTATCTACGAAACCATCCAATGGGCCTCCTGGCACCAGACGGAAGAAACCACTGCACTGCTGAATCAATTTGAAGCTCTCCTGATGGCTCTGATTCGTTCCTGCGGATATGATGAAGCTGCTGATGCTTCTATCCTACGTCTGCTGACCGGACTGCTGCACGGCTATACTACTATCCAGCTGCGCTATGCCTTTGATGAACCGGAGCGCGTGACTAAAGAGCTGACAGATGCTGTCGATACAGTTCTAACAGGGGTACGGATTAAATATCAGAAATAGAAATTCTTATCCTTTGAATTTCCCGTAAATACCATATGCAAAAATAAACAGCACAATAAACGGTAAAATATAAGCGAAATAAACACGCATCCATTTCTGAATCTTCAATCCATTTCCTTCATTCGCTTCCGCCTGAAAATTCTTGAAGCCCCAGCCGAATCTGCTCACACAGAACAGCAGATATACAAGCGACCCAACCGGCAGAAAAATATTGCTCACAAGGAAATCCTCAAAGTCTAATACGGTTCCTCCAAAGATTTGAAAGCCACTCCAGTTAATCAGGTTAAATCCAAGTACGCAAGGTGTAGAGAGAACAATCAACAAAACCAGATCAACCCAGCACATCTTCATTCTGCTAAAACCGGTCAACTCCATACCACAACAGATAATATTTTCGAACACTGCAAGAACCGTTGATAACGCTGCAAATGACAGGAATAAGAAGAACAAGCTTCCCCAGAGCCGGCCCAGCGGCATATTTGCAAAGATATTTGGCAGCGTTATGAAGATCAGACTCGGTCCGGATGTCTGGTCCACATGATAGGTGAAGCAGGCAGGAAAGATGATCAGACCTGCTGCAAGTGCTACAAATGTATCAAGTGCCACGACTCTGATAGATTCTGAAAGCAGGGAGTGATCCTTTCCGATATAGCTTCCGAATATAGCCATAGAACCAACACCAAGACTCAATGTAAAGAATGCCTGTGTCATCGCTCCGACCATCGTCTCCAGGATTCCGACTGATTTCATTCTCTCAAAATCAGGAAGTAAATAAAAGGACAAGCCTTCCCTTGCGCCATCCATGAAAAATCCGTTGATTGCCAATATAACCATGATGACTAATAAAGCAAGCATCATGAACTTCGTCACCTTCTCAAGTCCATTCTGTAAGCCCTTCATACACACTGCGATTCCGAATACCACTACTACGACCATCCAGAACATCATGATAGACGGTTTGCTTAACATCTCATCAAATACTCCGCTTACGCCGGCTGCATCAATCCCGGACAATTTGCCGGTCGCTGTCATATAGAAATAATACAGCATCCAGCCTGACACCGTCGTATAGAACATCATCAGCAGATAATTACCAATCAACGCCATATAGCCAAAAACATGCCATTTCTGCCCCTTTTTCTCCAGCTTCAAAAATGACTTCACCGGACTCAGCTGACTGGCTCTGCCTACAGAGAATTCCATACAGAGTATCGGCATTCCCAAAATCACTAAGAAAATCAAATAGAATAGTACAAATGACCCACCGCCGCCTTTGCCTGCCATATATGGAAACTTCCATACATTACCGATTCCGATTGCACATCCTGCAGACAATAAAATAAAGCCTAACCTGGATCCAAATTTCTCTCGTTCCATACTGCCACCCCTTTATAGTATAGTCCATGTTTAATATCTTACCGCATTTCTTTGAAAATATCATTATAAAATACAAAAAAGCTCCTATTCCCATAGAATAAGAGCCTCTCTCAAATGATTTCTCATTACATTTCTCTGACAGTCTTCACAAGTTCGGTGATTTCTTCTTTATTCGTATGATCAGCATATTCGGGTGTATTTTTCGTTACCATTTTTACCATGGTTCTTCCCATAAAGCCCATTTTCTTCGGATTCATTCCACCCTGATAATAGAAGAATGGAGTATCACCAAGTTTATTGCCCTCGACCATCTTAGGAATCTCAGCCTCTTCCTTTGTAGTAAAGCCAACAGCAAATACTACCAGTTTACGCGGATTTAAGCCTCTGATCTTGTCTAAACCATTAATCATTCCACCCATAATCCAGCCTCCGTGGATGATAAGCTCATAATCTGCAGCTTCAGCTGCACTGACCTTCGATGCTTCCTTCAAATCACATGCTAATTCCTGTGAAATCCACTCTGCATACTTTTTTGTAAATCCTGTTTTGCTCTGATAAGTGACTAATGTCTTCATTTGATTTCCTCCGTATCCTTTTCCATAATCTTTAGATTTTGCTCCATTTGTATTAGTGTCTCAATGGTAGTCTTTAATTTTCCCGGGTCAATGCCTTCAAAAAATCGTTTCATATATACATCGCTTAATTCAGCATGACTGAGATCAAATTCCTCAGCCTTGGGCGTTCTGATAATCCTCTGCTTTCTCTTATCCTTCACGTCCTGAATAAACTCAATGTATCCTGTTTTCTGCAGCTTCAGCAACAGCTGCTTCACATTCTGATGAGAACTCCCCAGTGCCGCAGATAGTTCATTAATGGTCGGGGGCTCCTGAAACATCTTGATGCAAATCAATACAAAGCACTGCTTCCAGCTGATATCCTCGAAAAAGCGATCCGCTACTGCCTGAAAACGATTGCTGAGCGCTGTCAATTCACCAACCAGAAAGTATGTATCCCCAACTCCTCCAAATTCAATTTTATTCTCCATGTCATCTCTCCTTATCAATCCATCACTCTACAGAACACATAAGTATCTATGTAAAGTGCAATCAGCATAATTACAGCGAAAACAATTGTCGGAGCAACCGGAATTCCAAAAAACGGCATAATGGCCACGATAGGTGTCCAGAGCATGAGACTATGAACATTTGCAAAGACAAGCCAACGCTTCTCATGCTGTGCATTATACTCTGTACAGCGGTAAAAGATCGGGAACACTAAGCCGCTGACTGCCTGAAACAAATAGAAGACAATGTAAAAGCTGACAGTCTCCTCTTCACTGATTCCAAAAGCTCCGATACAGGAGCATGCAGGATTGATGCGCCCGACTATCATCTCCAGCACGAACAATACGACCGGGAAAATAATCATGGAAGCTGCAATTGCACTTAAGAACTTCTTACGCGGGCAGTCCCTCTTGTCCTGATGATTCTGTGTTGTTATGATTGCACCGAGTAAAATACCCGTCGCAATATATCCGATGGAATCAATGATAATTGTGCTGGGAATCACAGCCTCCGGATTTAAAACCGGAGAGTAAGCTCCGCACATTCCAAGCACCTGTGGGATATAATCTGCCGCCCAGAAAAATGCAGCAAAGCTCAGACCCTTCAGAATCCTGTTCTTAATCGGCATCCTGCTGCCTAGAATCATATAAGCAGCCACTAACAGCAGCTTCATAATGATTCCGTAAATTGCAAATTCTGTTGTCACAAAGTCCGGCCTTCCGTGTTCGCCCTGCGCAATACTACGCATTACTTTCATACCAATTCCAATCACTTCATCCAGCATAAAGAAAACGGCCAGCCGAATTATGATATTCAGTGTCTTTTTTAACGCTTCCTTATTCACCTAACTTCCTCCGTGTTATCTTCCAATAAAAAAATAAGTAATAGATTACCTTTAAAGTGTAATATATTACTTATTTTCATGATTGTCAATAGATTTTCAGACTTTTGTCTCCTACCTATTCGCGAACCTGCTTCGCCTGCTCCTCAATAAACTTAAAATAATCCCTATAGCATTCCCATTTCTTCACATTTATTCCGCAGGTAGTCGTTGTCCTTCATATCAACAGTACAGACTCCGTCTTCCTCAAAGGTCAGTTCCATCGAAGATCCATCTTCTGTATAATCTGAAACCGTGAAGGTAAATGGATACTCTGACAGTCCGGTAATAGTCTGTTCTTCACCAATCTCTCCACTCATTTCACCTACATTGAAGTATGTCATTTCTGTGCTGCCGTTCGGAATGATCATAACCAGACCATTCTGTTCCTCATCTGTCCAGTCAAATGCCAGGACAATCTCATAATCTTCGCCATAAGCTCCGGCATATACTTCATCGAACTTTGCAATCTCATCGGCAAGCTCTGCATTTACATCACTGCTTTCCTCTGCGTCTTCTGTCTCTG
>JAUNSO010000090.1:5184-5913 GCA_030539165.1 bacterium
TTCCTCTTCATTTTCCTCCTCATACTCATCATAAGAAGCATCATCACCGCAGGCTGCCAGCATACAGCTCATGAGTCCAATACATAATAACATTACTAATTTCTTCATTTTCATCTCTCCGTCTCTTGTATTTTATAAAAATGAGTATAGCACAAAATAAACTATATCGTATAGTTTTTATTTTGCTCTCCCAGGGATAAATAAGGTTGGTCTGTCCCGATCAAGTTCCTTAGATATAATCGTAATGATGAGTTCTTCTATGGCAGACAGAAATGCCACCGTACAGAGAAGCACCGCCGCTATGGTAAAGCCAAGCAATGTATAGAGCAGTGGAAAAGCAAAAATCAAGGCTCCTGCTGCCTTATTTGCATAGGTATGCAGCGAAGAGAATGTATGAAATCTAAAATAGCCGATGAAGTAGCCAATGAGTCTCAACAGGGCAATACATGCTGCGCATATAATCAGCCATAAGGGAATTGGTATGTAGAAAATCACGACAATGGCAATAACCACTGCAAATACTACATCAGCAATACTATCGAGCCTCGCGCCAAGCTCACTGTAAGCATTCAGCCTTCTTGCCACAAAACCATCCAGCATGTCACTTACCCCCGCGCATATATAGAACACCCAGAATGCCACAGAAAATGGTGTCGCAATGATAAGCATAACCGCAAAAATGATACGGGATAATGTAATTAGATTCGGCAGATGTTTTGTCATAATGTT
>JAUNSO010000040.1:0-9144 GCA_030539165.1 bacterium
CTTACTTCTTCAGTGTATCATTATTTCTGGAATTAGGCAATTTAGCATTTTTGCAGCCTATTTAGGGCTGTTGGGGGCTATTTTGGACAAGAGCTTTACTGTATCATTGCAACAAATCCAAATGAATCCTATTCTGAGTAAATTGTACCCCATTTTGGATAACTCACCCTCACCAAAGACACTTCACATTCCAAATATCTATTAATATCATAACTATTTGGAATCTGATATGCTTTTCAGAAACTTCCTTGTCCAATCCCCCAGCTTCTCGGCACTGGAATGCATGCTTTTGGATTCCTTTATGCTTTTCAGAAGCTTCCTTTGTCCAATCCCCCAGCTTCTCGACACTAGAAAGCATGCCTTTGGATTCCTTTACGCTTTTCAGACAAAGATACAAAAAGGTGACAAGACACTTGTAATGTCACTCGTTTTCATGTATAATCAATTTTCAGTACCAGAAAAAAAGAAAACACAGGGGAGAAAAATTATGATCAAGAAAATACTGAACCACATTTTTATCGATGGATTATCAGGCATGGCCTTCGGCCTCTTTGCCACTCTGATCATCGGCACGATCATCAAACAGGTCGGCACCTTCATCGGTGGTGACATTGGAAATTACATATGTATGTTTGGTTCCATGGCCTCAGCCATGACCAGCGCCGGAATCGGTGTCGGCGTTGCATGTAAGTTTAAAGAGAGTGCTCTCGTGACACTTTCAGCTGCCACTGCCGGTATGGTAGGTGGATTTGCCGGAAAGATCATGGCAGGTACTGTATTTGTAGATGGTGTCGTGACGCTTGCCGGACCCGGAGAACCCTTAGGCGCATTCATCGCAGCTATGGTAGCCATCGAGCTTGGACATCTCGTATCCGGAAAGACAAAAATTGATATCATTGTGACACCATTTGTGGGTATTGTATCCGGTTCAGCCATCGGATTGCTTGCCGGTCCTCCCATCAGCGCATTTATGACAGGTCTCGGCTCTATCATCAACTGGGGAACAGAGCAGCAGCCTTTCCTTATGGGGATTGTGGTATCTGTAGTCATGGGAATGGTACTGACGCTGCCGATCAGCTCTGCCGCACTCGGTATCGTACTCAACCTGAGCGGTCTGGCAGCCGGCGCTGCAACAGTCGGATGCTGCTGCAATATGATTGGCTTTGCTGTTGCAAGCTATAAAGAGAATAAAACAGGCGGACTGCTCGCACAAGGAATCGGAACCTCTATGCTGCAGGTACCGAATATCATGAGGAAGCCAATCATCTGGATTCCGGCAATCGCAGCCAGTGCGATTCTTGGGCCTGTCTCTACATTACTTTTTCATATGACCAGCAATGCAACCGGTTCCGGCATGGGAACTGCAGGTCTGGTAGGACAGATCATGACCTGGCAGGTCATGACTGAAACGGAATCAGGTACTATGGTTCTCGTCAAGATCCTTCTGCTGCACTTTATCCTGCCTGCGGTGATTGCACTTGCCACATCCACCTTTATGCGTAAAAAAGGCTGGATTAAAAACGGAGACATGAAGCTTGACCTGTAAGGTCAAGCTTCTTCTTGAATCAGCTCTGCCGGCAACAGCTTCAACACTGTTTCTTCCATCATTCTGCTGTCTACAGGCTTGGACAGAAATTCATCAAAGCCCATCTGCAGATAATCATTTCTGGCATCATTGACCGCATTGGCCGTCAACATGACTACCGGCGTATTTTCACATAAGCTTCGCATGGATTTGATGTGCTGCAGCGTTTCTACTCCATCCATACCCGGCATTCTATGATCGAGGAAAATCAGATCATAATGCTCCTGTTTAATCCTTTCCAAACATTCCTCTCCGCTGAGAACTGCTGTGATCTGCATCTTTGTCCTCTGAAGCAGAGCCTGCTCTACCATCAGATTGACCTTACTGTCATCCACCAGCAATACCTTAGCATCCGGTGCTGCAAAGCCTGACTGCAGATGTGTTTCTTCCTGATGTACCTCCGTACTGAGCACCTTTTGCGGAATGATTGCAGTAAATACTGAGCCGCTGCCATAGACACTATAGACCTTGAGCTCTCCACCCATCATCTGCAGCAGCTTCTTCGTAATGTTCAGTCCCAGGCCTACGCCTTCAATCGTACGGTTACGATCCTCATCCAGACGTTCAAAGCTCTCAAAGAGCTTGCTCATATCCTCATCCTTGATACCGATTCCGCTGTCCTCTACTGAAATGACCAGGTTGATATTCTGATCAGATAGTGGCTGGCATAAAACCCTCATTCTCACAAATCCCTGGTTTGTATACTTGATCGCATTCGATAAAATATTGATCGCGATCTGCCTAATCCTAGATTCATCGCCATACAGAACCCTCGGAATATCACTTCCGAATTCCGTTATAAACTCCAGCTGCTTCTCAGCTGCTTTGTCTTTAAATAACTCTGTCAGATACTGCAGCATGCCCTGTATATGATACTCAGCAGGTCTTATTTCTATCTTATCAGCTTCAATTTTGGAAAAATCGAGAATATCATTGACCAGTGAAAGCAGTGTCTTTGTCGCATCCTGAATACTCTGTGAGTAGCCCCTCAGCTGCGGCTCCTTATAATCCCTCAGGATAACCTCATTCATACCCAGGATTGCATTGATCGGTGTTCTGATTTCATGAGACATATTTGCCAGAAACAGACTCTTTGCCTGATTGGCATGATCCGCCTGTTCTTTTAGTTCACGCATTGCTTCAATCTGATTGACCGAATCAGTCACATCAAAAAAGATTGCTACATATCCACTGAGTGTCTTATCATTTTCCAATTCGTTTACATGGACATTATAATAATGATTCTCCAGCGTGATTTGACTGTCCTCACCCTTCTCCAGTGCCCTCAATAACGATTCATCTTCAATCCGCCTGCCAAGTGCCAGCTTCTCAAGCGTCGGAAACAGAGCCTTCGCCTGATCATTTGCTTCCATAAAACCATAAGCGGCATCAACGATGACTACAGCATCGCCCATATTGGTCAAAATGCTCTCGTGTGCCACCTCGATCACATCAAATATCTTTCTTTTCAAGATGGCATATCCAAATACCAGCACCGCCAGTGACACTCCCAGTGGAGCCATATCATAACCGCTTTCCAAGAAATTAAAGACACCTGACATATGACACGCCAGCGGAATCAGTGTTCCGACTGTCAGCAGCAGATAATTGGTCTTCATACGCCTGTCTTCTGTTCTTTTATAGGAACGAAAAGAAACGATACAGCTGGAAACCAGGCCAGCGTAAATGGTCAGTGCATTTATGATATACAAAGGCCCTTTCCCCAAAACCACATGAGGAAAGGCACCTGTATCAACAAATTCTGCACTTGTATAGTAAAGAGGATTGACTGAATAAGTCATTACAGAAACCAAGACAGACGAGGATACTGCAAACCAGGTCCATGTCAAAAATCTGGGAAACTTTAAATTACTGTATTGAAAAATAAAAACAGTCAAAAAATAAGCTATGTATGCCGTTCCTACATATTCAATCTGGATGGCCGTCATGACCTCTCCCAGCGTCGTGGAACGTAATTCAAGCAAATAGCCAAAGTTTTGAATAAATGCACACACAATCGTAACAAGCAACATTTTAGACTGCTGGGTATTCCTTTGAAACAGCAGTAAAATGGTGCTCATTAAGCAGATCAGTACAGCTATGATCTGTACGGTCAGGATAAATGGATACAAGTACATCACCAGCCCTTTTGCCCGAAATAGTGTGTCAAAATGATGATCGCCGGATATGATTATTTGAGAATCAGTTTATGGAAGGTTTTCTTTCCTTTGCGCAGCTTTACGCCATCCTTTAAGCTGTCAGCCGTCAGACTGAAACTGATATCTGCTACCTTTTCTTCCTCTACAAAGACTCCGCCCTGCTGCACCAGTCTTCTTGCCTCACTCTTGGAAGGAGCCAGACCACAGACAGTCAGTACATCCAGGATGCCGATTGCTCCGTCTGTCAGCTGATCTGCAGACAGCTCTGTCGTCGGCATATTGGAATCATCTGCACCACCTGCAAAAAGTGCCAGTGAAGCAGCTTTTGCCTTCTGTGCCTCTTCCTTACCATGTACCAGCGCAGTCAGTTCATATGCCAGGATATCCTTCGCCTGATTGAGCTGCGCACCCTCCCAGCTTTCCATCTTCTCAATCTCATCAAGCGGCAGGAAGGTCAGCATCTTGATACATTTTAATACATCCGCATCTCCGACATTTCTCCAGTATTGGTAAAATTCAAACGGTGTTGTCTTATTTGGATCGAGCCATACTGCACCGCTGGCAGTCTTGCCCATCTTCTTTCCCTCTGAATTCATCAGCAGGGTAATGGTCATGGCATAGGCATCCTTGCCCAGCTTCTTGCGAATCAGTTCTGTACCGAATAGCATATTAGACCACTGATCGTCACCGCCGAACTGCATATTACAGTCATAATTCTTATACAGGTGATAGAAGTCATAGGACTGCATGATCATGTAGTTAAATTCCAAAAATGACAGACCCTTCTCCATTCTCTGCTTATAACACTCAGCACGCAACATATTATTGACAGAGAAGCAGGCTCCTACGTCGCGCAGCAGTTCGATATAATTAAGCTTTAACAGCCAGTCCGCATTATTCACTGCGATTGCTCCGCCCTCGCCAAAGTCAATAAAGCGCTCCATCTGTTTCTTGAAGCATTCACAGTTATGCTGTATGGTCTCAGGTGTCATCATAGAACGCATGTCTGTACGTCCTGAGGGATCACCGATATAGCCTGTTCCGCCTCCCAGCAGTACGACAGGTCTGTTGCCCGCCATCTGCAGACGCTTCATCAGGCATAGTGCCATAAAATGTCCTACATGTAAAGAATCTGCTGTCGGGTCAAAACCAATATAAAAGGTCGCCTTTCCTTCATTGATCAGATTCTTGATCTCACTCTCATCCGTAACCTGTGCCACGAGTCCTCTGGCAACCAGTTCATCATAAATCTTCATTGTCCTTCTGTCTCCTTTTTCATACTTCAGGCTCCATACAACGACTGAGCATCTGAATAGTTACAATTATAGCGTAAATTCGTATAATTGTAAAATACGAAAATCTCAAAGCGGCTTAACGGCTTTCATCTCAATATACCCGCGCTTTCCGACCGGCTCCAGCTGAAGATATGGATTGGATTCATCCCACTGCATACCAATCACCGAAGGCTGATACCGTTCGATGGCGTCCTCTATTTCCTCGATTGCATCTATGTAATCCTCTTCCTGAAACGGCTCTCCCTGAAACATCAGATAATCTGCTTCCGGCAGTTCAATCATATCAAACCCCACCTGCACACCTCCGTCATAATCCACAGGCAGTTCAACTCCCTGCACATATTCCGAAGTTCCTTCTTTGATATATTCCTTTGGCAGCCACATACTGACGGGCTCTCCGCTGATGGATCTGATGCTCGTGAAGTACCCCCAGACATCCCTGCCCACCTCTTCGCAGTAGGTAAAGTAATCCTTTGCTGTTTTGGCCCGCATGATCAGCGCCTTACGTGCCGGTTTATGTATTTGCTGAATCATAACACTTCTTCTGTTTTCCATTTTTTTATGTTCCTTTCTGATTTCATCATAAATCACTCCGTACGAGATAAATAAGGGCAGTGGAATCGGATTTTTGGCATACTCGCTTGGATTGCAGCCAAACTCTCTGGCAAATGCCCTCTGATAGCCATCCACACTTTGAAATCCCATATCATAAGCAACATCTATGATACGGCAATTTTCATCTCTTAGACGAAGTGCTGACTTAGATAATTTCAGCCGGCGAATATAATCCCCCGGCGTATAATCTGTATATTCCTTAAATAATCGATATGCATACCATGGTGAAAACAGAGAAACACGTGATAAATCCTCCAAAGTCACGTTTTCATTCACGTGTTTCTCAATATAATCCTGCATGTGCTGAACTGCCAGCAGCTGTTCCTGCATGTGATACACCTCTCTCCCGCTTTCTGAAGAAAGGTACTCCCACAGTACCATCCTTCAGACCTCAGCAGTCAACTGCTGCGAAAGAGTTGTTTCAGGTATCATTGTCCTTCACTGACTGTCTGATGCTACTCCCACCGGAAGAACCGGATAGCGCAGCCGATACAGACTGCCGCAAGTGCCAGCATGATAATGACCGGTATGGTCACTGCATTCAGACTCTCTCCGAGCGTTGCTGCTTTCAGTATCTTGATTCCCTGCGTCAGAGGCATGATATCTACGATTTTCTGCATTGGTACCGGCATGATCTCATACGGCAGCGTGGCTCCCGAAAAGACCAGCATCGGAAAGTACAGAATGGATGCATATACAGATGCAATTTTACTGTTCTTGGCAATTCCACCAACCAACATCCCGATACTGAGGATCGAGATCAGCACGAGCAGCCAGCCTCCGATAAAGAGTAGCACAGAGCCACGCATCCGGAATCCGAAGAAAATCTTTGACACGATCCAGAGAAGCACAACTGATGCTGCCGAATACAGTGAATAAATCATCAAATGTACTGTCAGAATCATCGTCGGGCTCACCGGAGTGACCGAGAATCTCTTCAGGATTCTGCGTTCTCTGTAGTCAGAGACCAGAATCGGCAGACCCATCAGTCCTCCTGCACAGATTGCGATGGAACACAGTGCCCCGAAGGACTGCTCCAAAAACGTATAATCAGCTCCTGCAAAAGCAGGTTTCTTACCATATATCATACCTAAAATCACCAAAACAATCAAGGGCATCGCGATTGCAAATATCGGCATATTCATATCTCGAAGGTACAGTCTGCCCTCGATTTTTAACATTGTTCTAAAGGTTTTCATCTGCATTTTCCTCCTCATCCGTAAACCACAGGTATGTATCCTCGAATTTTTCGTAAGGACTTGCTGCAATTGCCTGCTCCACTGTTCCGTGAAAAATCGTCTTTCCGTGCTTGAGGATACAGATCTCGTCGCACAGAGCCTCTACCTCATCCATAAAGTGTGAGGTCAGGAAAATAGTCAGTCCCCTCTTTTTTAACTGCTCGAGAATTTTCCAGACGTCCCGTCTTGCTCTCGCGTCCAGTCCCGTTGTCAGCTCATCCAGAAATACCAGCTGTGGACTCGGAATCAGAGCCAGTACGATGAACAGCCGTTGACGTTCTCCACCGGACAGCTCCTTGACAGCATTCTTTTCCTTATCACCAATCCCGAACTCTGTCAGCAGCTGCTTCCAGTCTGCCGGTGTGTGATAGAGAGAGGCTGTTTCCTCGCATAATTCATTGACCTTGATTTCATTCTGATAGTGTGCCTCCTGAAACTGCACTCCCACCCGTTCAAATAACTGCTTCCGCTTTGCGATCGGATCCATCCCGAGGATAACCGCCGTTCCTGCATCTGCCTTTTTTGTTCCGAGCATACACTCGATGCTCGTGCTCTTACCCGCACCATTTGCACCCAGCAGTCCAAACACTGTACCGGATTGAATCGACAGATTCAGATCAGACAGCACTTTTTTGCCGTGGTAAGACTTTGAAAGTTTTTCTACCTTGATGACTTCCATATTCTTTTCCTCCTGTTCTTTGTTTGACAAGAGTTATCTTACTGCAAACTGCCTGCGGGCTTCTCGACTATTTTTGCACTCTTTTCATTTCCGTATCTTTTTTTGTAGTATAAGAAATTGATGCCTCCCCGGATCGTCTCATCCATAAACAATGTAATATAAATCGCCATCATGCCCATATGAAGCCTGTCCACCATAAACCATGATATACTGATGACAAGCGTTGAGCCCAAAACCTGTGACAGCAGCATCCATCTCGTGTCATCATGCGCACGTATGGCATTTCCACAAATAACGTTCATGCTTTGCGGAAACATAATCACACCGATCATACCCAGATATGGTACAGCCTGCGTGATCATCGCTGTATCATTAGAAAAGATGCGAAGCAGCTGACCCGGAACACTGAAAAACAGAGCAGCTGCCGCTGCAACGATCAGGAAATTCAATATAATGGTCGTATAAAAGAACTGATCTGCATTTTCCGAATGTCCTGCTCCGATATTTTGCCCGATCAGAGTCAGAGTCGCCTTGGAGGTTCCGGAGAAAATCACAAATATGATACACTGAAATCCAAAGGTCAGAGAATAAATCGCCATATCCTGATAGCTGAAGCCGTTGATAAACCGGATCAGGATCAGGTTTGAAAAATGCCACAGAAGGAACTCCAGACCAACCGGAACCCCTAACGCGATGACCTGACGGTATGGCACAAAATCCAGCCAGCCCCGGTCAAAAGCATGCAGTCTGAATTGTTCCCGTTTCAGCACCATGCAATAGAACAAAATAAATACAAAGGACAGCAGATTCGCTGCCAGTGTCCCGATTGCCGCACCTGCTACATTTAATGCGGGGCAGCCGAATTTGCCAAAGATCAGGATCCACGAAATGATAATGTTGAAGATAACTTTGATAATACCTGCATACATGATCGGCTTTGTCTGTCCCATACCCTGCAGCATTCCCTGCAAAGCACAGTCTATCCCGATAAAAATCAGATAGACCGTACAGATACGTACATACTGCAGGCTATACTCGATGATTGCCTGATCGACCTTAAAAAATGTCAGGATTGATTCTGCCCCGAACTGCCAGATCAGGAACAGCACTGTTCCAAGAAGTGTATGATAAAAAGCTGTACTCTCGACATACTTCTGGATTTTAAACTGTTCACCTGCCCCATAGAGCTTGGCTACAATGATGATCAGTCCCATGCCAATTGCCATGACGCTGTCCACAGTTGCTACATAGGGCATCTGCGCGGCACCGGCTGCTGATACATACTTGGTGTCCAGATGTCCCAAAAATGCTTTATCTGTCAGTGACTGCAGCTGAAACACCAGTCCCTGTATGATCAGTGGCAATGCGATATAAAATATTTGCTGTAATCGTGTTTTTAATTCCGTATTTTTACTTGTTTTCATAGTCTTTGCTTCTTTCACATTTTTCTGCTTACAGTCTTGTTATTGATTGACATTTACTTTTGTCATTTTTCTTTACTGTTATCTTGCTAAATTTACTCTGCCTGCTCTGTCTCAGACCATCTGATCAGGACGCGTTTCCATAGTCCATA
>JAUNSO010000040.1:9244-10482 GCA_030539165.1 bacterium
ACATAGGCTATATGGGCAAAATCACTCCATTTTCCGATTTCAGTCAGAGCTACCGCGTTCAAATCATTTTCCAAAAACACATCTGCATTCAGTTCATAACTGAGTCGCTGGTATAGTTCCTTGCCAGTAAGCTTTGGAAATGCCGGTAAATATGTAATCTCTCTTTCATGCACCACACCCGGTACTCCGAATGCAATGGCCGAGATTGCGTCATAGCGTACCTTAATGGTCTTCACAAACCTGACAATCTTGCTGACCGTGATATCCTCATCGACTTCCATCTGATCTTTTTCAACCTGTTGACCGGATGCATTATGGATAACAGCCTGTAGTGTACAATCCTTAAAATAAAGAATCAGAGCATACTGATAGGACACGTTCAGCTCGAACCGTATCCCCGGTCTTCCTCCACAGCTCTCTGTCTCCGCAGTCTGCAATACTTCCCCGCGATTCACCAGTTCCTTGAGCAGACCTGCCACCGTCGGATAACTCAGTGAAGCATGCTCTGCCAGCTGTGCAATTCCCTGCGGACTTTCCACTCTGAGCAGATTTCTGATCATCTTCCTGTTCTGTATCTTTACCAGTTCAAAATGCGCTGCATTATCGCTCTTCATAACCTATTCATCCTTTCTTATTCTCTGTTCTTTTTCTTATATTGATTTTAAATATACTTTTTAAAGTATATTTAATATATAGCACAACTGATTTTTTTTGTCAACATTTTATTGATCATACAGCAGGAACAGACGCCCAAATAAGCATCTGTTCCTTATAATTTACTCAATTACCGCCTCAGAGTCTTCTTTTTTATGCCTGCTTCAGCAGCCTCCAAAGCTGTCTTCGCAGGTAATGCAGCTCTCACCCATAGAAGCTGTCACTTCATACATGATAGGGATCTTTACACAGATCTTCTGTGTGATCAGTACTTCACTTGCTTCACAGCATTCCTCATCCACGCACTGTACAGTAGGTTCACCGCAGCATTCCACCTCTACTCTGCCGATGCTGGGCTTACTCTTTAGAGAAACAGGGACTTTGACATCCACAAATCTACTTCCTGTTTTCATGCATTTGTTGTCAGGTCTGTGTCCGTCCAGATGTACGCTGCAAAAATCTCCTTCAGATTCAAGCATATCACGATTAAAATCCGCCATAGTCAATTTCCTTTTCTGTCACATACTTATATAACATCATATGCATCACTGTGGGATTCAGTACTATCCGAATCGGCTAAGATT
>JAUNSO010000040.1:10582-29242 GCA_030539165.1 bacterium
CTTTCTGCTTGCCTCGACAATTCCGTCAGCAATTTCCTTCATACACATATCGCAGATATTCTCTCGCTACCTCAGCCAGTCTGTAGATTGTCCTGACGGGAGTTGCCTCAGTATCCTGCATATGATAGCGTGGAAAGAATCTGGATACGTGCAGTGGCAGATCCGGATCAATACCTGCCAGATAGGATGCCAGTTCTCTCATCTCCTGTTCTGTATCATTTTGTCCGGGTACAATCAGTGTCGTAATCTCAACATGGCAGCAGCCTGTCATCACCTCTATCGTCCGCTTCACGACTTCCAGACTGCCTCCCAGCAAACGGTAATACTCCGGTCTGATACCCTTCAGGTCGATATTCAATGCATCAATATAAGGAAGCAGTCTCTGCCGCGGTGCCTCATTGACCGTTCCGTTTGTGACCAGTACATTTTTCAAGCCCGCCTCATGCGCAAGCCTTGCACAGTCATAGACATATTCATAGGAAATCAACGGCTCATTATAAGTATATGCAATCCCGATGTTTCCCTGCTGCCGCAGACGCAGTGCCAATGCAACCAGATCCTCCGGTGAAAAATACTCCTGCACCACACCGCCGGTTTCCTGACTCCTCCCGCCGTGTACTCTCTGTCCGCTGCTCTCACTCTCTGTCTCAGGTCTCTCTTCACCCATCATCGATATCTCATGATTCTGGCAGAATGGACAGCGCAGGTTACATCCATAGCTTCCCACAGAAAGAATCCGACTGCCCGGATAAAATCTGTTCAAGGGCTTCTTTTCTATCGGATCCAGTGCCAGAGCTGTCAGCTGGCCATAGTTCAGACAGTGGATCTCTCCATCCTCGTTTCCTCTTGCCCTGCAAAATCCTATCTCTCCCTCGTCCAGCCTACAGGCATGAAAACAGATATCACATTCCTTTTTCAATGATGCCTCACCACCTCAAAACGCTGCAGTTCCACCTTTGAACCCCTTTTGATTCCAGCCTTGTCCGATGCAATTCCAATCTGTTCTTCAATGGTATCGACCCCATCCAGATTCGGCAGCAGCAGTCCTCGTTTACTGCCCTGCGTCACGATAACGCCATAGCGTTTGACATCCAGTTCCCCTGCAGAACTGATCCTTTCAGGTGCAGACAGGACATCCACACTGTAGACCAGATCCTTCAGTTCCTCCGGCGTGACCGGAAGAAATCTCGGATCACGTGAACAGGCTGAAATTCCATTCTCTACGATTTCCTCAGCCAGCGTTGACCTGGTTGGCAGTATCGTCCCGATACACCCCCGCAGCTTCCCGTTCTTTTTTAAAGAGACAAATGCCCCTGCCTGTGTATGGTGCAGTTCCTCTGTTAATTCCGGTGTGAAATACTCCTCCGGTTTCAATGCCCTATTATAGTTTACATAACATTCAACTGACTTTCGTGCCAGCTGCACATACGTATCTTCCTGTTTTCTCATTTGACTCATTCGGTCTGTCTCCTGCTGCAGATAAGCCTGCAGTACATCTGTGACTGCCTTCTCTCCTGTCGGATAATAGGACGCAACAGCATAGCCGACCCCAAACGGACCTTCATATGACAGCAGTGTGGACTCAACTGCTCTGCCATCCCATGCTCCCGCCATGATCCGAAATGAACCCAGTCCGCACTCAGCAGCTGCCTCGCAAAATACTGGATCAAAAGACAAAAATGACAGGAAGTCACCCTTTTTCATAGCCTCCGTTACCTGCCGGTCAAATTTCGGACCTTCCTTTGTATATCCATAAGGTCCGTTCTCCGCCAGTTTATGTGATAAATCTCCGCTGGCAACCAATACTATCCGTTTTCCGGACTCTGCTGCCGCCCTTCCGATACATTGACCGAAACGATAATGCATTTCCGGTGACTCCCCTGATAATCCGATTCTCACCAGCTGATAGTCCTGTCTCATTTCCTGAAATGCCTGATCTATAAAATACAGAGGCACCATTGTCCCATGATCCAGCTTCGGATCACGCTCGCCCTGCGTACCTGCCGGAACGCCTGCCTTCCATGCCTCGTCAGCGATTTTCTGCACCAGCATCTCATCATAGGACACATGATACTTGACCTGTCCTGCTCCAAACTGCCTAAAATCTCCCACCGCACTGCTGCCCGGAGAAATATGAAAATAGTCTGCATACATGATAGAATGCGGAGAAATCACAATGATTGTATCCGGAGACAGCTGAGCGATCTCTCCTGCCACCTGTCTATATGCCTGCAGAGTGCTCACAATCTCCTGTTCTCTTCCATTTCCGATCTCCGATACTGCCAAAGGCGGATGCGGCACGATAAAGGATGCCAGTAATCCAGTTTTTCTTTCCTGTTCCATGATTCATCATTCCCCCTTTATCCTCAGTATACCCATTGGCAAAAAACATAGCAACATAAAATCAAGGAGACAGTTCTATGTCTGTCTCCCTGATGATTTAAGTTCAGCTATCATATATTACTGAAACCTTACATTCAGATATCCGTCTTCAAATGCGGCTCCAACGATCTCCTTCTCCTGCAGATGCTTTGCTAACGGATAAGAACGCCGTTCATTCTTGACACCGATCAGCAGCTCTGTATCATTTTGTCGCAGATCCAGTTCATCCTTCTCGGCAAATGGCAGATAAATCTTCAAAATACTGGTAGCTCCATCCTCTGACAGTGAAAAAATATCATGATGAAATAACACATTGACCGGATCAGTATCTTCATAAAGTGACCCTGCTATCTTCTCTAATACAGGTATGGTTCGTAGCTCTCTGTCCTGCAGTTCCAGATAAAACTTGGGAACCTCGGAAAAGCTCTCCTGTATCTCCATGAGTCCCTCTCTTTGCATCTCGATCCATTTGCTGAAATAGCCCTCCATAGCCTTCTCCGGATAGATACGATTGACCATGATTGCGTCCACATTATAATTATACAAATGCAGACAGGTAAAATTCCTTTTTGCCTCCTTGATGACGATCTTCTCAGGGGTTGTCACGATGCGCAGACTGACAGTTTCCTTGTCTAACAACAGTTTCTGCAGTTCTTCCATTTTATCCATCACGCGTTCTAGATCATCAAAGAAGCTGTCATCCGGCATCGGGATCCTGGTCAGCTTCTCCACTGCCGGTCCAGCGACCTTGACACCCTTACGCTTGATCGGCAGCACCTTCTCCATGAAATCAGACAGCATCTCAGGATACTTTAGCAGTGACAGTGTCTCACCTGTCGGAGCACAGTCAACGACCAGTGCATCGTAAGTATCACTATGATAGAAATCCAGTATCTTAAATAAAGAAAACAGTTCCTCCATCCCCGGAAATACCAGCAGTTCCTCCGCCTCTATGCCGCCCTCTCCTCTTGAGGTCAACATCCTCTTCATATAGTCCTGCATATTTTTCCAGGTCTGCTCGCTTTCATAGACGGTATCAATTTCCATGGCATCCACACTGCCCTGATCCTGGTAGGATACTACAGTCTGTGGCTCCCTTGACAGCCTGATGTCAAAGGAATCGCCCAGACTATGTGCCGCATCCGTACTCATGACTAATACCCTCTTACCATCCATTGCCATCCTACAGGCGCTGACCGCCGCGATGCTTGTCTTTCCGACCCCGCCTTTTCCTGTATATAATATGACTCTCATATATCATCTCTCCTTTGCTCAATCAATTGTCACCTTGTGTACTTTTTCCTTTTTTGCACCTGCACTGCCGGATGTTTTTCTGCCTGCCTTTCCTGCCTCGCTGTGCACTCCATCACTTCCTGCTCCCGCGGAGCCTGAAGCCTCTGCACGACCTGAGTCTCCTGCGCAGCCTGACTCTCCTGTGCTTCCATATGCCCTGATATCACTGGCTGCACTCATGAATTTTGTCATACAGTCCATCATGCTCTCCGAAAACATCGCCTTCAGTTCCCGTTCTATATTGTCTATATGCTCCTGCTTTCCCTCCGGAAATAAAGCCTTGATTGCCATCATCTGATACTTTCTGGCCTCCATCATTCTTCCGATTGTATCTGTATTCATAGTCATTGCTCCTTCCCTTCAAACTGTATCCCCAGTCTTCCGTCCTTCATCTTTGCGCCGGTAATCTCATAGGTTCTCAGGACATTCGGCAACGGAATATTTCGTTTAAAATTCCCCAGCTTCAGAACAACATCTGTTCCTGACTGGAACAATTCCACCTCATTCTTATCCGCTCCCGGTATTGCTACACGGAGCAGATAGCCCTTTTCATTTTTTTCATAGGTCTCTCTTTCCGTGATGGTCTTTGGCTCGAACAGGTCTCCTGCTGTGAGGCATTCTCTTGAGATGCGCTCGACAGCACCGACTCCATGAACCTCCTCGCCATACCACGGAATATAGCAGATTGGCAGTGCAGAAAAGTTTTCCTTCAGTTCCTCCACATACTTTTGCTGGATTTCCTTCCACTCATCAAAAAACGGATTATCAGCCTCCTGCGGAAGCACCCGGTTGATGTAGAGACCATCCACATTGAAATCATAAAGGTTCATATACATGTAATTGCGCTTTGTTTCTTCCACGATCATTTTCTCAGGCACCGTTACGAGACGCACACTTGTTATCTCACGATTCTTCAGCAGCTCCTGCAGCCCGATCAGCTGTACATACAGCTTCTGTATGTCATTCATGGCTGTCCTGTCCGGCAGCTCCATTTTGTAGAATTGCCTTGCTACCGGAGCCAGCACTCTGACTGCCACCTTTCCGATTGGAAACAGCTTTTCCATATACCAGGAAAGCAGCTCCGGAAATTTTAGCAGAGACAGCGTTTCTCCGGTCGGTGCACAGTCCACGATGATCCTGTCATAGCGTCCGGTCTCATACATCTTTGCAATATATAGAAGGGAGAACAGTTCCTCCATGCCTGGGAACATTCCATATTCCTCAGCTCCTGAGGCATTCATTTCCGCCGGCAGCATTTTGGTGATGCTTGCCATGATATTGGCAAAATCATGTTCCATGACGTATGCAGGATCGATTTCATAGACCTCCAGATGCTCCTGAATCTCCACGGGTGCATTTCCAAGCTTTTGCTCAAAAAGATCACTCAGATTATGTGCCATGTCCGTCGAAACCAGTAATGTCTGTTTCCCCTCACTCGCTGACTTTAATGCATGAGCTGCTGCTGTACTGGTCTTTCCAACTCCGCCCTTGCCTGTAAATATAATGATTCTTCCTTTCATATGTATGTTTCCTCCTTACCTGTTATCGGTTTTTATTTCTGCTCTTGAATATTTCGATTATCGAAGTATTTGTTGAAAAGATTCGGCATGTGCCTAACCACCGGCAGCATACCGTTATCTACTCGATCGTGATTTTCTTGATCTTCTTTCCTTCTGCTTCTCTTTTCCGTTCCTGTGACAGTACCCTGGTCACTGTATCAAAGAACTTCATCAGCAGCTGCATTTCATCTGCATTAAATTCCTGCATCACCAGCTGTCCGTAATACAGAAACTCTCCGGCGATTGCCTTCATTTGCTTCTTTCCCAGCGTGCCCATCCGGATCGTAACGATCCGCTTATCCTCTGCGCTGCGGTTTCTGATGACCAGCTCCTTCTTTTCCATTCTGGCGATGACACCTGTCGCTGTGTTGAGAGGTACATGTATATAATCTGCGATCTGTGTCATGTTGACCTCTTCCTGCCGGTACAGCAGCCACAGGATCAAAATCTCGTTCTTAGAACAGTCCAACAGGATATTCTGCCAGATCTCCGGTGACAGCAGATCCTTGATCCGGTCAATATATTGATATATTTGCTGTTCAAAGCCTTCACTGATTTGTTCCATTCATTCTCCTTGCTAATTACTTCGTTCTTCGAAGTAATTTAATTCTAGCACCGAAGTATTTGTTTGTCAACAATTATTTTAGTGTTCCTTCAGATACTGGATAAACTGATCTCCCGGAATCGGCTTTGAAAAATAATATCCTTGAAAATAATCACAGCCCAACTCCGTCAGTCTGCGAATATGCTCCTCCGTTTCCACACCCTCCATAATGATCTTCTTGCCCAGCTCCTTTGCCAGCAGAAATGTATTCTTCAATACAGTATACGCCTTCTCGTTCTCCATAGAAGTCCACAGAATGCTCTTATCGATTTTGATATATTCAAATGGCAGATCATAGACTGATTTGATATTGGAGTAGCCTGTCCCGTAGTCATCCATTGAGAATACAAAACCATCCTCAGTCAGTCTCTGCATGGTATGACGCAGTCTTTCAATAGAACCGGCAGTTGCCGTCTCTGTGATTTCCAGATTCAGATACTCCGGTGACAGTCCATACCTGCGTGTAATGTCAAACAAACGCTTTGCCAGATCATGCTGCATACACTCCACGACAGACAGATTGACCTCTACATAATGGATTCCATACTCCGCCAGCCTGTTCTCTTGAAAGAACTGACATACAGATTCAAATACAAAATTTCCAATCTCCAGTATATATCCACCCTTCTCAGCAATCGGAATGAATATTTCCGGTGAAATAAATCCCAGCTTCTGATCATTCAGGCGGATCAGCGCCTCTGCGGATACCACCCTCTGCTCCTCAACTGAGTAAATCGGCTGATAGTACATTTCAAAGCCATGCTCGTCGATTGCAGTCCGGATAGCACGCCGGATCTCAAAATTCCTGTTTCTTTCCACCTGATCAATATTCGCCGCAAAGAAAACAGAGTTCTCGTCACTTTTCTCCTCGATGTGGCTGATGATATCTGCTATCTGCTCCAGTGTTGTTGCCTCATGTGGACAGGCAATACAGATCAGCCTTGTCTGGAAGCAGGCATCTCTCTGGATATCATCAAATGGTTTGGCAAATCGCTCCTGTGTCTCTTCCGCCAGCTTTTCCATTTCATAATAGGGCATATCGGGCAGTCTCACTCCAAACAGCTGATCTCCCATTCTGCCTACAATTGCTTTACGATTGATCTGACTCAGATATTTGACTGCCTTTTTCAAAATATCCTCGATCCTGTCTGCTCCAATACTTTTCTCTACCAGTTCATAGTTCGTGATATTGACAGCCATCAGCCAGAACTTCTGTTCCATCAGCAGATGATTCTCCAGTGTCACTCCAAATGTTCTTTCATCAAAAGCGCCTGATGCATTATCCAGTATCTCCTCAGCATTCTGTACGCTAAACAGCAGCAAAGTCATACTGATGGTCATACAAAAAGGATTCAGCAAATACTGTGGCAGTCTCATCTGGATCAGCATTCCTGCTCCATTCACAGGAAGAAAGGAAAATAATGCAAATTGTTTGTCAAATGACAGACTTTTATTGTATTTAATCAGAAAACAGGCGCCTAATATAAAATAGTAAACCACCAGAATATAAAGCAATGGGAATAGCGTGCCATGTTGATAAAAACCATTCTGATCATAACCGATAATCCATTCAGTCAGCGGCGTTGTCAAAATCAACAATAATTCGATCCAATACGGAACCAATAGCAGCAGACCGATTCTCCATCCGATTCTCCTGCCGGAACCGGTCAGCAAAATGACATAATATGCATAAATCGGAGTGGCTGTATTCTGTGCAATCAGATAGATCATATTGACAATATAGGACAGCCATTGTGGAAACAAATCAGGATAAGAAATCATATATGCCCCGATCAAATCAAATAACGCCGTCAGCAGGCTCACAGCCAGTAAAGTACCAAAAGCAATATTGTACCTGTATGGGGACTTCTTTTTCCCATAGAAAAGGATAATAAGTATGATAAAAATAAGGATTGCTGCTATGTCAAAGCTGACTTCATAAATCATTTCTTATTCTCCTTCCTCATCCGTTTTATAATTGCTGATAGAATCCAATTGTATAGTCACTTTGGATCTCCCGCAGAGTTTCTTCACTCATTCCCTTTTGCGTCTCACATACCACCACCTGCATATCCAGTTCATGCAGCATATGAATCGTATTCTTGAGAATACTCATCGCCTGCTCATCTGCAAGCGCTGCGGCAAATACCTCGCGGCTTAACTCGACATGTGAAAAAGGCAGCTCATAAATATATGAAATATTCGTATAGCCTGTACCATATCCATCTAATGAAAACCAGATTCCGGCATCCGAAAACTTCTTCATCATCTCCTGCAGCTGATGGGAAGAATCCAATGCTTCACTTTCCGTGATCTTGAGTCTGATCGTGCCAGGGCTGATTTTATACTCCTTCATCAGCCATATGATCTCATCCAGAAATTTCTGATGCATGCACATGAAAATAGAAATTCCAATCTCCACGCTTTCGATTTCCTGACCTGCTCTTTGTGCCGAGGTCAGATAATCGCATGCTCTGCGAAACAGATAAATGCCTACACGAAAGCTCAATCCTGTCTTTTCGAGCAGATCCTTGCACTCACTTGAATAGATTAAGCCATTTTCTCCGATCACACATAAAGCGATTTCAGCACTGACTGCTTTCTTTTGTGCAATTGAATATATTTTTCGATAGCAGACATCAAATTTGGAATACTCAACAGCATCTCTGATCAGCTGTTCACGTTGTTTGTGCTGATTTCTTTCCCGGATTCTCAAATCACTCGCAGAGACGATTCTGCTGCCCAGCGTATCCTCTCCAAGACAGGAAACCACATCCAGTATTTCTTTCACATTCGCCGCGTCCTGCGGACATTCAACCCGGCACAAATGTGCTGAAAGCAATGTAGAAATATCATGAATCATCCAGGGTTTATCAAATTTCTTTAAAATTCGCCCCATGATTTCATCGATCCGCTGACTATATAACTGATTAAACACCATGCAAAAGCAGGAATCATTGATGTGGAAAATCAGTGCCCCCTCCTCCGTTCTTCGCAGCTCATCAACCACAGAGCGCTGTAGTGCACGTACATGTTCGATTCCCAGATTTCTCTGCAGAAATGAAATATCGTCCAGCATAATGATGATAACGGAAAACTGCTTTTTAGCAGCGAAATCATAGGATGTCATTGTGATGAAAATACTTCTGTTATACGCACGAAGGTCACTATCTATGGCCAGAAATGGATTCTGCAATGTAAAAAAGATAATCAGCAGACACAATGTCACACCAAATATCTGTGTGATCATTTTGGGCATCAGTGTCTGAACAACCACCCCTGTCGTCCCGATTAAAGTCACGATCCATAATGTAACTCTCGTCTCAAATGTAAAGGATTTTTTTAGCAGCCAGATACGAACCACTGCCAAAACCAGATAAAAGATACCGACCAGGACAGAAATAATCCTGCCCTCTCCCCGGATATAGTTTCCCTGTTCATCATAATAGAATAAAAGATGTGTAAAATAAGTTGTAAATGTCAACAACGACGCTATCATAAAAGGAATAATCGTCGCTGCCTTCACATAAAATTTTGTTTCTTTCCATGTTGTCGTAATTCCAAGAACATAATAAAATACCAGCAGTGCCTCAAACATCTGCAGGACATAGCACCCTCCTGATGAAATATACTTCATCCAATTTGGGATTTTGCTTCCCGCATTAATAAATGTGACATCTGCAATATCAAAAATCGCCGCGACAAGTGCACAGAATATCAGCAATAAAAATAAACGGTTCTGGTAATTCGGTATGCCCCGCTTCATAAAATACAATAGAATAATCACTAACAGTAAAACCAGTGCCACTACATCATAACAGACATTGTATGTACCCATACGCAGTTCCCCACTTGATTGTGTCTGACTCCATCATTATGCTGATATATCTTTCTTCAGTATACCAATATCCGTCAAAATATTCAAGTGACTGCGCCAAATCGAGTCATCCCCTATCTGCTCAAAGCCGGGTCCGGATCTGCTGTATGCACTGCCAGAGCAAACGCAGTCCTACCATACATCCATATGCATACAGGAGGAACAGGCCCATCCTGCCGATACCCTCCAGAATATAAAGGCTACGTGTAATCATCGCTGCCAGAAGCAAAAACAGCAGCATCGATAAAAAGGAAATACCCATGACCATCATGGAAAAGAAAGGGATTTTAAAGCCAAACCTGCTGCACAAATGAATTTCTAAAAACATATAGGCTACAAAAGGAAGAAATAGAGCCACCGCGAGGGATAATGATACAAAGCCTGTGATCCTGCCATATAAATAGGATAAAAATACAACTGCATCCAATATTGCGATTGCCGATGTATAAATCAATGTCTGCTTTTTCATTGCTTATCTCCATAGATCCGGAAGCAGTTCTTCCCTGATTCCTTAGCGCAGTACAAAGCCTGGTCTGCCCGCGCGAACATCTCCGCATAATGTGCTGCCTCAGCACTGAAATATGCTATGCCGATACTACAGGTGATGCTGACTGCCTTTCCATCCTTCGTAAACGTTCTGGTCATCAGTCTGTTCAGTTCATGCGCACGCTCCTCTACAACCGCCGGAGAAGTATTCTTCATCAAAACCATAAATTCATCTCCGCCGGTACGTCCTACGATATCACTTTCCTTAAACGCACCACGCAATGTCTTTGCCACAAATCTGATGACATCATCGCCAAACTGATGTCCCAGCGTATCATTGACTGCTTTGAAATTGTCTGTATCAAGGGCAAACAGCGCCTGCTTTGATTTCTGCTCCGCATGACAGATTGTCAGGTACTCCTCGATAGCCTCCTGCGTCGACATCTTGTTCAGGATACCCGTCATCTGATCCAGCTTCAGTTCCTGGTTGATGGCTTCCTGCGCCGCATGCTCGTCTGTAATATCCTTCATGATCCCGACTACGCGTGTAATCACACCATTTTCATCTGCGAGACTTGCATAGGTCATACGGTACCATACATACTCTCCCGTCAGATTTTTTGACCGGTAGTCCACCTCGCTTTTGATAGGCTCTAACAGTGCCTTTACAAGGTGTACATTGACGCGATTATAATCCTCAGGATGCACGATATGGCGCGCCTGGTTGTTCTGCATGAACTGCTCGATCTCCTGTGGTTCTCCTGCATTGTTACGAATAGAATACATCACCTTGTCTGCGCGGACATCAAAGTCAAACTGTGTCTCCTCGATCACCGCCTCGATCAGCTTATATCGCTCTGTTTCAATATACAGCATTTTATTCATCCGCTGTACTTCATCCTGGATCAGCCTCTGATCCGTAATGTCACTGACCACAACAATATAACGCTCTTTGCCGTCACTGCCCCGCAGCAGTCTGGCTCTGTGATTCAGCCAGATGATCTGTCCCTCATTCATAAAGTCCTGCACCCTGTATGTCAGTTCTGCAGAATCAAAAAAACGAATCTGCTCCTCCAGCTGCTCCTTTGTATTTTTCCGATCTGCTTTTAATATCATCAATTCAAAGGAGTCATAAAAATGCTCCCGAAATGTATCTTCATCACAATGAAAAATAGACAGCAGTCCATCTCCCACAAAATCAAATTTGCCCGTCTCAGCAAAGTAACTGAATACACCACCCGGAATATTATCCAATAATGTCATCAGCATTGTATATGCTTCCTCATATCTGGCCTGCAATTCGTCATAACTCAAATGATCTGTTTTTCGCATATTAAGCCTCCATTTATGACAAATATCTACATTCTTATAATGCGATATTGCGCAAATAATGTCAAGTATAAGCTGATATTGACAAACTGTGACTCCCACGCGTATACTTACTATATTATGGTATAGTTATTTTGAATGTTGAAAGGAGTCCTATCATGTATATCGGTCGGAAAAATGAATTAGATACCCTCAATTCCATATGGAATCAAAATTCTTTCGGATGTGCATTATTATATGGTAAAAAATATGTGGGCAAGACATCTCTGATTGCCGAGATGATCAAAGGCAAAAAGACCATTTTCTTCTCTGCACTGGCATCTACCGGTCAGGCAAACCTGATTTCCTTTTCCAAGGCTTATTACTCCTGTACCTCTCCTGCCATGCACGATATACCTGCCATGCCGGACTGGGATACGCTTTTTGATGAAATCAGTGCGTACGCGCACAAGGAACGAATCGTACTGGTCATTGATGATTTTTCCAACCTGTATCATGCCTGTCCGGGTATCCTCTTTACACTGCAGAGACTATTCGAAGAACAGTTTGCCGATACCGGCATGCTGATCCTTCTGGCGGATTCCTCGATCAGTTTTATGGAAAATACCGTGATGGCATCAAACAGCCCTCTGTATGGACTCTATACCGCTGCTGTCAAGCTGCTTCCACTTGACTATAAAGAAACAGCATCCATGTTTCCGGAATACACACCCGAAGATAAGGCATTGATCTACGGTATTACAGGAGGTAACCCGTATTATCTTGGCAAGCTAGATCCCTCGACGGAGATTAAAAATAACATTATGTCAGCATTTTTCCTGAAGAATGGCCTGTTTCTGGAGGAACCCGCCCATATTATGAAACAGGAATTCCGTGAACTGACGACTTATAACGCCATCCTGACTGCCATAGCGACTGGACACAACCGCCTGAATGAAATTTCTGAACAGGCAGAGCTGGAGACGGGGCTCTGTGTGAAATACCTGAAGGCACTTGCTTCCATGAATCTGATTGATAAAGAAACCCCTGTGGCTTCCAGAGACCGTAAGAAAAGCTACTATAAGATTTCTGATTATCTGTTCCGATTCTGGTATCGTTTTGTTCCGGAAAACATGTCACATATTGCCTCAGGCAGGATTTTTCTGTCTTACCTGACAGCCGTAGAAGATCACCTCCCCACATATATGGAGGATATGTTCTATGAAATCGTCAAGGAATATTTTTGTAAATATTGTTCCTTGATTCCTTTTGAAATTCACAATATCGGAAAATGGTGGGGACTGAACCCAAAGACAAAGCAAATGGCTGAGATAGATCTCGTAGCAACTGATATGGAGATGGAGCACGGACTATTTGGTATGCTCCGCTACAGCAGCAGCCGGCCGATGGACATCAGCGACCTGCAGGATCTGCAGCGCAAGAGCGAGTGTGTCAAGATGGTTTCTGAAAAGCATTACTGCCTCGTCAGCCGCAGTGGCTTTACAGATGTTCTGAAGGCCAAGGCTGCGGATGAAGATGTGCTGCTCATTACACTGCAGCAGATCTACCGGTAATCCGGCAGCACTGCATACCCACAGCTGCGCGGTACAGAAAAGAGGAACCACGCAGGTTCACCTTCTCTGTCAGATATCAATTACATCGCCTACGCTTAAATAGCACATCTGCTCATGCATAATATTTTTTAGGATGTCGTATGCCTCCAGACCCGTACAGTGGCAGGTATAGAATTTTGTCGGATACTTCCGCAGCTCTTCTCCCAGCATTATGACATCTGCTTTCTGTTCTTCGTTATATGGCTTGCTTCTTTCGAGATGGAATCCGCTGATTGCCACATCCGGTGTGCCCTCATGCAGATTGCTGTACCGGTTCAGGATATTTACGATGCCACAGTGTGCGCAGCCCGAAATCAATACATGCTTACCATTCTCACTGATCATCAGGCTCTGCTCATGTGAAAAATAATCCTGTACATAGCCGTTCTCTGTCCGAATCAGCAGGGAACGATTTGTAGACGGCCAGCAGATCTTCTCTGTAATGCCCGTCATTAAGGACAATTCCTCATTAATTCTCAAATCACCTGATACCAGCTCCACCTGTGGATGATTTCGCAGTGCATCTGCTGTCAGATCGCCGGTTTCCAACTTTACGTTGTCTACGCCGATGTATTCATATCCATCACTGCTGTTATGGCAGTAATCCTCAAAAGCCTCCTGCTTGATATAGACCTTTGCTGTATGGTTGAATTGCAGGAATCTGCTGATGCCACCGGCATGATCATAGTGACCATGTGATAAAAAGGCGATATCCACATCTTTTAGATTCACGCCCAGCTTCTTGGCATTCTCTGCAAAGGAGGCATCCGCTCCGGTATCCAGCAGGATCCTATGCTGTTTTGTCTCGATATACAGACTCAGCCCATGCTGACATTTTAATTCCTCATGATGACTGATATTTTCCATTAAACATGTGATTTTCATAACTCTGCTGCCTCATACTTTCTATGCTTCTGCTGATTTTTCCTCTATTCCGGCAGTTTACCATCTTTCTTTCATTTTCAGTTGTGGCCATTTATTTGCATTGCAATATCTGATCTGCCACCGCCTGTGGTGTTTCTGCGATGTAGTCTGCTCCGGCATCCTCCAGCTCCTGTCTGCCGCCGTATCCATACAGTACACCCATCGAATCCAGCCCGTTCTTCTTTGCACCTGCGATATCATGGCGGCGGTCACCTACCATCAGAACCTGGGATTTGTCTGTAATACCACATTCCTCCAAAGCATAGGCAATCACGTCTGCCTTCGCAGTTCTGGTCTCATCCATCGTGCTGCCGGCTACCCGTTCAAAAAACTCAGCCAGTCCAAAATGCTCCACGATCTTCACCGCCATCGGCTCCGGCTTGGAGGTTGCCATGACGATCCGTTTTCCTGCATCATGCAGTCTTTTCAGCATTTCCTCGATACCGTCATAGACGCTGTTCTCAAAAATCCCCTTCACCTCATAATACTCTCGGAACCAAACCACGCCCTGCATGCACTGCTCCTCTGTAAATCCATATTTCTCCGTAAAAGTTTCCGATAGCGGAGGTCCGACAAATTTATTTAAAACCTCCTGATCATCTTCCATAATCCCAAACTTTCTCAAGGCATGTCTTACGGAATTGGTAATACCGGGGGCTGATTCTGTGATTGTTCCGTCAAGATCAAAAAAAATAACATCGTACTGTTTCATTTCAGTGTCTCCTTCTTTATTTGCTAATTTTATCCCAGCCTGCGTTGATTTATCGTTCAGCATGATATTGTGAGAGATCATCCAATTCTACAAGTGGAAGTTCCACATCATCTGCTTGGATAAACATAATCATATAAATTGGATAGTAAACGACGCGATCTATCACTTCAACATTATAATTTGACAAGACAAGTGCTTTTTCAATTTGATAATTTGAAGAAGCAAGGATATTACTGAGGGCAGAATGGCGTTGATAGTCTTTTCCGCTTTTTACCTCGATTGGCAAAACACATCCATTATGTTCAATCACAAAATCAAGTTCACCCTGCTTCTTGCTGTTGAAATAATGCAGTCTAAACCCATGTGCCATCAATTCCTGTGCAACCACATTCTCATAGATGGCTCCAAAATTAATCTCTTTACTTCCGACAATTAATTGTTTTTTGATTGCTCTGCCATAGATACTTGTCAGCAGCCCAACATCCGACAAGAATAATTTAAAGAGACTGTGTTTTTCATTTAGCAATAGCGGAAATTCCGGTGAAGTCACATTATAGACCGGCAAAGAAACTCCTGCATGATTTAGCCAGACAAAATCCTCCTCACTTCTTTCATATCTGAATCCCTTCTTTAAATCTGCAAAGTTAAAACGTTTATTACATTGATTGATCTCTGAAGGAATCAGGTCATAAATCTGTGTTAAAAAAGGCTTCTTTTCTTCACTCTCATACCTTGTAAAATCCTTTTTATATTGAAGCACAATATCTTCATGTTCCGAAATCACTTCTTCCAGATTTTTCGTCTGTCCAAATCTTTCTACCGCTGCGGGCATTCCACCTACATTCAGATACATGTTAAAAATCGTCATCATACGTTCATGAACAGCTTCATTTACAGATTGACATTGGGTAAATGAATGATATAAGGAATCTCGAAGTTCATTTGTGAAATGATATAACTGCAGAAATTCTTCAAAATCCATTGGGTACATTGTAGCGGTTCTAAGATATCCCACAGGTGCAGACTTGATGTTCTTTAATGCAACGCCAAGCAATGAACCGCTGAATATATAACGAAATGTTCCATCATCTACCCAGAACTTAATCTTTGTAGTTAGTTCCTTAAATTCCTGTATCTCATCAAAAAACAAATAGGTCTCACCCTTTATAAATGATTGATCAGTAAACAATGATAAATTTGCCATTAAATCATCTATTGTCTTACTCTCTGATAAAACAGAAATAATCTGTGGCGTTTCAATCAGATTGAACTCAATATAATTACAATTTCTGCTCTCAAGGACCTTTCTGATCACATAGGTTTTCCCTACCTGTCTTGCCCCATCAATCAATAATGCTTTATCACTATGATTCATCCAGTCTATAATTGTCTTCTCAATTTTACGATTAAGCATAATGATCACACTCCTCAGAAGCATCATAACATGTGTATGTCATTTTTCCAATACATTTTTCTTTATTTTTGACACTTTTTCCGACGAATATGCGTATCTATTGTCATTTTTCCATAATCTCAATCTACCGCCACAATTCGTTCCTGACCATATGGCTCTGCATAGTCCTGACCAATCACACCGCCTAAATCCTCTTGGATATATTGAATCAATGCTTCAGCATCCACTAGGATAGAATCCTGTACTACTTTATTTCCCTGGAACATACTCAGACCACCACCGCCATTCATCAGACTGTAGTTATTTCCGGCAAGTGTATAGGTCTTTTTGAGATCCAGCTCTTCCTCTCCAACCTTCACATGTTGAACACGATACTCTCCGTCCACAGAAACAAACATCTCATTTTCATCAAGTTTTACGGAGGACGGAATATCAGGATGAATCTCAAAGGTGATTCCCGCTACCTGTTGAAAGCTTCCGCTTTCCTCCGGCATATCCATAACGCCCAGTTCCAAGGCATCCAGTATCTGCTGTCCTGTCGCCTCAATCACGCAAATAGCATTTCCAAAGGGATGTACGTTGATGATATCTCCGTAGGTGATTTCCCCTGCAGGAACAGCTGCACGTATACCGCCACCATTGGACATTGCGATATCAGCTCCGGTAACAGCAAGATAAGCATCAGCACAGAAGTCTCCCAGATTGGTCTCCGCCGTACGAACAATTCTCACATCTGTCTCTGGATCATTCACAACCAGTTCCACCTCACTGGTTCCAATCACCTTGCTCAGCTGTTCATCAAACTGTTCCGTAATTCCTGCTATATAGGCATCCGTATCTGCATCCTTTGTTTCATAACTGTTGTCAGTCAGACTAGTGGATAATTTTCCTGTTGTATCAATGGTCAGTGTCCCGATATTTGCCAGTTTTGTCCCGGTCTGCGTCAAAATAACAGGTTTTCCGTCTTGATTTTTTACATTCTCCTCCGGCATAACCGTATGGGAATGTCCGTCAATCAGCGCATCCATACCGGTTGTATTTGCAATGACCTCTGTAGACATCCATGGTGAGGTCGTAGCTTCCACTCCTAAATGTGCCAGTCCGATTACATAATCTGCTCCGGCATTACGTGCATCGTCAATCGCTGACTGCACTGTATCATACAGCTTCTGACCGCTCTCATCCTGACAGAAACCATAAACAAATTCTCCAGCTTCATTTTGAAAATACTTCGGCGTACTGGATGTGATTGTTTTCGGAGTGGTAATTCCTACAAAAGCAACCTCCGTATCTCCAAAAGTAAACATCTGATAGGCATCAAACACTCTCTGATTGGTCGTCAGATCCATAAAGTTGCAGCATACATAGGGGAACTTCGCTTCATCCTTCAATTTCATGAACTGCTCCATACCATAGTCAAATTCATGATTTCCGATGGTTGCCACATCATATCCGATATCATTCATGATTTCCATGGGATACTCACCCGACGACAATGCTCCGATGACTCCACCCTGTATGCTGTCACCGGCATCTACCAGAAGCACCTGTTTTCCTGCTGCCTCCAGTTCCTTTTTATAAGCAGCCAGTCCGCTGTATCCAATGTTATCTGAAATACTGCAATGTACATCGTTGGTGTAAATGATTGCAATCTCCTCTGAAGGAGGTGTTACCACAGCTTCTTCCGGCTGCGATTCTGTATTCTCTTCCGAAGCCTCCTCTGTGATGCTGTTTTCGACATTCGTCTCTTCCTGAACTGCTTCTGTTGTTACCTGCTGCTTCGCGCAGCCGCTCAGCAGTCCAATTGTCATACCTGCGATTAATAAGCCTATCCTAATTCTTCTCATGTCTTGCCTCCTGTATCATCTTCTCGATTTTTTCTATCGAAAGAGGATAATCATACTCTTTCTTGATTCGTTCTGCCGTATATCCCTGCTCGGCCAGATGTCTGATGGCATCACCATAAGCAAAGTTCTGCACAAAATCTGCCAAGGCTTCATCAAAATATGACATCCCCATCACCTCTCGTCTAACTTTAATTTCATTTTATAACATTCAAAACAGCCAACAGCAAGCAGCAAATTTATCATGATTGGATATAGTATTCATAGCATTTCTATAATACAATTTTATCGGTGCTACCATAACGGTAGGCGGTTGCCCTTCTTTTCGGAGGGTTATGCCCTCCAGACGAAAGAAAGGAGGGATAGCCAATGGTTACATATAACGAGTTGTTTCAACTTGGAATATTAATTGTCGCTATTGTTGGTCTTGTTCTCAAGATCTCACATAAAAAATAACCGCCCTCACGTCCAAATGAAGCGGCTATTTTTTTACTAATTCATCGGGCAACCGTCTATCGGTAGCACCTCTTTGTATTTACAATATAGCACATTCACACATCATAGTCAATCGTCACTGAAGGAGCCCTAAGAGATCAACGAAGGGAGCTATATAAAATGGCAGCAAAATCAGCAAATTTATATGC
>JAUNSO010000041.1:0-12483 GCA_030539165.1 bacterium
GCAAGGCACCGGCGGAGCATGAACCCGTCATTCGTCCGGAGACAACGGCGGTAATCGGGGTACTCGGTATGGATGCAATCGGTGGGAAAATCAGCGAGGTATGTCATAGATCGGAACTGGTCGCAGATTTACTCGGAACGGACGAGCAGCATAGATTGACGGGAATGGATCTCGTACAAATTGCGGTAAACGACAGAGGATTACACAAGGCAGTTGCCTCAAGCGTTCGTTACATGATTGTATTTCAAAAAACAAATAAAGAAACACAAAACAGAATAGCCTGTGAAATGGCACATCAGCTGAATGAGCTGGGTTATCAGGATGTTTTCTTTGGCATAAAAGAGTAGAGTAAAAAGGAATCGCATATGAAGGTATTGATCAAAGGCGCAGGCGACCTGGCAACGGGAATTGCCTGTAGATTAAGAAACAGTGGATATGATATATTGATGACCGACATCGCAGAGCCGACGACGGTGCGAAGGACAGTGGCATTTTCCAGAGCAGTATATGAAGGACGATGTGAGATCGAGGGTATCGAAGGAGTGCTTGTTCCATCTGATCAATGCAGGCAGGAATGTCTGTTGGAGTGTGAACGGGATCAGGCGTCAGAATGGTTACGAGATACAGCTGGACAGATCTTACAGGAGATTGAGAGCATACAGGCAGCCGGTAAAGTCGCAGTGATGGTAGATGAGAAGGCAGAAATTGCTGCTCTTTACCAGCCGGAAGTGATTGTAGATGCAATCCTCGCAAAGAAGAATCTTGGAACGAGGATGACCGATGCACCACTTGTAATCGGTGTCGGACCCGGATTTACGGCAGAACAGGATGTGCATGCAGTCATTGAGACGAAGAGAGGACATGACCTCGGACGCGTGATCCGAAAGGGCAGTGCCATTCCTAATACGGGAATACCGGGAGATGTCGGAGGCTACACCATAGAGCGGCTGATTAAGGCAGCAGCAGACGGTGCCATTCACCCGCTTGTGAACATTGGAGACAAGGTAAGTGAAGGACAGCCTGTGGCAGAGGTGATTACAGAAGACGCAGAAGAGCCTGCAGTGACCTATGCACTGATGTCAGGTATCGTGCGCGGAATGCTGCAGGAAGGCGTTTCAGTGACTAAAGGAATGAAAATAGGAGATATTGATGCCAGATGTGAGATCCGGCATTGTTATAGTGTATCAGATAAGGCAAGGGCAATCGGCGGCGGTGTGCTGGAAGCCCTAGCGGCATATGAACATGAATGATGACAGCCGGACAGTCATGAGAACCGACTGAACAGTCTGACGGCAACAAAGTGACCAGATAAGACAGTAGGAGGCAGCGTATGTATACCCTTACAATCAACAATCAAATCTATCAGGTAGAAGAAGACAAGAAGCTGATGCGGTATCTGAGGGATGACCTTCATTTAAAATCAGTCAAGGACGGCTGCAGCGAAGGCGCCTGTGGTACCTGCACCGTATTGATCGATGGAAAGGCCACCAAGGCATGTGTGCAGCCTGTCTCGAAGCTTACGGGCAAATCCATTATAACCGTGGAAGGATTGTCACCGTGCGAACAGGAGGTATACAGTTATGCATTTGCAGAGGCAGGAGCCGTTCAGTGCGGATTCTGTATACCGGGCATGGTCATGTGTGCAAAGGGATTACTGGATGCGGACCCGGAACCGACGCGCGTGGAGATTGCATTTGCAATTAAGAATAATATCTGCCGCTGCACGGGATATAAGAAAATCATGGATGCCATCGAGCTTGCGGCAAAGATCTTCCGAGAGGATCTGGAGATTAGAAATGGCCAATGCAGCTCACAGCAAACAGTCAAAGTCGGAGACTACATCCACCGCATTGACGCCGCAAACAAGGTACTTGGCAGAGGTGAATATGTAGATGATGTCGAGCTTGACGGTATGATTTATGCAAGTGCCGTACGTTCCAAGTATCCACGCGCAATTGTAAAGGCAATTCATACAGAGGCAGCTCAGGCACTTGATGGAGTAGTCGGTGTCTATACGGCAGCAGACATTCCCGGCAGCAATCAGGTCGGTCATCTGAAGCAGGACTGGGACACCATGATTGCTGTCGGAGATACGACGCGCTGCCTTGGAGATGCCATCTGCATCGTAGCTGCCAATACGCCGGAAATCGTGGAACAGGCTAAGGCACTGGTAGAGATTGAGTACGAGGAATTAACACCTGTCTCTTCTCCCGCTGAGGCACTGCGTGAGGATGCTCCCAAGGTGCATGAGACTGGAAATGTACTGGCACATGAACACCTTGTCAGAGGGGATGCAGATGCAGTCATTGCGGCATCCAGATATAAAGTAACAAAGCATTATGAGACACCATGCACAGAACATGCCTTTTTAGAGCCGGAGGCGGCCATTGCAATGCCGTTTGACGACGGGGTCTTTATCTGGTCATCTGATCAGGGAACGTATGATACAAGACGTGAATGTGCCATGATGCTGGGACTGCCGCAGGAAAAGGTTATTGTAGAGAATAAGCTTGTAGGCGGCGGCTTCGGGGGAAAAGAAGATATGACCGTGCAGCATCTGGCGGCACTTGTGGCATATTTGTCCCAAAAGACTGTCAAGGTGAAGCTGACACGCAAGGAAAGCCTGATTGTTCATCCGAAGCGTCATCCGATGAGCATGGACTTTACGACAGCCTGCGATGAAAAGGGATATCTGACGGCAATGAAAGCGGTTATTGTTGCGGATACCGGTGCATATGCTTCTCTGGGAGGACCGGTGCTGCAGCGTGCATGTACACATGCTGCCGGACCGTATAATTATCAGGTCATTGACATTGACGGTAAGGCTGTCTATACCAATAATCCGCCCGCAGGTGCGTTCCGCGGATTTGGGGTAACGCAGACCTGCTTTGCAACAGAATGCAACATTGATCTGCTTGCAGAAATGGTTGGAATCACACCGTGGCAGATGCGTTATCAGAATGCAATCCGTCCCGGGCAGGTGCTTCCGAACGGACAGGTTGCAGATGCCTCTACAGGACTTGCAGAGACACTGGAGGCTGTGAAGGAAATCTGTGAACAGGAGAAATACGTCGGCATTGGCTGTGCGATGAAAAATGCAGGTGTTGGTGTCGGACTTCCGGATAAAGGACGCTGCAGACTGCAGATTGAGCACGGAAAAGCACACATTTATGCAGGCGCCTCCTGTATCGGTCAGGGACTCGGAACAGTCGCCGTACAGATGCTGGGGCAGTCCGCAGAATTATATCAGGAGAATATCGTATATCATGCTCCCAATACTGCACTGGCACCGGATTCCGGTACGACATCAGGCTCCAGACAGACACTGATTACCGGAGAAGCAATCCGGATGGCGGGAGAACAGCTGCGGGATGAACTCATCAGGCTTGGAAGAAAGCCAGAGGACGATGCAGCGGCTGTTACAGTTTTGCTGCAGCAGTTAGAGGGCAGAGAGTTTATCACAGAATACTTTGCCAAGACAGATGCCATGGGCGCAGATGTAGAGCATCCTGTATCTCATGTGGCTTATGGATATGCAACGCAGGTCTGTGTCCTGAATGAGGACGGAACGATCAAGAAGATCGTGGCGGCACATGATGTGGGTAAGGCAGTCAATCCGAAGAGCGTGGAAGGACAGATTGAAGGCGGTGTAGTGATGTCTCTGGGCTATGCGCTGACCGAGAAATATCCATTGGAAAACTGCGTACCGACTGCGAAATATGGAACGTTAGGACTGCTGCGCGCCAATCAGGTGCCGGATGTAGAAAGCATTATCATTGAAAAGCCGGGCATCAGAGAAGCCTACGGAGCCATTGGCATAGGAGAAATCACATCGATTCCGACAGCACCGGCGGTACACAACGCCTATTATAAATTTGACGGGGAATTCAGAACCTCGCTGCCGTTAGAGCATACGCCGTATGCGAAGTAAATACAGCATCGAAAGCAATTGACAAATGACTAGGATTCATAGATTAATTGATAGGTTTCTTCGTTCAACAGATACACCCGCTCAATTCCGTCATGCGCATAATCCGTAAAGGATTCAGCAGCCAGACGTGCACAGGTTCCGCAGGATGAACTTAAGACTCGTGGAACGGGCATCAGTGTGACAGCAATACCGTCCACTGCAAGTGCCCTTTGCAGTGAAAGGGCACTAAAGTGTGAGTAGAAGGTTATGATATAGGTATTCATGCATTTTCCTTTGCTAAGGAAAGTGTATATTCACCATTTTCTTCGGTGACTGAGACACCGTAGCCGTTATGAGTGGCAAACCGGCTGACATTTTCCTTGGCAGCGTGATTGTCCACAAGGACTGTATAGGCAGCATCCTGTGAGGCGAATGCTTTCTTGACCATAAGAACCGGCTGCGGACAGGAATATCCGCGTGCATCAATGGGCGTATTTGACATGATAGTTCCTCCTTTAGGAATTCGTGGTTTCTTTGCAGCCCATGACCGCAATCACCACAAGTACAATCAGTCCGACGATGACAGCAATCTGACCGTTTAGGGTAGGGCCTTCTGCTGAGGATGCAAGCTTGAAGTTATGGCAGCAGGCAGCACCGACGAGCAAACCGATGACAGTCACAGCAGAATCAGTATTTCCCTCACCGGACAGTACGATCTGACGCAGCGGACAACCGCCGAGCAGTGTACAGCCGAAGCCTACAAGCAGCATACCAAGAAGATTCCACAATCCGTCAGTATGTGCAACCGGCTGTTCGGCAAAGCCGAGATGAAAATAGCCAAGGATGACATTCATGATGACGGCAAATACCAGAATGGATACGAATCCGATGAGCAGTGTACTTTCGCGGAACAGTACGAAGTCACGGATACCACCGACCATACAGAACCGGCTTCTCTGTGCCAGAGCACCGACAATCAGACCTGCAGTCAGGGAAATCAGAACGGCGGCATGCTTGGAGCCCGGGCCTTCACTGCTGAAGAAGAACAGACTCGGAACAGCCAGAACAAGAATGAGTAAGATCAGACCGGTAACAGGCAGCAGACTTCCTTCCGTCTTCGATAGGGAATAGGTTCTCTTTAAGGTAAAGCCTTTATTTAAGAAGAAAATACCGGCGAGAATACCAAGGATAAAACCAACAAGACCGATGACAGCATTCAAATCACCGCCTGCGATGCGTAAAACCATACGAAACGGGCATCCGAGGAACATGAGTGCTCCAATCATGACGAAAAAGCCGATGATAAAACGGGTAAATGGTGAACTGCCGCCCCGTGGCGTGAATTCCTTACGAAACAGTGCAAGGAGACAGCTGCCAAGCAGCAGACCGATGATCTCGGGACGTATGTACTGAACGACCTCTGCGCGGTGAAGCCCCATTCCACCGGCAGTATCACGGATGAAGCAGGCAAGGCAGAAGCCCATGTTGGCAGGATTACCAAAGTAAACGAGTGCAACGGAAATGATGCCGATGATGGCACCAAAGATGATGATGGTACGTTTTTCTCTCATAAAGTCATTCCTCCGTAGTGTAATGTGATTCTATGATACAATACATTTAAAGGGAAATCCAGTGTGAAGTGGTGGAATCAGATGGACAGAATTTATTTAGATCAGGCGGCAACCTCTTTTCCGAAGGCAGAGGGCGTTGCGGCGGCAATGACAGATTATATTGAACATATCGGGGTGAATATTAACCGTGGTGGCTATAATCAGGCTTATCGGGCAGCAGGTCTCGTCTATGATGCGAGAGAGAGCCTGTGCAGCTTATTTGACTTCGACAAGCCTTCTCATGTGATTTTCACGCAGAGTATTACCTATGCAATGAATATGATTCTGAAGGGATTTCTAAAGGAAGGCGACCATGTACTGGTCAGCTCTCTGGAACACAATGCAGTCATGCGTCCGCTGACACAGCTGCAAGAGGAGAGGGGAATCAGCTTTACGCGAATTCCCTGTAACGCATACGGGGAAATCGACCTTGATGAAATAGAACCCCTGATTCGTTCCAATACACGTGCAGTGATTATGACACACGCATCGAATCTGACCGGCGTGCTGCATCCAATCAGGGAAATTGGCGCATTGGCGCATAAAAAGGGATTGCGGTTCATTGTAGATACGGCACAGACAGCAGGTGTATTTCCGATTTCCATGAAAGAAATGCAGATAGATGCCTTGGCATTTACCGGACATAAGACGCTGCTTGGGCCACAGGGAATCGGTGGTTTCCTGATGACCGATGAAATGGCGGCACAGACAAAAGCCTTGATTTCGGGGGGCACAGGAAGCATTTCCGATACAGAGCAGGTTCCGGATTTCCTGCCGGATAAATTTGAAGCAGGAACGCTGAACCTTCCGGGAATCGCCGGATTGCAGGCAGGTCTTTCCTATATTTCAAAGCAGGGTGCAAAACAGATCAGGGAACGCGAGAGGATGTTAACCAATCTGTTTCTGACAGGCATTCTGGATATAGAGAATATCAGAATCGTCGGCAGAAAGCATGTCTACGATCATACAGAAGGATATCAGGAGGAGCAGGATTATGCACCAATTGTATCCGTTCAGTGCAGAAATATCGATGAGTCTGAGCTGGCCTATCGTTTGGATACACAGTATGGCATTATGACAAGAGTCGGGATGCACTGCGCACCCCATGCACATAAGGCACTTGGGACATTTCCAAAGGGAACACTGCGTTTTTCCTTTGGTTTTCAAAATCGGGAAGAGGACATCAGAAGGGCAGTATTTGCCCTCAGAAAGGAGTGTGGCAGTAAATGAGAGAGAAAAATTATATTCTGAGAGGTTCGATCTGCTACAGTACAAAACCAGAACAATTACAGACAATCGAGCAGGGCTATCTGGTATGCGTGGATGGAAAATCATGCGGTGTTTATAAGACTTTGGAGGCATTGCCGGAGAACTATCAGATGCTGCCCATTAAGGATTATGGTGACAAGCTGATCATACCGGGTCTTGTGGATCTGCATCTGCATGCTTCCCAGTATGCATTTCGTGGGCTCGGAATGGATATGGAGCTGATTGAATGGCTGAATGTCAATACATTTCCGGAAGAAGCAAAGTATGCCGATACCTCCTATGCGATGCGCGCATATAGCCAGTTTGTGAAGAATCTGCAGCAGGGTGCGACAACGAGAGCCTGCATCTTCGCAACCATTCACACAGATGCAACAGAGCTTCTGATGGATCTGTTGGAGAAGAGCGGTCTGTATACAATGGTCGGCAAGGTCAATATGGATCGCAATGCACCGGAGAATCTGTGCGAGGAAAATGCAGAGACTTCTGCCGCAGATACCATCAAATGGATAGAGGAATGTCAGGAGAAGTATCAGAATACAAAACCAATTATTACACCAAGATTTATCCCTTCCTGTACGGATGAATTAATGATAAAATTAAGTCAGATTAGACGCGATTATAAGCTGCCCGTTCAGTCACATTTATCTGAAAATCCAAGAGAGATTCAGTGGGTGCAGGAGTTGTGTCCGCAGACATCCGGTTATGCGGATGCATATGATCAGGCAGGCATCTTAGGCGGACCCGGACATGAAATCATGGCACACTGTGTTTACTTAACAGAGGAAGAAGAGAAGCTGCTGCTTGAAAGAGGTGTCTATATTGCACACTGTCCGGACTCCAATACGAATCTGGCATCCGGAGCAGCACCCATCAGACGTTATCTGGAGCATGGTCTGCATGTGGGACTCGGAACAGACATCGCAGGCGGTTATTCTGACAGTATATTCAGTCAGATGGCAGAGGCCATTCGGGTATCGAAGCTGCGCTGGCGACTTTTTGACGATACACTTCGTCCGCTGACCCTTGCAGAAGCATTCTATATGGGAACAATGGGCGGCGGCGCTTTCTTTGGCAAGGTCGGAAGCTTTATTAAGGGATATGAATTTGACGCCGTCGTATTAGATGACAGCAAATTAAAGGCACCCTATTCCATGACAGCACTGCAGCGTCTGGAGCGGGCAGTTTATTTGCCGGAGAAATGCGAAGTCACAGCGAAATATGTGGCAGGAAATAAAGTGATTTGATTCACATAGAGCAGAACAGGAGGTGTCCGGTATGGCAGTTGGGGACAGCATGAAAAGAGTAGATGCATATGAAAAGGTGACAGGAGCGGCAAAATATACCGCCGATCTGGAGCCTAAGAATCTGTTGATTGCCAAGGTGGTCAGAAGCACCATTGCAAATGGTGTTGTCAAGGGCTTTCATCTGGAGAAGGCACTGGCAGTGCCGGGAGTCGTGAAGATTGTAACCTGTTTCGATGTACCGGATATCCAGTATCCGACACCGGGGCATCCTTGGTCTGTAGAGAAGGCACATCAGGATATCTCGGACCGGAAGCTGCTTGCCACCAGAGTGCGTTATTACGGAGATGATATTGCAGCAGTCATTGCGGAGGATGAGGTCGCAGCGACCAGGGCAGCACGTCTGGTTGAGGTGGATTACGAAGAATATGAGCCACTGTTAACAGTTGATGCGGCAATGGCAGAGGGTGCAGTTTCCATTCACGAAGAGAAGCCGGACAATGTGGTTGTACATTCCTCGATTAAGCTTGGAGATACGACTTATGAGGAAGCCAGCAGTGAGGAAGGACTTTTTCTGCTGGATAAGACCTATCAGACGGCAACGGTACAGCATTGTCATATTGAAGTACCTGTGTCCTATGCCTATATGGAGAAGGGCAGGATTGTTGTCGTGACCTCGACGCAGATTCCACATATCGTACGTCGTGTTATCGGGCAGGCACTTGGAATTCCGTGGGGACAGGTGCGTGTGATTAAGCCGTATATCGGCGGTGGCTTTGGCAACAAGCAGGATGTGCTCTATGAGCCGCTAGCTGCATATCTGTGTACACAGGTGGGCGGCAGAGCTGTGAAGATTGAGCTGACCCGTGAAGAGACTTTGGCCTGTACGCGTGTGCGCCATGCAATCCGATTCGAGGTCAAGGCGGCAATGCGTCACGACGGTACACTTGTCGCAAGGAAAAATGCGGCATACTCCAATCAGGGAGCTTATGCGTCACACGGTCATGCCATTGTGGCAAATGCCATAACAGAATTTAAGCAGATTTATCATGACGAGAAGGCGTTAGAAGAAGATGCCTATACAGTCTATACGAACATTGCAACAGGCGGGGCAATGCGCGGCTATGGTATTCCACAGGGGGCATACGCATCGGAATGTATGATGGACGACCTGGCAGTCGGAATCGGCATGGATCCACTGGAGGCGCGTCTGAAGAACTGTATGAGGGCAGGCTATGTAGACCCGCATACACACATTACCTTCTTCTCTTATGGTCTGGAGGCATGTATACAAAAGGGGCGAGAACGATTCGGCTGGGATGAGAAGCGTGCAAAATATCAGGGACAGACAGGCACGCTAAGGCGTGGCGTCGGTATGGCAATCTTCTGTTATAAGACAGGTGTTTATCCGATTTCTCTGGAGACAGCTGCGTGTCGTATGATTCTGAATCAGGATGGTTCCATTCAGCTGCAGATGGGCGCAACAGAAATCGGGCAGGGTGCAGATACGGTATTTACTCAGATGGCAGCCGAGGTGACCGGCATCACAGAGGATAAAATCTATATCCAGTCTACGCAGGATACAGATGTCACTCCGTTTGACACAGGCGCTTATGCTTCGAGACAAACATATGTGAGCGGAAAAGCACTTAAGCAGACCGGACAGATTCTGAAGCGAAATATTCTGGAATATGCAAACTATAAATTGAAACGTGAAATAGATACGATGGATATCCGGGCAAATCAGGTAGTTGATGCAGAAACAGGAGAGCCCCTGCTTTCCATGGAGGAGCTTGCGACAGAGGCATTTTACAGTCTCGACAAGTCCGTACATATCACGGCTGAATCCACGTATCACTGCAAGGAGAATACACTATCCTCCGGCGTCTGCTTTGCAGAGGTGGAGGTTGATATTCCGGTTGGTAAGGTCAAGGTACTGCGTATTCTACAGGTACATGACAGCGGCATCCTGATCAATCCGAAGCTGGCAGAGGCACAGGTTCACGGTGGTATGAGCATGGGACTCGGCTACGGACTTTCTGAGCAGCTTCTGTATAATGAGAAGGGAAAGCCGCTCAATGATAATTTATTGGATTATAAGCTTCCGACATCCATGGATACGCCGGATCTGGAGGTTGATTTCGTACAGCTTGAGGATCCGACAGGACCGTTTGGCAACAAAGCCCTTGGTGAGCCTCCGGCAATTCCGACAGCACCGGCACTTCGTAACGCAGTGCTGCATGCGACCGGTGTAGCCATTGATTCCCTGCCGTTAGATCCGCAGAAGCTAGTGGAGCATTTCAAGGCAGCAGGACTGATAAAGGAGGTATGAGCATCATGTATGACATCGGAAAATACGTACAGGCAGCCAGTATAGAGGAAGCCATTCGGGCACTCGCAGCAGATGAGAAGGCAATGATTATCTCAGGCGGAAGTGATGTGCTCGTACAGATTCGAGAGGGCAGACTTGCAGGAGCTTCTCTTGTGAGCATTCACGGAATCAAGGAGCTTAAAGGAGTACATATGGAGGATGACGGAACCATCGTGATTGGTGCGGCAACGACATTTTCCCATGTGACCTATCATGACATTGTTGAGAAATATATCCCGATTCTTGGACACGCAGTGGATCAGGCCGGCGGACCGCAGTTAAGAAATACCGGAACCATCGGCGGTAATTTCTGCAACGGTGTAACGAGTGCAGACAGTGCATCCTCCTTGATGGTACTGAATGCAGTCATTGAGCTGCAGGGAATGGGCGGTACACGTTTCGTGCCAATCAGAGAATTCTATACAGGACCGGGCAAGACGGTGCGCGCACATGATGAGGTGGCGGTATCTGTTCGGATTGCTAAGAAGGATTATGAGGGCTTCGGCGGGCATTACATCAAGTATGGCAAGCGTAATGCGATGGAAATTGCAACACTTGGCTGTGCGGTATCGGTGAAGCTTTCCGAGGATAAAACGTGTATACAGGATATGCGGATTGGTTATGGGGTAGCAGCACCGACTCCCATCAGGTGTCCGAAGATTGAGGAACAGGTAAAGGGCATGGCAGTCGGAGAAGAGTTTTTTACAGCAGTCCGTAAAGGTGTGCTGGAGGAAGTGAATCCGCGTACGAGCTGGCGTGCCAGCAAGGAATTCCGTCTGCAGCTGATTGAGGAGCTTGCAGAGCGAGCACTGAGACAGGCAATTGTAAATGCCGGCGGGGACGCAGAGCTTTCAGAGCTTGCGTGGGAAGACGGTAATATGGCAGGAGGTGAGCAGAATGCGTAAATTCATCAAACTGATTGTAAATGACAAGGAAGTAGAAGTAGATATTGATGAGAGAGAATCACTGCTCGATATGCTGCGTAACAAGCTGGGTCTGACCAGTGTCAAAAAGGGCTGTGAGGTCGGTGAATGTGGTGCATGTACGGTACTTGTAGACGGGGAAGCCATTGATTCCTGTATTTATCTTGCTTCCTGGGCAGAGGGCAGACGCATCCTGACGGTAGAGGGTCTGAAGGGACCGAACGGAGAGCTGAGTCCGATTCAGCAGGCTTTTATTGATGAAGCAGCGGTGCAGTGCGGCTTCTGTACACCGGGACTGATTATGACGGCCGTTGAGATTGTCGGAACGGGGAAGAGATATAACCGCGAGGAATTGAGAAAGCTTATTTCGGGGCATTTGTGCAGGTGTACGGGGTATGAGAATATTTTGAATGCGATGGAGAGGATTGTTGAGGAGGCTTATCGGGTGGTTGGAGAATAGGAATTAACGAACGGTCAGACTGAGTACAGGCATAGATAATTTGCTTCGACGCGTCGTCCCCTTTTTTCAGGGGTATCTCATTTCATGAGAACTCTCCCCTGAATAGTCAACCTCAAAGATACAAAAAATGCAGGAGATTGTGCTCCTGCATTTTTTGCTGAGTTTTCAGGCTCCTTTGGCTTGACCTTCGCAAATCATTTATGCCTGTACGCGGTCTTCGGTTAGGTCAAGCTTTCTATTGAAATAGGTAGATAGAGCCTTCTCGGTGGCAGTTTAGTTTTTGGTAGTATTCGTCGTTTCCGGACATGATGTAGATGGGGAGGTCTGGGTAATCGGTTTTTAGGCAGCGCATGAGCTTCTCACCGAGACTGTTGCCGCGGTACTTCTCGTTAACGAGTAAATCGCAGACATAGATATAGAGCGTGTCTACTAAGGATCGGGAGTAGCCGCAGACTTTGTTGTCTGCGAGTGCTATATAGGTGACGGAGTCGGAGAGAGCTTTTTTGTATTTTGTGGCGTTGGGCTCTTTCCAGTAGACATCCCAGTCTTCTCCTTCTGCCTCGATTAAATTCATTAGTTCAGTTTCGTATTGGGTTGTGTATTTTATGACTTCGAGGTTCATAGTTGTTTGATTCCTTTGTTGGTTTATAAGTTAAAGTATTTTTCAAATTCTGCCGGGTGTGGAATGGAAGCCATCTT
>JAUNSO010000041.1:12583-29059 GCA_030539165.1 bacterium
TTTATAAGTTAAAGTATTTTTCAAATTCTGCCGGGTGTGGAATGGAAGCCATCTTGGCGCACTCTGCTCGCTTGGTCTTGATGATATTTTTAAGCAGATGCTCTGGGAATACACCGCCTGCTGTTAGATAGTCGTGATCTGCTTCCAGGGCGCATAAGGCTTCTTCAAGAGAGGTCGGGAGACCGGTCAGCTTGGCTTTTTCCTCATCAGAGAGTGTATAGAGATTCATGTCATATGGTCCCCATCCATTGGCATGCGGGTCAATTTGATGTTTGATGCCATCGATTCCTGCCATCAGGATGGCGGCATAGCAGAAGTATGGATTGGCAGTAGCATCTGGATTGCGCAGCTCAAAACGTCGCAGGTTCGGTGCTTTGGCGTATGCCGGAATGCGGATGACAGCACTGCGGTTAGAGGTAGCATAGCCGACTGTAACAGGAGCTTCAAAGCCGGGAATCAGACGCTTAAAGGAGTTGGTACTCGGGTTGGTCAGTGCGCATAGGGAAGCGATGTGTTTCAAAAGACCTCCCATAAAGTAATGTGCTGTTTCACTCAAATGAGAGTAGCCGTTGTCATCGGAGAAGACCGGTTCGCCGTCCTTTAACAGAAGCATATGCACATGCATACCGCTACCTGCCTCACCATAGACGGGCTTTGGCATAAAGGTTGCCGTCATGCCGTGCTTCGCCGCTACATTATGAATGATATACTTGATCATCATAGTTGCATCTGCCATATCAGACATACGACCGAGCATAGGCTCGATTTCAAACTGTCCGGCAGCACCAACCTCCGGATGATGATATTTTACAGCGATACCTGCTTTCTCTATTTCCAGACACATTTCACTTCTGCATTCATAAGTTACATCCAGAGGCTTTGCAATATGATAGGCCTTCTGCGGAGGAATCACTGCACCGAAGCCTTCTGTATCACTGTTCCAGTGTGCCTGCAGAGCATCTACCGATGCACTGATGTGATTAGCACTGACCTGCCATCCGGCCTGATCAAACAGGTAGAATTCGAATTCTGGCAAAACTAACATTGTATCGGCAATCCCGCTGTCTTTCAGATACTGTTCGGCAGCGTGTACGATATTTCTCGGATATTGTGCAAGAGGACGATTTGCCGGGTCATCGATAATCATGGCATTTCCCGTCATGGACAAGGTCGGAATCTCACAAAACGGATCTACAAGAGCCGTATCCAGATCCGGAATAAAGACCATATCTGACTTCTGAACCTCTGCATAGCCATAATTAGATGCATCAAATCCGATTCCATCTGTCATGATGTCTTCTGTAAAGTGTACAGCCGGAATGGTAACATGGCGAAACTGTCCGTCAATATCGACCATTTTAAAATCCACCATTTCAATTTCCAGCTCCTGAATCATTTGCATAATATCCTGTACTGTCTTCCCCATTGCGATACTTCCTCCTTTTGATTGATTATTTCATTGTATTTCGCTTTTATCACTCAATTACTATAGTGTAAATTGTATTTTTAGAAATATACTTTTCTCTTCATTCATTATAAACTATAAGTATATTAATTAGGAAGACCTTATCGTAAATTTGTGGTAATGATAAAAGGAGATGGAAAGTCATGACAAGAGAAGAGACGTTAAAAGAAATCAGAGAAGCGCAGGATGCTGGTATGAGGTCATTAAGATGTCTTCAGGATGCACAAAAGCTGTTAAGCAGCGCAGGAAACTGGGGACTGGTAGATATGTTTGGCGGCAGCTTCTTATCAGGTCTGATGAAGCATTCTAAGATCAGTGATGCAAATCACCAGATGGAACAGGCGAAATATGAAGTACAGAGATTTCAAAAGGAACTGCAGGATATCAATGTCCCGGGTAACTTTGGTGTTGGAGTAGGAGACTTTCTCACATTTGCAGATTTCTTCTTTGATGGGCTCATAGTCGACTGGATGGTACAGTCGAAAATTAAAGAAGCCAAAAGACAGGTCGAAGATGCAATCAGAAAGATAGAGATTGTCCTGCGTGATCTGGATAACTGGCAGAGGCAGCTTGAGATTTAGACGGGAGCACTCTCTTTTTCTGCACTGAAAATGAGAGGACGCATCAATCAAAGTTTGTTATCCTGAGTGCATCAAATCAAACAGGAGGATTTACAAATGGAATCAAACTTTAGAATCGAGAAGAGAGCAAGCTTTCGCGCAGTCAGATATAGGCTTCAGACAACAAACCAGAAGGGCGAAGGAAGTCAGGCGCACCGGACATCGAGCATTACAATCAGGATGGAACGATAGAAGTCTGGGTTGCGGTGGAGGAAGCATAGATTCCACTGCAGTTAGTGCCATCAGTGATTTTCAAGCTTGGCTTTCACGAGCTCTTCGTGGTAAAAGTAGTTGATAAAATTCAGCTTATGTTTTGTACAATAATCATTGATTTCGATGGCAAGGGCTTGCCAATAACCCTTGTCATTCTTTTTATAGATGGAAGTGTACAAATTATTTAATTCAGGATACTTTTCATTGATATAATCCAGAATCACCTGCTTATAGCTGCCACGCAGATTCAGGTTCTCAAACCAATATTCATCAATGAAGGAGTGAGATTCTTCTATGATGGCCTGATAATCCGTAATACCGGGAAATATAGGCGACATAAAGAGAACGGTGTGAATTCCATTCTCGTGTAAAGTACGCAGTGTCTGAAGCCTGTCTGCAATGGAACTGGCATGATCCATATCTTCACGGAACCCTTCATCCATAGTATTGATGGACATAGAAACCTTAAGATTGTGACATTGCTTTAACAAATCTAAGTCCCGGAGAATCAGCTTGGACTTTGTTGAAATTCCCAATTCACAATCGATCGATGCCAGCTGTTTTAAAATAGCCTGTGTCAGACAGTATTTTTCTTCATACCGGTTATAGCAGTCGGTAACAGAGGACAGAAATACAGATTTGCCTGTTAGTTTCGCTTTGTTAAGCGGCTTTTCACATATCTTAATATCAATAAAATCACCCCAGGGCTCTTGATGATGGGTAAATCGCTTCATGAAACTTGCATAACAGTATTTACAGCCGTGTGGACATCCCACATAGGGATTAATCACATAGTCACTGGCCGGTAAGTTGGATTTGGTTATATAATCCTTGACATTGATCATTTTCTCTTCCATTAAATCAGGACGCCTCCGTGGTAGTAGCATTCATATACTTTCGTATTCTGACAGAAAATCTCCTCGTAACCTTGAAACCATTGTATATCGCCAATCATCTTCGTTTTGTATGTGTATTCACCCGATTGATAGAATTCCGGTCCACGACAGGGGTATTCCGGTGTTGCATGACAAAGAGCTTCTTTCAGAAAATTAGTATTGCCCAGTTCCTTTAATAGCCGACCAAAATAATTCATAGAATAAATGGCTGTTCCGGCTTTCCATACAGCTTCTTCACCGGAAAACTTAGCTCCACCCAGCCAAGAATCATAATACAGATAATCGTCCTTCTCGTATTGATAGTCAAAAGAGCCAGGGCGCGAGGAGGCACAACAATCAGCATATCCGGCATATGTATTTTTAATTGCCTCCATTCGAAATGCGGTCAGCTCCTGTATTTGCAAATCCGCAGTCGCATTTATCTGCGGACTGCATTCGTTGTTTTTGACAAGATAATCAATTGTGATATGAAAAAGTTCACTTAGCTGAATCAGATTCATAATATCCGGATACGCAATTCCATTTTCCCATTTTGCAATAGCCTGTCTGGAAACACTCAGTTTCTCGGCAAGAGCTTCCTGTGTAATCCCCTTTGATTTTCTCAGTACCTGTAATTTATCAGAAAACGTCATTTTACTACCTCCCAAAAAGATTTCAATGATACCGTATCAACTATCCTTATCATAACAGAATGAAAGTCATAAAAGAAGTCATGACTGGTTGCAAAAAAGAGATTTATAGTTGCATCATTTTATAAATTAAAATTTGTCAGGTTGAAAGTTTATTGCATACATGCTTTTAGAATAGTGGTGAAATAATATAACAGTACCCATCATTCTTAGAAAAATAAGAGTGCAAATAAATTTGACAACAGTATCCTAATAGGATACAACATGATAAATAGTAACCAAAATGGGCACTGCAAAGGTGAGAATATGACACATTTAGTGAAAGAACTTAGAAATTCGACCGGAATGACACAAAAGTCATTTTCTGATATGTATGGGATTCCACTTAGCACACTTCGCAAGTGGGAGCAGGGAGAAACTTCTCCCGCACCATATGTGATCAATTTTCTGACTAAATTGATTCCGGAATACAACGGGTCATTGAAGAAAATGCAAGATTCAAACGGACATGTTTATTACTATAATGAAATAAAAAGAACGGTCTTAGATGCAAAAGGAAATGAGATTATCATTCAAGAAGATCTAGGAGAAATCAAGGAACAAAATCTCATTTTGTATTTGGAAGAATTATTTGATTCGTTTTATGGTATCCAGGATAAATTTAATCGTGACTGCAGATTTGATAAAGAAGATGACATTATCTGGACACGTTTCATCAGTTCTTCGTTGTGAAAATAATTTGTGGATTTTGCCATGCTTGTGTAAAGTAAGCAATGTCTGAAGTCTGTTAGTTTAGCTTTATTAAGCGAATTTTTATACATCAAAATATCTATAAATTCGCTCCAGTGCTCCTGATGACCGGTAAAAAAGGTTTAAACCCAATTGATATTTTTAAGCAGATAGCATATAATAAAGATGTAAAGAAAGTAAAGAATGCAAAGAATTTCATATGCTTTACGAAGGGATGATGAGTATGGACGTAGCTAAAATTTCAAGTAAGGGACAGATAACAATTCCTATATCGGTAAGGAATAAGTTAAAACTAAAGACAGGTGATAAAATAGTTATCTTAGAAGAAAATGGAAGATTTTACCTTGAGAATTCCGCTTTGTTGGCATTTAAGCACGTAGAGAATGCTTTTGCCGGAGAAGCAGAAAAAGCTGGATTTGAGACAGAAGAAGAAATGCAAAATTATATGAAAGAGATTCAGAAGGAAGTAAGGAGGTACTGATGTGCGCATAATGCTTGACACCAATATCTTTATTTCTATGATTTTTTTCCCATCAGACAAGACAAGAGAACTCGCAAGACGATTAGCAGACGGGCATCAGATGGTTATTTGTGACTATGTGATTGAAGAATTGCGTTTGGTGGTAGAAAGAAAATTTCCGACAAAAGTGAAATTTCTTGAAGCTTTTTTCATGGAATTACCATTTGAGCTTGTTTATACACCTAAATCACTGGATTTGGAGATATTCCCCGAAATGAGAGACGTTAAGGACTTGCCCATTCTTGCAACTGCAATTATGGAAGGCATTGATGTCTTACTGACAGGTGATAAGGACTTCTTTGCACTTGATATAGAGTCACCGGATATCTTGACAATGACAGACTTTTTACAGATATATTGATCAGGAAATATGCTGGTAATAGAATTCGTGTTGCATAATCGTAAGTTGCATACTCGTTAGTAAGCAATTTACGATTTCATTATTTATGCAACTGAGTACAGTTGCTAATCGGAACCAGATAGGTTGCAGATCCGATTAAAACGGACGTGGTTCATTACGACCAATCTAAAGCTATAAATTAGAATAGCCATAAAATGGTTTTTATTTCTAAACCGGAGGAGATTAATATGCTTAGATATGTACATACAAATATCGTAGCAAAGGATGCGAAGAAACTGGTTGAATTTTATAAGAAGGTTTTCGACTGCAAGAGCATCGGTGAGACAAGAGATATCAGCGGAGAATGGCTTGACCGGATGACGGGCGTCAAGAACTCTCACATTACAGGAGAGCATATCTGTCTGCCCGGTTACGGTGAAGACCATCCGACATTGGAGATTTTCTCATACGAAGAAATGCTGGATGGCGGCACACCCCATACAAACCGCCTCGGAATCGCGCATCTTGCCTTCGAAACCGATGATGTCGAGGGCAAATTACAGCAAGTCCTCGCCGCAGGCGGTTCCCAATATGGTGAACTCGTCAAGACAGAATACCCTGATGGCCGAAAAGCAGTCTTCGTATACGCTGCTGATCCCGAAGGGAATATCGTTGAGATTCAGAGCTGGTCGTAAACAGTAGTTGCAAAACAGAATCATTGAATTGCTAAATTGATGAATCAGGGGAAAATATGAGCAAAAGGAAAAAGCAATACAGTAGTTCGGCTTTTATAGTTTTAATATGTCTTGTATTTTTGATGGGCTGTGAGCAAAAGAAGGAATTAGAGACAAAAAGTCAAAGCGATGGTAATGGACTTTCCAAAGAGGATAAAGTGTCATGGGAAAGTTTTCATTGGCTGGACGTTAGTCAGGAAAGGTATCCATTGGATGCCATTAACAAAATTATGTTTTGGTATAAGGATGACTTTGGAAACAGCAAAAAAATCTTTATTGATTTACAGGAAAATGAAATGGGTTATTGTAATTCAGCGTTTCATTGGAAGGTCATGGATCACTATGCTTTGACAGAGGAAGATAAAGAAGAAGTATTGTCACTTTTAATGAAATATGAAATACAGAAGTGGAAAGATTATAATGCGGCAGTCAACACAGGAATTGATGAACAATGGGAGCTTCAATTGGAAAATCCGAATCATACAAGAGAAATTCATGCGGGAACGGACTATATACCAAATGAGCTTGAAGGGTTTACAGAGAAAATGATGGCTTATGTAGGAGATCGAATTGATTTGCTGGAAGTGCCGGAATCCTTTGCTCCTATGACAGCACAGGATCTTGAGACGTTTCGTGGAATTAAGATTGGAGACAATGCAGATGATGTATTTACTGCTTTTGGGTATCCGATTAAAGAAGCCTCAGGTGGCACAGCAGAATCCATCTTATGGTGGACTTACACATACGAGACAAGTGAACTGACTTTTTCCATTGACTTGAACAAAGGCGGCGAGGTATATGAGATTGAGGTATCCAAAATACAATGATATCCGCTGGCTGATGACGTCCGTTAGTCATTTCCCTAACAATAGCATTCTACCCGATGCGAGTCCCGGTCTTACCGTTGATACCGTCCTTGGCCTTTTCAAGCAAGGTTATAAGTGCAGTACGTCCGGGCTTACTGGAGGCAAATTCAACACAGGCCTCTACCTTCGGGAGCATAGAGCCGGGAGCAAATTCTCCGGCTTTGATGTATTTCTTCGCTTCCTCAACCGTCATATGATCCAGCAATTTCTCATCCGGCTTACGGAAATGAATCGCAACCTTCTCAACCGCAGTCAGGATAATCAGCATATCCGCATCAAGATCCTGCGCCATCCTGGCACTGCAGAAATCCTTATCAATCACAGCACTGGCACCCTTCAGATGATTTCCCTGTCTGACAACAGGAATACCGCCACCGCCAGCCGCAATCACAACATCTCCGGCATTCACCAACGTTCGAATCGCATCAATTTCAACAATCTCAATCGGACGCGGAGAAGCAACAACACGCCGGTAACCCCTTCCCGAATCCTCTATCATCATATGACCATACTCCTTCGCAGCATAGTCAGCCTGCTCCTTCGTCATAAAATGTCCCACAGGCTTCGTTGGATGCTCAAAAGCAGGATCATTTTCATCCACTCTGACCTGCGTAATCATAGTCGTCACAGGCTTATTTAGCCCACGATTCTTCAACTCCTCACGCAGCGCATTCTGCAGATCATATCCGATATACGCCTGACTCATGGCAACACAAACAGAAAGAGGCGTATTCGGCTGAGTCACATCCTCACGAGACAAAGCCGCCATTGCATTATTAATCATACCAACCTGCGGCCCATTCCCATGAGAAATAATCACCTCATGTCCCTCCTCAATCAAATCCACAATCGATCTGGAGGTAATCTTAGCCGCCGTCATCTGCTCCGGAAGCGTATTCCCAAGCGCATTCCCCCCAAGCGCAATCACAATCCTACTCATACAAAACCCTCCATAAGCAAACCCAAAGGCAATTTCCGCCACCGTCATCTGCCCCATAAGCACATTCCCTAACGCACAATCACAACCCTACTCATACATGTCCATCCATAAGCAAAGCAATCCACCCATCCACAAATAAATATTGTCTAGAACAGACCGGGAAGGCAGTGCGTATAGCTGCACTTCAATGGGCCAAAGGAGCCTGAAAACTGCGATTAGAATTGAGAGCCTCTCTCTCAATTCTAATCATCTTGCAGGTTGAAGGGGACGACGCTTGAAGTGCAGCTATACGCACTGCCTTCCCGGTCGTCCCAGAACCATTTACTTATCTCTTCCGAGGCTTAGCTTCATCCTCCAACCTCTTAAGCAACGCCGCCGGATCTGCAAACTTAGCCAAGAAAATCATAGCCGCAATCACATAAGGCTTAAAACTAGCCTGTTTATAAAGCGGGGTACGATACCGGTCAAACACAGACCCGTCAACCTCACCTTCCTCACAGCTGACCCCTGAAATATCAGCCGGTAAACAATGCAGATAAAGCGCCTTGCCATCCTTCGTAGACTTCATCAGTTCCTCAGAACAAGTCCAGTCCTTATGCGTCGCATTCTGAGCAAGCAGCTCCTTTTCCAGCTTGTTGATACCATCAAAATCCCCATTTCCATAGAGATCCGTACGCTTCTCCATAGCAGCAAACGGAGCCCAGCTCTTCGGATACACAATATCCGCATCCTTAAATGCCTCCGCCATATTATTAGTCTTCGTAAATGAACCACCTGTCGCTGTCGCATTCTTTCTGGCAACCTCTTCACATTCCGGCATAATCTCATACCCTTCCGGATGAGCCAGCACAACATCCATGCCAAAACGTGTCATCAGACCAATGACACCCTGCGGAACAGATAACGGCTTTCCATAAGAAGGAGAATAAGCCCAAGACATGGCGACCTTCTTGCCCTTCAGATTCTCTACACCGCCAAATTCGTGAATGACATGCAGCATATCCGCCATACACTGCGTAGGGTGGTCAATATCACACTGCAGATTCACAAGCGTCGGAATCTGCTCCAATACACCATCCTGATAACCTTCACGAACCGCATTGGATACATTGTGCATATAAGCATTGCCCTTACCAATATACATATCATCCCGGATACCGATGACATCCGCCATAAAAGAAATCATATTGGCTGTCTCACGCACCGTCTCGCCATGTGCAATCTGAGACTTCCCTTCATCCAGATCCTGTACCTCGAGACCCAGCAGATTGCATGCCGATGCAAATGAAAAACGCGTTCTTGTGGAATTGTCACGGAACAGGGAAATACCAAGTCCGCTTTCAAAAACCTTGGTGGAAATATTGTTCTTTCTCATGTAGCGCAGAGCGTCTGCAACTGTGAACACAGCCTCCAGTTCATCATCCGTCTTCTCCCAGGTCAGGAAGAAATCATTTTGATACATCTCTTTAAAGTTCAGTTTGTTTAGTTTATCGATATACATTTGTAATGTTTCCATACGTGTTCTCCTTTATTTGCAATACAATGTCGGCATAGCAGCATAAACTGCTGCACATTTTACGAGGTCTTCCTTCCAGGTACGTTCATTGGGTGCATGTGCCTGTGCTTCCTTGCCGGGGCCGAAGCCGATACACGGAATTCCGAAACGTCCCATAATAGAAACACCATTGGTAGAGAAGGTCCACTTATCAACGACCGGTTCACCATACATACCCTGATACGATTCCACCATAGCCTTGGTAGCCGGATGGTCAGAAGGGATTACCCACGTCGGGAAGTAGCAGTCTGTCGGATAGACTAGACCGGTATAGCTTGGACGGTCATATTTGTACATAGATACCTCAGCCTGATATTTCTGAACAGTAGGTAGATTACGGATTTCCTGCAGAGCAGATTCATATGTCTCGCCGTCAGTCAGTCGTCTGTCAATTGAGATGGCACACATATCGGCAACTGCACAGCGTGAAGGAGAAGTGAAGAAAATCTCAGACACAGCCAGCGTACCCTTGCCCAGAAATGCATTGTCGAGCAGCTTATCATTCAGTGCACGCACCTCCTGCAAAATGTCACCCATCTTATAGATTGCATTGTCGCCACGCTCCGGCGCAGAACCGTGACAGGAAACACCCTGTACCTCCACACGGATTTCCATACGTCCGCGCTGTCCGCGATAGATATGTCCGTCGGTAGGCTCTGTAATCACTACAAATTCAGGCTTTACCTTATCCTCATTGATAATGTACTGCCAGCAGAGACCGTCACAATCCTCCTCCTGAACCGTACCGGTTACTAAAACCGTGTATTTATCAGAGAGAAGACCGAAATCCTTCATAATCTTAGCTCCATAGACGGAGGAAACAAGACCACCAAGCTGATCAGAGGTACCACGTCCGCCGATTTCAGTCTCTGTCTCATAACCCTCATACGGATCAAACTCCCAGTTGGAGCGATTGCCGATGCCGACATTGTCAATGTGCGCATCATAGGCAATCAGCGTAGAGCCGGTTCCCATATATCCAAGTACATTGCCCATCGGATCGATTTCAACTTTATCAAATCCAACCTTTCTCATTTCCTCTGCGATTCTGTCAATGTGACCTTTTTCCTCACAGCTTTCTCCCGGAATGCGAACGAGGTCTCGTAAGAACTTCGTCATATCCTGTTCGTATTGTTCAGCAGCTGCCTTAATCTTGGTAAAATCCATATGTATTCCTCCTTTTTGATTGTACATGCATATTTGATTTATATAGTCGAGCTATATGCTTAGCCCTGATTAGTTAAATTTACTTATTAATATCAACATAACTGTACAAAGTATATTTAGATATATTAAAATATTTTGATACCTTATCGCCGGATTTGGTAATCAAAAAGGCTCCGGCATCATTTAAGAAATTGATTGCTCTGATTTTATCTTCCTTCGACATCAATGCGACCGGAACACCAATCAGATCTACAGACTGTTTAATCAGTTCATCCAGCAGTTCATTGACATCCTTCGTGATGCGGCTGGGCGCTTCCTTCTTCTCTTCATCCTCGGGACAGGAAATCAGGGAAGAAATCGACCGGTCAATGGCAAGCAGATTCGTGATGTCATAATTGATGGCAAGAATATAACGGACGGCACCGGTCTCATCCTGAATAAAGAGTGTACTGGATTTGAGAATTCTGCCGCTGTCGGTCTGTGTCAGGTATGCAAGCCGGTCAACAGGATGCTCGGCGTGATGGGATATTGTATCCAATACAATCGGAGACGGCCCGCCACCGACTTCCCGGTTACTGATGTGTCCGTTTTCAATATGTACAATGGAATGATCCATATTGGCAAGTGCCAGATCATGAATCACAACCTCACAATTATTTCCGAATTGTGCGGCCAGTCCTACGGCTAATTGTTTTAATATTGTCAATGTAGCAGCTTCATTATCCAAAAAATCATCTCCCTTAATTACGAAATTATCATTTTGCGTCATTTGTCCGTAAATGAACAGTTTCTACTTATTATCATAGCATAGTAAAGGAGAATTGCAAGACAAATTACAAAAAGATTTAGCGCTAAAAAATATTTTTATTCTATTCATTGCAATTTCATATAGCGGGTGATATGATGAAATTGTATATATTAATGAAGTCGAATATCAGGAGGTATGGAACATGATCGATTTAACGAGAAATGAACAGGCACTTGAGAAAAATATAGAGAAGGCAAAGGAAAAGAATATTATCATTCCGACCATTGCCCAGATGAAGAATCCCGAGCTGATTCCCGATGGAATCAAAGAGAAACTGAAAAATGTCGGACTGTGGGATGTCAATCCACTGAACCTATTCAGAATCTCATGGAAGAATGAGCAGAAGGAAAGCGGCGGACTCTATGGCAGCAGCAACTACATCGTACTGCCGTCAGAGCTGACCGGTGTAAAAGCGAAGATCATCTGCATGATTGGAAAATGGTTCCCGACCGGCTGCCACAAGGTAGGTGCATCCTTTGGATGTCTGGCACCGAGATTAATTACGGGACAATTCGATACGACTTATCATAAGGCTGTCTGGCCGTCTACCGGCAATTACTGCCGTGGCGGTGCATTTAACTCGAAGCTTCTAGGTGCAGATTCCATCGCAATCCTGCCGGCTGAGATGAGTAAGGAGAGATTCGAGTGGCTTCACAGCATCGCAGGAGAGGTTATTGCAACTCCGGGCTGTGAGAGTAATGTAAAGGAAATCTTCGATAAGACCTGGGAACTGAAGACAACCAGAAAGGATGTACTGATCTTCAACCAGTTTGAAGAGATGGGCAATTACTTATGGCATTATAATGTAACAGGAAGTGCAATCGCAGATGCCTATGAGGAAATGAAGCAGCCGGGAGACAGATTCGCAGGCGCAGTCTTCACATCCGGTTCTGCAGGTACGATGGCATCAGGAGATTACCTGAAAGAAAAATATCCGACCGCTAAGCTTGGTGTTGGTGAAGCGCTGCAGTGTCCTACCTTATTAAATAACGGATTCGGCGGACACAGAATTGAAGGTATTGGTGATAAGCATGTGCCGTGGATTCACAACGTAAAAAATACAGATATGGTCATTGACATTGATGATGAGGACAGCCAGAAGCTGATTCGTTTCTTAAATGAGCCTGTCGGCAGAGAATATCTTGTGAAGGAGCTGGGTGTCAGTCCTGAATTTGTAGAGCTTCTCAGTTACTTTGGTATTTCAGGCATTGCCAATATGCTGTGTGCAATCAAGATGGCGAAGTACTATGAGATGACGGAGCATGATGTAATTGCAACGGTTATGACGGACTCTGCTTCCATGTACGGTTCCAGAATCAAGGAGCTGCAGGAGGAGAATGGCGCTTATACACCGACAATGGCTGCAGTGGATTACGCGAAACACATTGCATCTATCAAGACTGATAACATGCAGGAGTTAACCTATATCGACCGCAAGAGAGTACATAATCTGAAGTACTACACCTGGGTAGAGCAGCAGGGCAGAACTGCAGAAGAGCTGAACGCACTCTGGTATGATGATGAGCACACATGGGGTGCTGTCCGCAGAGAAGCAGGGGCGATTGATGAATTGATTCATGAATTTAATGAACGTACAGGATTATTGAAGAACCTGTAGGAGGTATGCTATGGGGAAGATGAAGAATGTGATTTCTGCAGTTTGTGTGAAATGTGGGGCCGAATTTGAGGCGAGTCCGAATGTGACAACCTGTAAGAAGTGTGGCGGGATTCTGGATATAAAATATGATTATGAGTGGATTAAGAGTCAGGTGTCCGTGAAGGATATGGCAGACCGGCATGAGAACAGCATGTGGCGCTATCGTGAGTTTCTTCCGGTACAGGGCGACAGCAAGGTTCCGAAGCTGCGTGTCGGCTGGTCTCCGTTTTATCAGTCAGAACGACTGGCAGAGAAACTCGGCATCGCAAAGCTGTACATTAAGGACGATGGCATCAATCCAACAGCAAGTCTGAAGGATCGCGCATCAGCAATGGCGGTTGTAAAAGCCGAAGAAGCCGGAGCCTCCATCATCGCATGCTCCTCTACAGGCAATGCCGCATCCTCTCTTGCAGGCAATGCCGCAGCTGCAGGCTTCAAGACCTACATCTTTGTGCCCGAACGCGCCCCGAAGGGTAAAGTCGCACAGCTCATGATGTTCGGAGCAAATGTCATCAGTGTCAAGGGTTCCTATGAAGATACCTTCCGTTTATCCGCAGAGGCAATCGACCGTTGGGGCTGGTACAACCGGAATGCGGCGATCAATCCTTATCTGATGGAGGGAAAGAAGACAGTCTCTCTTGAGATTGCAGAACAATTAAACTGGAAAATGACAGACTATGTAGCCATCTCCGTAGGAGACGGCTGCACAATCGGCGGTGTATGGAAGGGCTTCAAAGACCTGTATGCAGCCGGCTTTATAGATAAACTTCCGAGACTCATCAGTGTTCAGGCAGAAGGCTGCTGTCCAATCAACCGCGCCATTGCCGAGGGCAGGGACTGGTATCCGATGGAAGAGAACACCATCGCCGACAGCATCGCCGTCGGTGTACCCAGAAATCCCGATAAAGCCCTGAATGCCATTCGCGAATCAAATGGCGTTGTTGTAAATGTCTCCGACCAGGAAATCCTAGATGCCATGAAACTCCTCGGAACCACCTGCGGAGTCTTCGCAGAACCCGCCGGAGCCACCGGAACCGCCGGAGTCAAGAAAGCCATAGAGCAGTCCCTGATTCCCCACGACGCAACCATAGTTACCGTCGTCACCGGAAACGGCCTCAAAGACCCCGCAACCGCCATCACCGCCGCCGGCACCCCCATCACCATCCCCCCGCAAATGCCCGACCTGTTATCAGCATTTCCAGAGTTAAAATAAGCGCGATCAAAACAACACCTAAATGTCACTGTCATTCAGTCTCAAAAAAATAGGAGATAATCCCCTCTATTGGTCTTAAATAGATGAAAATAGTACAACGACTTTACTGAAAAAATAAATTGTCAATTTAATAGAGACTAAAAAAATGATTGAAAGCACATTTTCAGAAGTGCTGCAGCTTCAAGTAAAGCCAGATAAGCTGGATGAATTTGATATGATGAGTGGATATTGATTGTAATCTATAAATGTAATCAGGAGATTTTCTTTATAAATTTGAAGTTGTGAGGAGAAGTATGTTAAGATTATTCAAGATTACCTGTATTTCAGCAATATGTTTTATAATGTTATCAGGGTGTTCATCTATACAAGAAAAAGTGGAACGGATAGAAACAAATCAATTAGAACAATCAGCAACAGAAGAGAAAACAGAAGATAAAGTGAGTGAGAGTAATGAGGAAGAAATACTTGATTTAAGTAGTGACTTTAGTGGGATTAATGGCTGCGCAGTTCTGTACAGTCCCTCAGAAGATAAGTATTCTGTGTATAATAAAGATATGGCAGAACAGGAAGTATCCCCATATTCAACTTTTAAAATCATTTCTACATTAATAGGACTACACAACAATATTATTCAAGATGAAACCTCCACCATGAACTATAATGGAACTCAATATCCAATTCAGGAATGGAACGAGAATTTGACCTTGCAAAAAGCATTTCAAACGTCTTGTATATGGTACTTTCATCAGATTATAAATAGTGTAGGGGAAGAGAAAGTCAAGAAAGAATTAAGAGAGTTGGAGTATGGTAATTGTGATGTTTCAGCATGGGACGGAAGTATGATAAATCCCTACAAAGAATTAAACGGGTTTTGGCTGGGTTCATCTTTAAAAATATCGCCATATGAACAGGTAGAGGCTTTATCAAAAATTTTTGAAGGTGAAAGTTTTTATGACAGCGATAACATCGAAATATTAAAGAAAATTATGCTAATTGAAAATGATAAAGAGAAAAAAGTATATGGAAAAACTGGTTCTGGTATCAATGGAGAGGCATGGTTTATAGGTTTTACTGAAAAGGAACAACAAAGAGAATATTTTGCTATATATCTCGATGATAGCTTGCAAAAAGAACAGGTTTCAAGTAGTTTTGCTAAGGAAATTGCTCTAAAAATAATGGAGTAAAGTATTCTCGGCGGAGGAGAAACTTATGAAACGAGAGTTAGGAATTGCAAGATGTGGACTTGCCTGTTGTTTGTGTAACGAAAATGGTTCATGTAATGGCTGTAATTCAGGTAAATGTCCAGATAAAGATTGGTGCGAAAATAGAAAATGTTCATTAGAAAATAATTACAGTCATTGCTTTAATTGTAATCAGGAGTGTCGAAAAGGTTTATTATCTAAAATAAAACCTTATGGATTCACAATGTTTGTAAAGAGATTTGGAGAAGCAATGCTTTTGGATTGTCTTGAACGCAACGAACAAATGGGCGTTGTATACCATCGAGAAGGTATCACAGGCGATTATGACGATTTTGAAGATGTTGAAGAACTTATAAACTTTATTAGGACAGGTAGCCGATCAATTCCGATCTGTTAAAAAGAGATATTTGCTTTTGACCAAAAAAGACATAGCCACACCAGTCAACATGAAGTTGACCGTTGATACATTTATGGACTTGGTGGTGGGTTTGAAGTAGCTGTAGTCTTGATTTTGAGACTAGATATGTACACCATATTTGACTTTATAGATTTGATGGTGGGTCTGCGGTGACTGTAGTTTTGATTTTGAGACTAGATATGCACACCCAATGTACATATGTAGATTTGATGGTGGGTCTGAAGTGACTGTAGTTTTGATTTTGAGACTAGATATGTACACCATATTTGACTTTATGGATTTGATGGTGGGTCTGTGGTGACTGTAGTTTTGATTCTGAGACTAGATATGCACACCCAATGTACATATAAAGATTTGATGGTGGGTCTGCGGTGACAGTAGTCTTGGTTTTGGGACTAGATATGCACACCATATTTGACTTTGTAGACTTGATGGTGGGTCTGAAGTGACTGTAGTTATGATTTTGGATTTAGATACAGCATG
>JAUNSO010000091.1 GCA_030539165.1 bacterium
TTCCTCTTTTCTGCATTGTTTTATAACTGAAATGCATGCAGAGAAATATAAGAGGACAGACATGAAATATCTGTCTGCAAGCTCAATAGATGGCTTGATTACGTCTACAAACTCATTATATTTGATTTCAGAAAATAAAACAATATGCCGTTTCTATTAATTTACATTTCTTTGGAAACCTTGGGCAGAATTGCCCTGTGAGTCTCTTTTGAGACTTGATTATACTTTTGTAAGCAGTATACTTTGGCATGTATATACTGCTTACAAAATTGAGTGTAGCAAATAGTAACATATAATGTCAAGAAAAAGCGCCGTAATAAAAACTATTTTTTCTGTCTCCGTTTCACAAAACTGACCACAATTCCCACAAGGAAAATCACTGACCACACCCTGATCAGAGCAAGCTTCATGGTCGTTGCAGCTGATGCTGCCTGTATTACCTGGCGGTTGATATCGGGATAGTGGTTCAATGTCCATAAGAGCAAGGTGTTCTCTATGATGTCGCAGATTCCGCGTAGGATTGGTACGCAGTAAAGCAGCTGTCTGATGCCTGGTCTCGTCCACTGGTAGGTCAGATACAGTAATGTAATCTGTAATAGTCCGAAGGTCAGCACGAAGAAATAATCTGCCACAAAATAAAGCCTGTAGACTATGAACCCCTGCGGCTCCATCCTGTCGAGTACCTCTGCAACACCCTCCGTCGAATAGGATTTCATGTCAAATGTTCCGTAGCCCTGATTATACTTTGCCACTGCGCTGCTTCCGATGCCACTCCACTCTACGATATAGAGTGAAAGCGCAAATACCGCAAATAGGATGATTGTATAAATTCTCTGCTTAGATTTTTCCATTGATTCTCGCTATGACCTCCTGCGTATTCTTCCCGGCTGCACATACATAGGTACATGCTCCGCATCCGATGCACTGTTCCGGATGGAACTTCTCAAAACCATCCTTCTGACCCCTCTCTGTCAGTCTGATGATGTTCTTCACGTCAACTCCTGCCGGACATTTGCCGGTGCACCCGCCGCATCCCTTACAATTCACAGCCTGACTGTAATCTGCCTGTCTGCCGTATGCAATCCAGTTAGTTGCTGCTGTAATCTGTTCACCATCTGTTAATGGGTGTGCGGACATGGAACCTCCACCGATGAACACCTTTTTACCTGCCTTTTGGATACCTGTCTCAATATCAGGGAAAACTTTTTCTGCAATCTCTGCTGCATCCATACCCGCTGTCGCTTCAATGACCATAGCCTCTGCCGTATCCAGATTTGCTGCTGTCAGGTAGCGGCTGCCCGTCTGGTATGTTCCCTCTGCAATTTTACCAATCATAAATACTGTCTGCAGATTGATAACGAGGATTCCATGCTGTGCAGGAATCTCATCCTTCGCAAACTCTGCTCCCAGCATCGAGTGAATCAGCACCTTCTCCTGTCCCATCGGGTAACGGTTCGGAACCTTAACAAGCTCAATCTTCCCATCTATGTATCCGCCAATCAGACGGGATGCAAGAAATGTCCGTTCAAAGGAGAAGCTGTTCTCCAGCACTTCAATTCCCTTCTTAACCTCTTCATAATGATTCTCAAGCAGCCATTCATCATGAATCAGTCCCGGATCACATTCTACTGCGTTGATGATTAAATACCGCTTTGCTGCATTTGTATCCTGCAATGTTCTGAGCTTTTCAGCAGTAGAAAATCCATTTCCGCTAAGACCCGTCAGGCCTGCCTGCTCCACTGCGGTAATCAGCTGCTCGGCTGAGGTGATTGATGGTACATCCGCCTTCTTCTCTGACACATTATCCTTCATTGGTACAAAGGATATAAAATCCTGCGCCTGCAGTCCCACAATCTTCGATACACGAAGCTTCGGTGCTGCCATGCGTGAACGTCCGTATTTTCTCTTGGCTGCCTTCTGCGCCTTTCTCATTTCACGATTTTGTCTGACTTCCTTTTTGTTTACAATTACATAATCCATCTTCTTTTGTCCTCCTTGTATTCATCCTGAAATAACTGACATGTTCTCTTAAATCTGCTAATAATTCCTCCGAATCTGATCTTAATGTATGGAACATAAAAAAAGGGGCATACAGTTCCATCGCGAGTACTCTGGGATTGCATTTTCGCATGTAACCCTCCTGCATGAGCTCCGTGAAGATCTGTACCATACCGTCAACCGGCGTATCTATGAAAAATGTCTTATAAATTGCCGCCATATCAGGATTCTTGAACTGCTCCACAACCAGTAACTGCCGGAACATCACAATCCACTCATCCTGTGTCTGAAACCGGTACATTCCAAGGCAGATATTCTCCACCTCATCCCAGCACATATTGTGAATATCAATCTTCTGCTGCTCCGTCACAAATCGTTCCTTGCAGATTCCAATGATTGTATCAAAAATCTCCTGCTTGCTCTTAAAATGCTTATACATCGCCGTATCTGAAATCTCCGCCGCCCGTGCAATCATCCTCGTAGATACCGCATCATACCCATTCACAGAGAACAGCTTCAGGGATTCATAGATAATCTTCTCTCTCGTTGTCATTCCATCACCTCTTATCCATTCGGTAAGCATCTGCTCACCTTGTAATCATCATTATAGTAAGCAGTCGCTCACTTGTCAAGAACAAATTATATTTCTTACATCGTAATCTTTATAAAGGAACAGATACTCTCAAAATAATGGCATTAAAAAAGTTACACATTATATAAATTGCAATATAAATTGTTGTATTTTATTGATATTGTAATAAAAAGCGTATATAATATAAGTATCTTAATAATATCATTAGGAGGTCTTTATTATGGCACAGGCAACTTTTAGTATACGAATGGATGAAGCATTAAAACATCAATTTGATGAATTATGTGCAGATTTTGGTATGAATGCAACAACAGCATTCAATGTGTTTGCCAAAGCAGTCGTTCGTGAAAAGAAAATTCCTTTCGAAATACAGGCTACAAACGAATTAACCAGAGCTGATGGTTTACAGGCTTTCCTGGCAATGCGTGCTGAAGCGCAAGCAGCCGGAATACAGGACTTATCACTAGACGAAATAAACGACGAAATTAATAAAACAAGAAGAGGAGAATAAGTATAATGTTTTATGCCGTCATTGATACTAATGTTTTAGTATCCGCTCTCTTGTCCAGTCACACTGATTCAAGTAATCGAAAAGTATGGTGTTGCTGTTGTTCCTACATCTACAGGGGAATTACTCGCTGATGCAAAAGACCTTCCCTTTTATGAGGTTGTCATGGAAAAGAAAGATAATGCATATCTTGTAACAGGAAATCTGAAGCATTTTCCTATTAAGCCCTTTATCGTAACTGCAAGAGAATTTTTAAACATCATAGAGCAAAAGAAATAGGATTGCCCGCTTACTATCCTATCAAAAGTGCAAAAAAGCTCCGCCCATCAGGATGTCTCATACATCTCTGACTGGCGGAGCTTTCTTGTGAAATCTATATTACGGCGTATGCCGTTATGCTTCTTACTTGCGAACCAGGTGTCTCGGAAGTCCATCAACCATCATAGGCTGTAACTCGCCAAGAATCATTGGTCTTGCATAGTCAAGGTAGCCCTGACCAATCTGTGTGCCGTCCTCTGTAATCCACTCAGCCGGAACCGGTCTCTCAACGTTAGCAATCTGGTGAATGTCATAGATACCATAAGAAATCTGGTAAGCATCACCCTCAGCTCTGTCGATTGTAATCATCATTCCTGTCTTGCCTGCTTCTGCAGCCATAACAGCTCTGTAACCACACTCAAATGCCTCGTTGATATCTGTTAAGGAAGCAATATGTGTAGCTGCTCTCTGTAATGTAGAGAACTCAATTGCACGAGTCTTCAGACCTGTCTCTGCCGCAATCTTGTTAGCAAGAACAACTGCACAGCCTGATAACTGCTTGTGACCGAAAGCGTCTACGAAATCAGCGCCGCCGCCAAGTTCACATACAAAACGTCCGTCTGCGAGCTTAACGCCCTCTGAAACTGCAAGAACAACTGAATGCTTAGTAGCTGCAAGGTATTTTACTCTCTCCATGAATTTCTCCATGTCGAAGTCTACCTCAGGAAGACAGATCATATCTGCTCCGTGGCAATCCTCGCCCTTAGCAAGAGCTGCTGCTGCTGTTAACCAGCCTGCGTGACGTCCCATGATCTCTACAACTGTAACGGTCGGCTTCTCAACACCGAAGCTCTCGTTATCACGAATGATTTCCTTTAATGATGTAGCAATATACTTCGCTGCACTTGCATAGCCCGGGCAGTGATCTGTGATCGGAAGGTCATTGTCGATTGTCTTCGGAACACCAACGAATCTCTGGCTCTTGCCCTTAGCTGCTGCATAGTCTGATAACATCTTGATGGTATCCATAGAATCATTACCACCGATGTAGAACAGGCACTCGATATCATACTTCTCCATGATCTCGAACATCTTGTCATATGTTGCTTCATTTCCCTCAATCTTAGGAAGCTTGTATCTGCATGAACCAAGGAAAGCTGACGGAGTTCTCTTTAAGAGTTCTACATCTCCCTTGTCCTTCACATATTCAGAAATATCGCAGAAGCTCTCATTTAAGAAGCCCTGGATACCATGAACCATACCATAAATCTTATTAACGCCAAGTTCCTTTGCTGCTGAAAATACACCTGCCAAGCTTGAATTGATAACTGCTGTTGGGCCGCCTGACTGACCTACGATAATATTACCTTTCATTTTCGCATCTCCTTTAAAATATAATTTATCATTCCCGATACCAAGCTCCGGCATTCCTTCCATAGAAGTAACCAGTCAACAATACCTGTACGACTTCTTTAAAAAGTACCTGTCAGCAGGGTATCAAAATTGCGTTCAAAATGGATTATAGCAGATAAATCCACACAAAACAAGTCCAAACAACCCGACCATCCCCAATATAGAGTCATCCAAAATGGAAATTCAGGAGTTTTTGGACAAATGAAGCGGTTGAAATAAGTGAAAATTCCAAATCGATGACATTCAGATACAAAGAAGCATGATTTTGGACAAGACAGTCTGCATTATGCTGATTCGAATTCCAAAGAAATGAAATAATCTTATTTCTTTGGAATTTATACTGAAGTTACACGGGTCTTATTGTCCAATATAGGATAAATCGACATTTTGCAGCTGCCGTTTTGGACTTGCTGGTATTCATAGAGCAGGTCTCTTGTCCAAAATCCTCTTATTATCGAGAGTAATCTCGAGAGCAAAAAATATCATTTTAGGTGTTGTAATTTTATCAAAAAAAACATATAATATTTATACAGATATGATTCTGTTGCGTGAAATCGCATTAATATTTGGGCTGGTCGCAAGACCCGGGTCCACCAAAAGGCGGGTAAGACACCCGCCATTTTTATGCATACGGTGAAAAGATGAAAGATATAGAGACAGACTTAAAAGCATTGTGTTCATGCTGGACCTGTAATTAGATCTGAAGAAGAATATCGTGGTTATGATTTGAAGGATAGACAAAAAATTCTTATGAAAATGATGTCATTTATTCGTCATTTGGACATAATACCCATCAAACATGATATTTGATGGGTATCTTTTTGGGATAAATCCTTAACTGAATGACACTGCCCTGCAAATCAAAAATAAATCTTCTCTCCAACCTTCAACTGATCAGGGTCTGACATCTTGTTTTTGTCAATCAGGTGCTGTCTTTTCTTTCCCAGCGTAACAGCGATTCTGCTC